>CAUJJL010000120.1 GCA_963205455.1 Verrucomicrobiota bacterium
GCGCCGGCGCTCGTCCTCGTCCTCAACCATCCCTCCGGTGACCCGGCCCCCAGCGCGGCCGACGTTCAGATCACGCGCGTGCTCCGGGAAGCCGCCAAGATCATCGACATTGAACTCACCGACCACGTCATCGTCGGCGACAAGCAAGCCGACCCGCAAGGCGTCGGGCATTATTCCTTCCGCGCCGCGGGTCTCTTGTGAGGGCCGCTTTTCGCTGCGCTCCACGTCACCGGCAAGCATCGACGCACCATGACGAATCTATTCTTACTGGCATTCTTACTTCACGGTCGCCTGAAATACAAAACCCCGCAACTCGCTAGAGCTACAGGGTTTTGAAAGTTGGCGTCCCCACGGGGATTCGAACCCCGGTTCTCACCGTGAAAGGGTGGTGTCCTAACCGGGCTAGACGATGGGGACGCAAAAGAACAAGGGGCAGGACGGTAGGTTCCCGGGCATCTTGTGCAAGTACCTTTTTGAGATTCCCGTCTGGCGCAAATTTGGGGCAATTCCTGGAATTTTGGCGGCAAACGTTAGGTTTGCCGTGGTTCACACTTCCGTTGTGACGGCATTCGCTGGCAGTCTGGTTTCGCATGAGGTTCGCCGAAATCGCTGAGTCGCTGCCTTCCGTCGCTGTCGTTTCCTGTCAGGGGCTTCCGTTCCCCTTGCTCGGCTCGGGCAAGGTGCGCGAGATCTATGACTTGGGCGATGCCTTGCTGCTGGTGGCAACGGACCGGCTGTCCGCCTTCGATGTCATCCTGCCCGATGGCATCCCGGGCAAGGGCATCCTGCTAACGCAATTGAGTCTGTGGTGGTTCAGCCAAACGAGCGATCTGATCGCCAATCACCTGCTGCCTGACCAGGAGCAGGAATTCAGTCGCCGGGGAATTCACGACCGGGACCTGCGGCTTCGCAGCATGGTGGTGCGCAAGCTTAAGCCGCTCGCGATCGAGTGCGTGGTCCGGGGCTATCTCGCAGGCAGCGGCTGGTCAGCCTACCAGAAGACAGGAATGGTCTGCGGACATCGGCTGCCGGCCGGGTTGCGTCAGGCGGACCGGCTCCCCGAACCGATTTTCACGCCAACGACCAAGGCGCCGAAGGGGAAACACGATGAGCCGATCACGGACGATCAGGGTAGGACGATCGTGGGCGCTGAGCTCTACGAGTCTGTCAAGGCGACGAGTCTGTCGCTTTATCGTCGCGGACACGATCGTGCAAAAAATGCAGGCATGATCCTTGCCGACACGAAGTTCGAATTCGGAACCGATGCGCATGGAAAACTCGTCCTGATCGACGAGGTGCTCACACCCGACTCCTCGCGTTACTGGCCCGCGGAAAGCTATGCGCCCGATCAGTCACCGCCGAGCTACGACAAGCAGTTTGTGCGCGATCATCTTCTGTCCGTGAAATGGAATCAGCAGCCACCCGCGCCGAGCTTGCCAGCGGATGTGATCCGCCACACGCGCGACAAATACCTCGCCGCCTTGCGGAATCTCATGGGGTAGGGGGCGTAGGACTGAATTCGGAGATCAGAGATCAGCGGTCGGAGGTCGGAGATCAGCGGTCAGACGGGAGGGGCCCGCTTCGTCGTGACCTGGATCGGCGGCTGGGGGCTGAAGTCAGAGACCGGAGGTAGGGGGGCAGAGGTCGGAGATCAGGGATCAGAGGGCAGAAGTTGGCGCGGCTTGTCACGCGGCGCGGAGCATGCCTTGGAGGCGTTCGGAGATTCGTTTTGTGCGTTCGATGTGGGCCTGCGCTTCCTTTAGGGTAAGACCTGCCTGGAGAAGCACATCGTCGCTCAGCGCCCAGGCGTGGCGCTCGATGGCGAGTCCTTTTCCGATTTCCTGTGTTATCCAGCAGGCGACGTGAAGGAGGGCGGTGATGCGCAGGCGATTGGGGTCGCCCGCGGGGGCGAAATGGTAGCGAATCGGTTCGATCAGGCTCTCCGAAAATCCCCACAGGTGGAACAATCGATCTACGGCCTCGGTACTGGTCGTGCCAAAGGTATTGAACTCCCACGCTGCGACGAGCGCGGCCGTCGGATGTACGCCGCTGCCGACAGCGCAACCTTCCTCCGTCGCGACACCCTGAAGCAGCAGGCGGCCCACGGGGCGAAGCAATCCCAGCGTGTACCCGGTGCTGCCGTCGTCACCTGCGGCAGCAGCCATGGCCTCCATTGCAACGGCGGTGGTGACCGAGTTTTCCCAGAGTTCCTCGCAGGAGACGCCGTAAACCGGAAGGCCAACCGAGTAGAGCTGGCAGGCCATCGCGGCACCGACGAGCCGGTAGACCTCATAGAGACCGATGCGGTCAATCGCCTCGTCGAGGCTCTCAATGTGGGTGCCCCGCGAAAATTGGGCGCTGTTGCTGATACGCAGTACACGCGCGCTGAGGACCGCATCGAGCCGCACAACCGAAACGATCGCATCGACGCTGACGTCGGGATCCTTCATGGCGGCGCTCAAGCGTTGGAATACCCGCGGAGCCGCGGAAAGTTTGGATGCGGCGGCAGCGAGCCGGGCGTCGGATATGGATTTTGCAGCCATGCGCGGCAGGAACATTCAATCGGATTTCGAAGCGGTAAACTTTACTCTCTTTTTTCCAAACTACGACGACCGCTGTGAATTGGAGTCACCGGGTGGAATATTTTTCCACCCCCATGCAGGAGGATGTCGATCCCTGAATATTCAGCCCGACCTCGACGCGCACTCAAAGTGCAATTGCGTCCGAATGTACTTCCCGAGGTTATCCGTGAACTCGGGAGATGGCAGGGGCTGCGGCGGTTGCTGGTCGAACCGTAGTCCGCGACTGATGGAGCTCCCTCCGCAGCCAGTCCAGCGCGGCATTGACCGCACGGACCTTGATCGTTGCGCGGGGACCCGGATAGGAGAGTTTTCGGCTCCACACGCCGTGCGGCGAATAGAGCGACATGAAGATGGTCCCGATCGGATTGGCCTCGTGCCCGCACGTGGGACTCGCGAAGCCGGTGATCGCAAGCGCGTAGTCGGCACCGAGCCGCTCTGCGGCGCCGGTCGCCATGGCCACGGCGCTTTCGGCGGAAACTGCGCCATGCTGGGAGAGGATTTCCTCGGGTACATCGAGGAGCTGCATCCGCGATTCGTTGGAGTAGCAGACGCATCCGCCGGCGAAAAATTTGCAGGCTCCGTGCAGTTCGGTGAACGCGTTTGCGAGCAGGCCGCCGGTGGCGGCTTCGGCGACCGCGATCGTGAGATCCTGTGCGCGCAGGAGGTCGGCACAGATGCGCGCGAGAGGGTCATTGCCGTAGCACACGAAGTCGTCACCCAGCAGGGAGGCGCACTCGGCAGCGATCTCCTGAAGCTGTGTATCCGAAAGGCCATTACCGCTTGCACTGAGCCGGCAGTCGACGTGTCCCTGGTGCGCGCAGAACGCGACCGTGAGGGTTTCCCCCAGGCGGTCGAAGACAGGTTGCAGGCGGGTCTCGAGAGAACTCTCGCCGATGCCTGCCGTGCGCAATTGAATGTAGGCCTCATGATCGCGAACGTATCCGAGCGCGGCGAGTCGCGGGAGGACCTGCTCCACGAACATGGGCTGCAGTTCATTGGGCGGGCCCGGGAGCATGCAGAGCACCTTGCCATCCTGCTCCACCCAGAGCCCGGGAGCGGTGCCGTTCGCATTGGGCAGCACGCTGCCGTTCGCGAAACGATAGGCCTGCTTGAGATTGTTGGGCGTCATCGGACGACCGAGCTGGGAAAACCTTCCGGCGATCGCAGCTTCTATCGCTGGGTCGAAGACCAGGGCCTGGCCCAGCACCTCCGCGATGACCTCGCGGGTGCGGTCATCGCAGGTCGGCCCGAGCCCGCCCGTGGTGATGACCACGTCGGCGGCTGCCCAGCTTTCGCGAAACTGTCGCGCAATGGCGCCGGCTTCGTCCGTCACCGTGACATTGCGGGCCAGCATCATGCCGTGGCGGCCGAGTTGCGCACCGACAAACGTGAGGTGGCTGTTGGTCGTGAGACCGAGCAGCAACTCATCGCCCAGGGTGAGGAGTTCAATATGACGCGGAGAATTGGGAGAAATCACAAGGTCAGTGAGAGATGATTCGCAACCAGCGAGGCGGGAACGTAAGCCAAGACCGTAAAAATGCGAGCCAGCGAAAAGGATAACCATGAATCGCCGCCTTCCCTGAAGGAAAAGGTGAGGCATTTGCCGGATCGGCCGGGCGTTTACCTGATGAAGGATCGGCTGGGTCGGATCATCTACGTTGGAAAAGCCAAAAGTCTGAAAAAGCGGGTTTCCTCGTATTTCACCCCTTCGCGATCGATGGCCGCACATCCGAAGATCCGGGCTTTGATTGAAACGATTGCGGATTTTGAAACGCTGGAGGTGAAGTCGGAGCCCGAAGCGCTGCTGCTCGAAGGGCGGTTGATCAAACAATGGCGGCCCCGCTACAACACGGACTTCACGGACGACAAGCGCTTTCTTCTTGTGCGCGTCGACATGTCCGAGGAGGTGCCGAGGATCCGTCTGACGCGGATCCGGAAGGACGATCGCTCGCGGTACTTCGGACCGTTTGCGCACTCGGGTCTTCTGCGTAAGACCCTTGCCCAGATGCGGCGTCAGTTCGGCGTGATGCTGGGGGATGCCACGCCCCGGAAACTGCCGGATGGGACCTGGCAGCTCTACGACGACGTGCGGCAGGAGCTCTATGGTTTTCAGAATGTCACGACAGCGGAGGAGTATCGTCGCCGGGTGGAGGACGCGTGTGTGTTTCTCGATGGCAAGTCGCGCGAGTGGCTCGAGTCATTGCGCGCAGAAATGAACGGCGCCGCCGGGCGGCAGGAGTTTGAGAAGGCCGCCGAACTGCGCGACGTGGTTTTTGCCCTGGAGAAGACCCTTGAGAAAACGCGCAAGTTCGAGCGCGACCATCCGCTCGTGTCGACGGATGCCGCGGCTCTGACGTCCCTGGGCGAGGTGCTGGGTCTGCGTGCTCCGCCGCGCACCATCGAGTGCTTCGACATCTCGCACATATCCGGGACGTACGTGGTCGCCTCGATGGTGCATTTCGCGGGCGGCAGGCCGGACAAGAACCACTATCGCCGCTTCCAGATCAAGAGCTTCATCGGCAACGATGATTTCCGCGCGATGGAGGAGGTGGTCGGGCGCAGGTACCGGCGCCTGAGGAACGAATCCAGGCCGATGCCTGATCTGGTGGTGATCGACGGCGGCCTCGGGCAGATCGGTGCCGCGCTGAAGGCGTTTCTGGCGTTGGATCTCGAACCGCCGCCCCTGATCGGCCTCGCCAAAAAACATGAGACGATCATTTTTCCCGACGGGCGAGCACCGCTGAATCTACCGCTCAACTCGCCCGCACTGAATCTGCTCCAGCGCGTGCGTGATGAGGCGCATCGTTTCGCAAATACCTACAATGCGGATTTGCGATCGAGGAAACTGCGCGAGAGCCGACTCGATGATTTTGCCGGGCTCGGTGACGTGCGTCGTGCGGCGCTGTTCGAGCATTTTGGCGACTACGACCGGCTGCGTGCGGCCAGTGCGGCGGAAATCCGTGAGGTGCCCGGATTTGGACCGAAGCTCGCGATCGAGCTTTATGAATTTCTCCATCGCCGCGCACCGACGCCGGAAGATGCGAGCGCGGAAAGCATGGCGGCAGAGGACGCAGATTCTCCCTCGGCGAATGAGCGGGCCAAGGCGTCAGCGCTTGAGTCGGACAAACCTGTCGAACCATCGGGCAGGCAGAAGCCAGCGAAGAAAGAGGAAGACCCTGGCGTGAGCCGGGCCTGAGTAGTGGGTGGACGGGCGCGCCGCCGTGAGCGCGCGTTCGACCAGGTGGGCGATGGCATCGGGCGGACGGGCGAAGCGGCGTTTGCGACTGTAGCCCTTTCTGTAGGCCTCCACGTAGGAGGCGTAGGGTCCAGAATCGTCCAGCGCGTCTGCCGAAGCTGCATTGGCGGCTTCAGCGAACTCGGACGCGATGTAACCGGGGCGGATCATCACCACATCGATGCCGAAAGGCAGAAGTTCGCCACGGAGACCGTCCGTCAATGCCTCAAGCGCGTGTTTGGTGGAGTCGTAGACCGAGGACAGCGGGCGTGCGATGCGGCCGGCGACGGATCCGATGTTGATGATCCGCCCGCGACCTTGCGAGCGCAGGTGCGGGATGACGAGTTGGGTGAGGGCGATCAGGGAAAAGACATTGACCTCGAAATTCCGGCGGATCGCGTCGACTGCCACGCGTTCGAGCGGACCGCGCTGACCGTATCCGGCGTTGTTGACGAGTCCGTCGATGCGGCCGAAATGGGCGAGCGCCTCGTTGATCAAGCGTTCGCGGTCGGTGGCGAGAGTGATGTCCGCCGCGACAACAAGGATCCGTTGTCCCCCGGGATCCAGCTCCCGGGCGATCGATTGGAGCCGATCCGCGCGCCTGGCCGTGAGCACCAGGCGTGCGCCGCCGTGTGCAAGCCGCCTGGCGGTCGCTTCCCCGATCCCGGAGGATGCGCCGGTGACGAGGATCACTTGATCAGCAAGTGCGGGCATGGGCGGCAATGAGTCAGCGGGGGTTGGCGGAGGCGAGTGAAATTTGCGCGGGTAGGGGCGTGAAGTGGCGCGGCAGGCCCGTTGATCGGATCGAATCGGATTGAGATGTCGATGCGAGTTTGGCACCAAAGAAGCATCATGCGCGCGATCGTTTTGAGTCTGGTGGCCCTCTGTTCCGCGACTGCCGTCCTTGCGGATGTGACGCTTGCGGGACTGTTTCAGGACAATCTCGTTTTCCAGCGGGATCGTCCGGTTCCGATCTGGGGGCGGGCTGATCCGGGAGAAAGGGTGACAGTTGCTTTCGCGGGACAGGAGGTGTCCACGAACACGCCCGCCGATGGGCGCTGGATCATCTACCTTGATCCGCTGGCGACGCAGAGCGAACCGGCGGAGATGATCGTTTCCGGAAACAACCGGCTGAGCGTGAAGAACATCCTCGTCGGTGAAGTGTGGCTGTGTTCCGGGCAGTCGAACATGGCGTGGGTTGTCAAGAATTCGGACAACGCGAAGGAGGAGATTGCCTCGGCGGAGATCCCGCAAATCCGCGTGTTCACGGTCGAGAAGGCGGTCTCCAAGGCACCGACGGATGTGCTCAACGGCTCATGGCTTCCCTCGAGCCCGTCCACCGCGGGCAATTTCACGGCGGTGGGTTATTTCTTTGCGCGCGACCTGCACCGCAAACTCGGTGTCCCGATTGGCATCATTCACAGCAGTTGGGGAGGGACACCCGTTGAGGCGTGGATGAGTCCGGCCGCGCTTGCGAGCGATCCCGCGTTTGAGATCGTGTTCAAGCGATGGAAGGAGGCGATGGAGGCCTATCCGGAGAAGAAGGCGGCCTATGAGAAGGATCTGGCGGAATGGACTGCGGAGCAGACTGCCGCGAAAGCCACGGGCAAACCCTTCAGCAAGGCAAAGCCGCTGACTCCCCGCGATCCGGAGACCCGCGATCTGCCTGCGGGACTGTTCAATGCCATGATCAATCCGGTGCTGCCGTATTCAATTCGCGGTGTTCTCTGGTATCAGGGTGAGAACAACGGTTCGCGGCCCACGGAGTATCACAAGCTCTTCGCGGCGATGATCACGTACTGGCGTGCGCATTTTGGCCAGGGGGATTTTCCCTTCTACTGGGTGCAGTTGGCGAATTTCAAGACGCCGAATGACTGGGCGCTTCTGCGCGAGGCACAGACGCAGACGCTGTCGCTGCCGGAGACGGGACAGGCCCTCGCGATCGACATCGGCAATCCCGATGACATTCATCCGCGCAACAAACAGGAAGTGGCGCGACGGATCGCGCTGATCGCGAAAGCCAGGGTGTATGGCATTCCCGGCGACGACTCGGGGCCGATGTTTCAATCGGCGGAACGCGAGAAGAACGGCATCCGCGTGCGCTTCAGTCATGCCGTCACGGGCCTCATCGCGCGCGACCGCCCGCTGCAATCCTTCGAACTCGCGGGACGTGACAAGGTTTTCTGGCCTGCCCAGGCGGAGATCGACGGTGATACGGTGTTTGTGACGTCGAAGGATGTGAAGGAGCCGATCGAAGTCCGGTATGCCTGGAGCAGTTCCCCGATTGCGAATCTCTACAATGGAGCCGGGCTCCCCGCGGTGCCCTTCCGAAGCGATGACTGGTGAGTCATAGTCCGACGAGCGAGCCGTTGCGTTTGATCCAGGCCTCGGCTTCGCGCCAGGACGGACTCACTTCTTCGACACGGGCCCAGAAGCGGGACGAGTGGTTCATTTCACGAAGGTGCATCAATTCGTGATGGATGATGTAGTCGCGCACAAGATCCGGAGTCTGCACGAGCCTCCAATTGAGCGAGATCACGCCCGCTGAACTGCACGATCCCCAGCGCGAGCGCTGGTTGCGAACGCCGACCTCCTTGATTTCGACGCCGCACAGGGCGGACAGCTCCCAGGTGCGTGCGGGCAACTCGATCCTGGCGATGCGAATGAAGTGGGATTCGAGCGTGGGACGAAGATTGCCGTTGAGGTGGGGAATGCGGAAGACATCGGCGTCCAGGCACACCGCCGGCTTTTCTCCAGTCACGGCGACGCGGAGCGGGGTCATGACACCTCGCCAAAGGATGTGGGTGCCAGGCACCCAGACCTCGGCAGGCTGCGGGCGGCAGCGATGACGCTGTTGCGCGCGTTCGAGCCATCCGCGATGTGAATCCAGAAAACGTCGTGCCTCGCGTTCGCTGCCGCGCGCGGGAATGGTCACCAGGGGAACGCCGTCGCGCCGTAGCGTCAACCGGTAGTGATCCGCGCGGAGGCTGCGTTTGAAAATGACCTCCGGCTTCATTGCCTCGGGATGCCTTGCGGGTGTCGATGGCGACGGAAGTGCGGCCGCCTCAACCTCGCTTTCGGAGGGGCGTAGAAGATCAAAAAGATCCGTTTGGCGTTCGCCGGGCATGGCCAGATTCAGAGTGTGACCCATTCCCAACGCTTGAGCGTGCTTTTTTCAAGCGTGAGCCATGCAAAGCTGCAGACCTCCGCCCGCGGAAAACTGATGCAGCCCGGATTGAGCCATCGCACCCGGGAAAAACTGATTTCGTCCCGAGGGACATGCGTATGGCCGTGCAAGAGGAACTGGACGCCAGCGGGTGCGCGCTGCGGTGGGATGTGGACGAGATGGAATTTCAGGTTTTCCCGGACGAGCGTGAGTTCCAGCGGCCAAGGATGGGCGTCGTTGTTTCCGCGGACAATGTGAAGAGGAATTCCGAGCTGCTCGAATTCGACAAGAGTCTCCGGGGCGCAGACGTCTCCCAGATGCCAGATTTCGTCCGCCGACTGAAGCATGGCGGGCAGACCGGAAGGATAACGGTCATGGGTATCGGCAAGCACGGCGATGCGCATGGGCGATTTCAGTCTGATGCGGGGCCGAGGGTCACCCAAAATCGGCGCAGCCAGGCGACGAAGTCCCCTTGTTGCGACATTTGCCCGCGGTTTGGCATGGAGAAACCACGGTTGTGCGCGGGGTGTAAACTGAAAGAGCGGATGAATTTCAGAACGGCGCCGTGACGGCTTGGGTTTGAGTTTGTCAATTTGAGCCGTACGCTTTGGGGAATGCCCTCGCTACGTCCCGATGCGCCGATGCCCTCGTCGCAGCCTCCCCTGGAAACGACCCCGCCTCTTCTTCGAGCCGGATCCACGTCTGCGGCCGGCGTGAAGGCGGTCATCAAGACAGGCGAGTACGCGTTGGGCAGGGCAGGCGTGTGGGCGGGGACAAAGGCGCTCCTGAGGGTCAACCAGCTTGACGGATTCGACTGCCAATCCTGCGCCTGGCCCAATCCGGATACGGATCGCCACACCTTTGAATTCTGTGAGAACGGTGCCAAGGCGGTGGCGGACGAGGCGATGACGGGGCGTGTCGACCGGAGTTTTTTTGCGCGACATTCGGTCGCGGACCTTCTCAAGCGGAGCGACTACTGGCTGAACAGACAGGGTCGCCTGACCGAGCCCATGATTCTGCGTCCAGGCGCAACGCACTATGAGCCGCTGTCCTGGGAGGACGCCTTCGAGGTCATCGCGAGGGAACTGCGCGCGTTGCCGACTCCGGATGCGGCGGCCTTCTACACCTCGGGTCGCACGAGCAATGAGGCGGCGTTCCTCTATCAGCTTTTTGCCCGGCAGTTTGGCACCAACAACCTGCCCGACTGTTCGAACATGTGCCATGAGAGCAGCGGCGCCGCGCTCAATGCGACGATCGGCATCGGCAAGGGCACGGTCACGATGGACGACTTTGCCAAGGCCGAGCTCATTCTCATCGTCGGGCAGAATCCCGGGACGAATCACCCGCGCATGCTGTCGACCCTCGCTGATGCGAAGCGGGCGGGTGCCGTGCTTGTATCCATAAATCCGTTACCTGAGATCGGGAACTTTCGATTCAAGAATCCCCAGGACCTTCTCAATCCGGTCAAGGCGCTGAAGCTCCTGACGCAGTCCGGCACGCCGTTGAGTGACCACTGGCTGCAGGTGCGCATCGCCGGGGATCTGGCGCTGTTCAAGGGATTGATGAAGGGCATGCTCGAACTCGAGGACGCGGCCCCGGGCACCGTGCTGGATCATGTGTTCATCCGGGAGCACACGGACGGGTTTGAGGCGCTGATCGCCGACTTGAGGGCGACGACCTGGCAATCGATCGTCGAATCCGCTGGTGTGAAGCAGGAGGAGATCGAGCGCATCGCCCTGCTCGCGGCGAGATCGAAGGCGACCCTTTGCTGCTGGGCGATGGGCCTTACCCAGCAGCCTCATTCGGTCGCAACCATCCAGCAGATCGTCAATTTCCTGCTGCTGCGCGGCAGCATTGGGCGTCCGGGGGCGGGTGTCTGCCCGGTTCGCGGACATTCGAATGTGCAGGGAGATCGCACGATGGGGATCTTCGAGAAGATGCCTGAGGGCTGGCTGGATCGCCTTGATCGCGAATTCCGTTTCACATCGCCCAGAAAGCACGGTCATGACACGGTGGATACGATTCGCGCGATGCACCGGGGGGAGGTTTCAGTTTTCTTCGGACTCGGGGGCAACTTTCTGTCGGCGACGCCGGATACGGAGTTCACCGGGGAGGCTTTGCGACGATGCTCACTGACCGCGCATGTTTCCACGAAGCTCAACCGCGCGCATCTGGTCTCGGGTCGGACCGCGCTGATCCTGCCCTGCCTGGGAAGGAGCGAGCGGGATTGTCAGGCAACCGGCGAACAATTTGTCACGGTGGAGGATTCGATGGGCATCATCAGTTCCTCGCGCGGGCATGCGGACCCGGCGTCGCGCGACCTGCTCAGCGAACCTGCGATTGTCGCGCGCCTTGCCGAGGCGGTGCTCGGCGAGCGCACAACAGTTCCCTGGGCGGATCTCGTTGCCAACTACGACCTGATTCGCGATCGCATCGAGAATGTCGTGCCGGGTTTCGAGGCCTTCAACGAACGCATCCGGCAGGGCGTTTTCTATCTTCCGAATGCTCCACGCGACCGGCGCGAGTGGCGGACCGCGACCGGAAAGGCCCGGTTCACCGTTGCGCCGATCCGACAGGATGTTCGGCGGAAGGGTGAATACGTGATGATGACGATTCGTACGCACGATCAGTTCAATACAACCGTCTATGGTCTTGATGACCGCTATCGGGGCGTTTTTGGCGGACGACGGGTGGTCTTCATGCAAGAAGACGACATCACGGATGCGGGATTGACCGCTGGCCAGTGGGTTGACCTCGCGAACCATTTTGGCGGCGTGACGCGGCAGGCTCGGGCGTTCATGGTGGCGCCGTATGCTATTCCTCGGGGATGCGTTGCAACGTATTTTCCTGAGGCCAATGTACTTGTACCGATCGACAGCACCGCGGAGGTGAGCAACACTCCCACGAGCAAATATGTGATTGTTACGATATCTCCCAGTGCGGGTCCCCAGGAGGGGATCGGGGGTGCGATCAACTGATTCCAATTCGGACTGTAAGATACCGACCAATGGAAAAAAGTCGGCGGAGTTACTGGCGAGTGAAACTTTTCGCGCTACTTTGAGTCACAGAAAGTAACAATACCTTCATCCTATGAAAACCATTCGACTGTTTTTGATCCTTGCTCTCGCGGGTGCCGGTGTGGCCTTCGCCGAGGACAAGAAGGTACCCACCAGCCGTGTCGAAGTGAACTTCACGGATCCGGAGAACTTCACGGATGTGAAGGACAGTTCATTCGGCACCGAGAAGGGCCGCGAGGCGATCCTGTCTGAAATCCGCGATTACATCACGAAACGTGCCGACAAACTTCTGCCTGCCGGGCAGAAGCTGACGATCACCTTCAGCGACATCGATCTCGCCGGGGAGTATGAACCGTGGCGCGGTCCGCGTGCGGACGACATCCGCATCGTGAAGGACATCTATCCGCCGCGCTTCAAGTTCACCTACAAGGTCACGGATGCGGCAGGCACGGTAGTCAAGGAGGGGCAGGAGAACCTGTTCGACCTGGCCTTCACCATGCGGCTGACCATCGACCGCCAGGATCCGCTTCGTTATGAGAAGGACATTCTCAATGAGTGGATGGGGGCAAAATTGCGCGACAGGAAGTAGCTTCCGGCACGATTCCGAATTTGGTTCGATCTCACCGCTGCGAGTGTCACACTCGCGGCGTTTTATTGCTTGGACCCCGCTGCACATCCTTGAATTCGCCGGTTCCCGAGTCTGCCTCCCGCGTCGATAAATGGCTGTGGTCGGTGCGCGTTTACAAGACGAGGAGCCTCGCCTCCGACGCCTGTCGCGCGGGCAGCGTAACAATCGGCGATCAGCCTGTAAAACCCGCGCGGGATGTGCGCCCCGGTGAAACGATCAATGTGCGGCAAGGTGTCGTGATGCGAACTCTTCTCGTGCTTGCGGTGCCGAGATCGCGCGTCGGTGCGCCGCAGGTCAGCACCTATTGCGAGGATCGCACGCCGCCGGGTGAATGGGAAAAGGCCCGTGAGCAGCGTGTCCAGCACCTGCTTGCGCGTGAGCGCGGTTCAGGGCGGCCCACCAAGCGCGACCGTCGGCAGATCGATCGGTTGCTGGGGTAGGCAGCGCCGAGCCTCGACGGGATGGATCCACCCGCCATACAGCGGGAGGTTTGGATCGCAAACGGAGGCCCCGGGCTGAGGCCGTTATCCCTTTCCGCCGCGGAGGACGTAGACGTGATTGAGGTCGTGTTTTTCGAACTCCTTCCAATAGGCATCCTCAATCTTCTTGAGTTCCTCCTCAAGGGAGGGCGGGGCTTCGAGGCCGGGTGTTGAAGACGCCAGGTGACGCTTTGCCTGATCGGCGGAATAGTCGCGGTCTGAGAGGCGTGCGACCAGTTCATGCCAGAAGGTGTCGTTGGCGTGCTCTGAAAGCACCTGCTCGACGCGTTCATCCTTGGTGATTTTCGCGGAGGGTTTGAGGCGCCCGTCAGGGCCTGTTTCGACCAGATCCTCACACTCCAGCGACTGTGCGAGACTCAACAGCTTGCCCTCAATTTCCTGGTACCGTTTCGCCGCCGCGGTATCGGGGCCCTGATAGGCGGTTACCACGTGCATGCCGAAGTGAACCAGCTCAAGCACCCGCGCAAACTCTGCCGGCGTGAACGATACTTTCATGGGGCAGGATTCTCTCGAGTGACCCTCGTTCCGCAACGACGGAGTGACGAAAGATCCGGAGGACGGCGCGGGAATCGGGGCGAAGCGCAAGAATCGGATTGGCGCCCGGGGGGACGGTCAGGCAGTTTGAGGGGTACTATGAACCGCACCGATCGCCTCGTCGCGATGGTCATGTATTTCCAGGGGCGCCGTCTGGTGCGCGCCGAGGAGCTTGCCCGTCATTTCGAGGTCAGCGTTCGCACGGTGTACCGGGATGTGGTCGCCCTCTGCGAAGCGGGGGTGCCGCTGACGGGAGAGGCGGGGGTCGGATACACCCTGGTGAAGGGTTACCACCTGCCGCCGGTGAGTTTTACCGCCGATGAAGCGATGGCTCTGTTCGTCGGAGGGGAGATGGTGCAAAAGTTCACCGACTCATCGCTGTCGTCGGCCATGTCCTCCGCGCTACTCAAGCTCCGCGCGGTCCTTCCCCAGGAACAACAGGACGACATCGACCGGCTCGGGCGCGGCATGCTCGTCGCCGGAAACGGCGCCCTTCGCCACGGGCTCGACCAGCGTGTGCTCCTTCCCATTCAGCAGGCGGTGATCTCCCGCCGGGTTCTGCGTTTCGACTACCGGGTTCCCAGCCGGAATGAGATGACCCGCCGGGATGTCGAGCCGCTGGGAGTGGTGTTCCACAACGGCGCGTGGTATCTGGTGGGGTGGTGCCGACTGCGCGACGGACTTCGACAGTTCAAGCTCGAGCGTCTCGGTCAGCTGGAAGTGACCTCCGAGAGGTTCTCACCGCGACCGGATTTTTCCCTGGACCGATACCTCAACGATGCCATGCCGACGGAAAAGATGCTGACGGCAAGGATCTGGTTCCGCGTGTTCGCGTTCGATCGGGCCCGTCGGGAGAGCTTCAACGAACTGACCGAGGTGGTGGAGCGAGATGATGGATTCGAGGCAACGGTCCGCACGTTCTCCCTGCAATGGCTTGCGCGCTGGATCCTCACGTTCGGCGATGGTGCGCGCGCAGTCGCACCCGAGGAGTTGCGGCAATGCGTTGTTCAGGAAGCTCGCCAAATACTTGATAATCATAAGCCAAATGCCACCTCCGAAGCGGTCGGGGCAGCTCGGGAATCCTTGAATGGTAGCCCTTTGGAAAGCCGGTCTGAAAGCATCCTGACATAACGTTGTCAGTGAGATCTGCTAGGGTGGTGACTCGCCGCAGTCGCGGCAGACGTATCTCTTTACCCAAGGATTCCCATGCCTCGTGTCACTGAAATCGCATTTACCGGCTATCCGGTATCCAGCATCGCCGGTTCCCGTGCCTTCTATGAAGGCATCCTTCAATTGAAACCTTCGCAGGTTTTTGATCACGGCGAGAAGGCGTGGATCGAGTATGAGATCGCAGGTTCCACCTTCGCGATTTCCAATTTTATGGGGCCACCGAGGCCCGGCGAGATGGGGCCAAGCGTGGCCTTTGAGGTTGAGGATTTCGATCAAACCATCGCGACGCTGCGCGAAAGCCGCGCGCCTTTCTATCAGGAACCGATGGTAACTCCAGCCTGCCGACTGGCGGTAGTTGGGGATCCCGACGGCAACCCCGTGACGATCCACCACCGCCTTGCGGCTGCGTCGCCCTGAAACGTCAACTGAGCCCCTGCAAACCCATGAGCCTTTCATCCGCACGCCGGCAACCGGCTGACTTTTTTCTCGGGATCGTCACAGCCCGTTTCTATGAAACCTGGGACTTCTATACTGCCATCCTTGGTTTCAGCACCCTTTCTGAAAACAATACCCGCGTTCAATTGCAGCACCCGGGTGGCGCGCAATTGAGCCTGCTCGAGCATGAGGTCGATGGAAATCCATCCGAGCTCATCAGTGCGACCGATGGACGCGGCTTCTGGCTAAACCTTGAGGTTTGCGATCTGGATGCGGAGTTTGATCGCATCAGGTCCGCGGGCGCTCCGATAGTGTCACCCCCCGTCACCCAAAACCGGGGAGCCAGGCACTTCATGACACGTGATCCCAATGGCATCCTGATTTACGTGAGTGAGCGTCTGCATGCGGTCGAGGATCTGGAGAGTGAGAGCCTGAGCTATCAAACCTGCGGTCCGATGGTGCTGCTGACCGGTGTGTGAACGGCCTTGCCGCAGTCGGGCATTCGGTGCTGCCGACAAAGAAATCCCTCGCACCCTGCCCGGGACGCGTCTTCCTTGGATGCGTCCATGTCCTTGTTCAGCCTGCTCGACGTTTCCCTCAGCTTTGGTGGCCCGTACATTCTGGAGAAAGCCAATTTCCAGGTGGATCCGGGTGAACGTGTCTGCCTTCTGGGGCGCAATGGCGCGGGCAAATCAACGCTGATGAAGATTATCGCCGGGGAGATCAAACCCGACTCCGGTCAGGTCTTTCGCGAACCGGGCTCCGTCTTCGCGCGGCTGACGCAGGAGATTCCCGCGAAAATCACGGGCGACGTCAGGACGCTGGTGACTTCAGGGCTGCGGCCGCCGCACGACCATGAGGAGGAGTGGGAACGCGATGTGCGGGTCGATGATCTCATCGACCGCCTGCAACTCGATCCTGATGCCGATTTCACCCGGCTGTCGGGCGGATTGAAGCGTCGCGCACTCCTCGCGCGTGCGCTCGCCGGGCAGCCCGATCTGCTGCTGCTGGACGAGCCCACCAATCACCTCGACATCGACTCCATCCTTTGGCTCGAGGATTTCCTGCTGACGGAGAAACTCTCGCTGTTTTTCGTGACCCACGATCGGGCGTTTCTGCGTCGCCTGGCCACCCGGATTGTCGACCTTGATCGCGGGCGGCTTGCGAGCTGGGCGTGCGACTATGACACGTACCTCGTGCGCAAGGAGGAGGTGATGGAGGCCGAGGAGAGGCAGCAGGCGCTGTTCGACAAGAAACTCGCGCAGGAGGAGGTGTGGATCCGCAAGGGAGTCAAGGCACAGCGGTCGCGCGCGCAGGGCCGCATCCATGCGCTCATGAAGATGCGGGCCGAGCGCGCGGCGCGTCGTGAACGGACGGGGAATGTCGCGATGCGCCTGGCGGAGGCCGAGCGATCGGGCGTGAAGGTCGTTGAAGCCGACGGTATTTCATTCGCCTTCGGCGACGGCCGACCGCTGGTGAGCGATTTCACGACGCTGATCACGCGGGGCGACAAGATCGGATTGATCGGCCCCAATGGCGCCGGAAAAACCACGCTCATCAAGCTGCTGTTGGGAGAACTGAATCCGACCTCTGGTGAGATCAAGCATGGCAGCGGACTCGAGGTGGTGTATTTCGATCAGTTTCGCGGGCAAATCGACGACAACCGGACGGTTGCGGACAACATCGCTGACGGAAACGAGACCGTCACGATCGACGGACGCACGCGTCATGTGATCAGTTACCTTCAGGATTTTCTGTTTGCGCCCGACCGTGCACGCACTCCCGCACGCGTGCTCTCCGGCGGAGAACGCAACCGGCTGCTGCTGGCGCGCCTGTTCACGAAGCCCGCGAATGTGCTGGTAATGGACGAGCCCACGAACGATCTCGATGCCGAGACGCTCGACCTGCTGGAGGATCTGCTGGTGGAGTATCAGGGCACGCTTCTTGTGGTGAGCCACGATCGCGACTTCCTGGACAACGTGGTAAGCAGCACGATGGTGTTTGAAGGGGAGGGACGCATTGGCGAGTACGTGGGTGGCTACAGCGACTGGCTGAAGGAAAAGGAGAAGGCGGCCGCGGCCGCAGCGCTGAAGGCGAGCAAGGCGACACCGGTCGCGGCACCCGTTTCCAGAGGCGTCGCAGCCAAGGCGCGCAGGCTTGGTTCAAAGGAGCAGAAGGAACTCGAAGGCCTGCCGACGCTGATCGAGAAGATCGAGACCGAGCAGCATGAGCTTTCGGCGAAGCTGGCGGATCCCTCCTTCTACCAGCAGCCTGGCGCCGTTGTCGCGGCGACCCGGGCACGCGTCTTCGAACTCGAAGCGGCCCATGCCACGGCCTTTTCGCGCTGGGAGGAGCTTGAAGCGCTCAAGCAGGCATAAGCGACCTTCGGCTGAAAGCGGCGGACGAACAACCAGTGAAAAAGCAGCTCTCGCAAGAGAGCTGATGGCATCAGCGACCTTCGGCTGAAAGCTGCGGACGAACGGCACCTTGAGCGGGCGCGATACGTCGAAGCATCGCTTCCGCTGCCCGCCCCGTTTCCCTCCATCCCCTCGAACCGTATTCTCCAAGACAGGGAAGTGTCATTGTCGTCAACAGGGCGGTGAGGTTGTCGTTGAGAGGATCGGACTTTGCGGACATTCAAGCTGGCACCCCGACACGATATTCTGTTACCGAATAGGCCTACATTTGCCCGGGTGGCGGAACGGTATACGCTGCGCACTTAAAATGCGCTGTCCGAAAGGACTTGCGGGTTCGAGCCCCGCCCCGGGCACCATTCAGTGCTGCCGCTTCACCTGCCGAAGCTTATCTGGATGCCAAGACCCTGGAGCCCTTTGCAAGCTGGGAAGAGCGATCGGCCTGCAACGCGATTGGTCTTGGTCCGGAAGAATGACGCGTGACCTCGGCCCCCATGCTCCCTACGCAAATGCCTGTATATCTGAGATCCCCCTACAGCCTGCACGCAATGAGCCAAAGCCAGTTCGCCAACATCGCCAACCAAGAAACCGACCTCTGGGACGCCACTGACAACCTCAGCGCCAACTCCAAGCTCACCGCCGGTGAATACTGCATGCCGGTCCTGGGCGTGATCTTCTTTCGCCACGCCACCAACCGTTACCACGAGGCGCTTCGCGAAATTCAGGCTGACCAGGCAGCGGGCAAGATGCCCAAGCGCCCCCTTTCTGCCGCGGATTTCAAGAAACGCCGTGCCCTCTTGCTGCCCAAGGCCGCCCGCTACGATGAATTAGTTTCCCTCCCCAAGGGCGCTGATCTCGGCACCGCACTGGTTGAAGCCATGAACGCCATCGAGCGCGACTTCGAGCCCCTCCAGAACCAGCTGCCAAAAGACTACACCAAGTTTGAGAACAACCTGCTGGAGGACCTCCTCCGCGTCTTCGATAGCGAGACGCTCCGCTCCGCCCGGGGTGATGTTTTCGGCCGCATCAACGAATACTTCCTCATGAAGTTCGCCATGCAGGGCGCCCAGAACAACGGCGAGTTCTTTACCCCGCCCTCCATCGTCCAAACGATTGTCAACGTGATCGAGCCTGACCATGGTATCGTCTTCGACCCCGCCTGCGGCTCCGGAGGTACGGCCAAAATCGAACTGAAGGATAACGAACTGAAGGCGGCGCGAACCCACAGTAACCGCTACTACCTGTATCGATTTTACGTTGAGCGCCCGGACGTTTATCTGGTTACCGCCCTTCGCGATCCGATGGGAGCGGTGGAGGCAACTTCAATCGCCGTTCACATTGATCTCGAGCGGGCACGCTCGACCGAACGATACCGTTTCGGGGCGGAAGACTAAAAGGAACTGGTTGTAGACTGAACGGTCGTATTGCATCCTACCTCATGCTGTTTGAGCGCCAAAAACGCCTCCTCGCCCTCGTCGATGCCCTCGGCGGGGAAGTGAGCAATCTGGACTTCCAGAAACTCCTATTTCTCTACTGCCGAGAAGTTGAGTCGGAGCCTGCCTATGAATTCGTGCCCTACAAATACGGCGGCTTCTCCTTTACCTCCTATGCCGACAAGCGCCGTCTAACCGAGAAGGGCTTGCTGGAGAATGAAGAGCGCATGTGGAAACTCACCGCCACTGGCCGCAAGCTCGCCAAGGTGCCCCCAATGGTCCGAATGGGCATGGATGGGTTTGCTCGGCGCAAAGCCAGCCTGCGTGGCGATGCTCTTGTGGCGGAGGCCTACCGTCGTCACCCCTATTATGCCACGCGCAGTGAAATCGCCGCCCGTTTGCTAGCCGCCGACGCACCGGCACGCGCCGCCATCAATGCCGCCCGCCCTCCTCGTGGAGAGCCGGGAATATGCACCATCGGCTATGAGGGCAGCACCTTGGAAGGCTACCTCAATCGCCTGCTGCAGGCCGGCGTGACACTGCTGTGCGACGTGCGGCGCAACCCACTCAGCCGGAAATACGGTTTTTCCAAAGGCACACTTTCAAAAGGCTGCGAGGGCGTCGGCATTCGCTACGAACACCTGCCTGAGCTAGGCATCTCCTCGGAGGAACGCCGCGAACTCAAAACACAAGCCGACTATGATGCTCTGTTCGTCACTTACGAGCGCGATTGCCTGCCACACCAAGGCGCGGCATTAGCCAAGATCAGTGGGTGGGTGAACGAGGGCCAACGGGTGGCGCTCACCTGCTACGAGGCTCAGCCCTGCCAATGCCACCGCCATTGCGTGGCCGAGGCCCTGGAGCGGGAGTTCGGACGGGAGTTCTCTCCCCGGCATCTGTGAGGTAGCCCTGTCCATGTTCCGCGAGCGTATTCTGATAACGGTTAAGACCTATCCGACGCTCTCGCGGAAATACGGTGAGACTGTCTGCACCGCCGGCTTGCGCCCAGATGGTTCATGGGTGCGGCTTTATCCCGTGCCTTTTCGCCGGCTCGAAGATGGCGAGCAATATCGCAAGTTCGACTGGTTGGAGTGCGATGTCACCCGCAGCACCAAGGATCCACGCCCCGAGACCTACCACCCAACCGATGTGCATCAGCTGGTTCCCGCTGGGCACATGGACACTGCGCACAACTGGCGGGAGCGACGGCAGTTGGTGTTGGGCAAGGGGAAGGTTTACACCCGGCTTCAAACCCTGATTGATGGTGCGAAGGCTAATCAGATGTCCTTGGCCATCTTCAAGCCGACCCGCATCACCGACTTCATCTGGGAGGAAGAGGATAGGGATTGGGACGGCAAGAAACTTGCCGAGATGCGCAACCGGGCCAACCAAGGCGAGATGTTTGCTGAAGAGTCATGGCGGCAGACCTTCGACGTGATCCGCAAGCTGCCCTTCAGCTTCTCTTATCGGTTCGAGGACGACGCGGGGAAGTCGAGTGAGTTGCAGGTGCTGGACTGGGAGGCGGGAGCGCTTTTCTGGAAATGTGTTTGGGGAGGCGATACCGAAAAAGCAGCGCTGGCGAAAGTGAGGCAGAAATACTTCGACGACTTCACCAAGAAGGATCTGCACTTCTTCCTTGGCACCACGCAGGAGTTCCACTTTCGGGCCCCTAATCCGTGGGTGATCATCGGGGTGTTTCCGATTCCCCACGAACCGCAAGGCGAGCTTTTCTGAGCCCATAGCCTTCACCGACCTCAACTCAGAAGACGTAAGCGTCCGCGGGAGTACAGGTAGAAGGAAGGCGGTGGAGAGTGTAGGATCCCGGGGATGTATGAGGAAACGAACTCGCGAAGGAACCGATCAGGGCTGCGACTGGAGAAGGCGGTGGGGGAGGAAATTGTGCGCGGTGTGGTTGGTCGCGGAGGCGAGTCCGGTCCATCCGGATGTCCGCGACGCAGGCGTTTTAGGGCGGGCGCAGTTGCCTCGACGGGGTGGGATTCATACAAGGCGTCCTACTTTTCAAACGAGAAGGTTCTGACCGCAAGCCTTGTGTGCAGGCGGGGAGATCGTAGCGGAAAGCCATCGGCAACTGCGAGGGGGGCTGGGTGCCGACGGCTGGGGTGAGTCTTTCCCTGAGGGCGTTTACCTCTGATAGGATTGAATTCTCGAGCGCAGGAGCTGGCGGGCGCGGTAGAGGCGGGTTTCGACGGCCTTTGGGGTGCAGCGCATCACCTGGGCGGCCTCTTGGTAGCTCAGGTCTTCGATCTCCACGCACAGGATTGCCTGGCGTAGCTTTTCGGGGAGGGAATCTATGGCTGCTCGCACCTCTCGTATGAGGTTCGCGCTCTCGGCCAGTTCCGACGCGGGGCGGGCTGAGGAATCCGTGGGTTCAAATCCACCGGGTGTGGTGGCGCGGAGTTCCTCCATGCTGTCCTCGCGGCGGCGGATTTTCCAGCGCAGGCGGTTGCGCCCGAGGTTTGCGGCGATGGTCAGCAGCCAGGGCTTGAACGACGCTCCGGCGCGGTAATTCGCGCGTTTCTGGTAGAGGCGGACGAAGGATTCCTGGGCCAGGTCCTCGATATCGGAAGATGGCACACCGAGTCGCAGAAGAAACCCCTTCACGCCGACTTCCCAGCGCTTCATGAGGACCGCAAGGGCGTGGTCGTCCCCTTGCTGCAAGGCCTCCATCAGCGTCTCATCCGAATCCGTCCCGGCATCAGTTTCGGCCGGGGATGTCATGCGCGGAGTGATGCTGCTGCAGATCGAGCGTGGCTGGCGCGGAATGATCAAACGTCGCGATGCGGGGCAGGACAATGGACAGGTAACGCTCGCCCTCACGGCCTCCGATTGCCGCAGCGATTGCCTCCACATGTTTTTCGGTGCTGGACTTGCACTCCGCATCGACCTTCGAGACCTGTTTCATGGCTGCATCGATTTCAGACTGGGACGCGCCTGCGCTGCGCAGGCGCTGCAGGGCCCGTCGCGAATCGGCGATGGCCTCGCAGTGGGCGGCGCAGACTCCTTCATACGACTCATGCATGGCTTTCACGCGCGCGAATGTCTTGTCGGACAGCTTGAACTCGGTTCGCAGCCAGACAAGCGAATCGTCATTCGTTCCCGTCGCGGTGGGCCGAAGGAAACAAAAATAGGAGATGCAGCCGGCCGCGAGTGCCACGAGGCCGATTGCGCCTGCAGTGAGCCAGCCGTATTTCATGGCACCGGCATCGCAGTCACCTGCTGATGAGGATCAATGCTGGCCACATAGCGTTGGATCTGCGCCTCGCGCATCCGGGCCGTCTGATGACGGGCCATCAGGTTTCCGCCGATGCCGGCAACCAGGATCACTGCCACGCCGGCGACGGATACGCCGGGCACATGGAGCCTGAGCCAGGCCGCCCAGGTCGCCGGCCTTCGCTTCGCAGCATCGATCCGCTCCCAGACCGCGGCGCGGAATTGCGCCGAGGGCGACGCCGATGTCGGCCAGCTCTGGCGAAGCAACTGGCGCAGATGATCCTCATTGTTGGGCGAACTCATGGTCGTGGTTGTTCCTGGATTCTACACCGAGGATCACGTCCAACCCTCAGGGAATTTTTGCCCCGCAGACAGTCGCAGCCATCGCCTTGGCAGGCGGTTGCAATATCCGGGAAGGATTATCGATCTCTACGACAGCGCATTGCGGATGGGATTGGGCAAAGCCTCATGGTTGGACACGTCGCAGGCGCAGTGCGTTTGAGATGACGGACACACTGCTGAGCGCCATTGCCGCTCCTGCGAACATCGGGCTGAGAAGCCATCCTGTGAGCGGGTAGAGGATCCCTGCGGCGATAGGTATGCCGGCTGCATTGTAGACAAACGCAAAGAACAGGTTCTGCCGGATATTCTTCATCGTGGCGCGGCTGAGCGCGAGGGCGCTTGCGATGCCGCGCAGGTCGCCTTTGACGAGTGTGATGGCGGCGCTTTCGATGGCGACATCCGTTCCGGTACCCATCGCAATGCCGACATCAGCGGCCGCCAGGGCAGGAGCGTCGTTGATGCCATCTCCAGCCATTGCAATCACCGCGCCCGTTTGCCGGTGTTCCTCGATGATGCGGAGCTTGTCTTCGGGAGTGAGCTGCGCGCGCACGTCATCGATACTCAGAACCTTGGCGACTGCCTTGGCGGTGGTCGCGTGGTCGCCCGTGAGCATGACGACCTTCAGTCCCATTTGATGCAGCCGGGAAATCGCATCGGCGGTGGAAGGCTTGATCTTGTCCGAAAGCGCGAGCACTCCGGCGACTACCTGTTCAATGGAAAGCCAAATCACGGTGCCACCCTGGGAGAGCAGGTGTTCGGACGCGGCGTCGAACTCGGGCTTGATCGTCACGCCTTCCTTTTCGAGCCATGAGCGTTTGCCGGCACGAACGTGTTGTCCGTCAATCCGGCCCGTCACTCCCGCGCCGGTGACCGAGGAGAATGCTTCGACGACGGGTTTCCTGAGAGCACGCTTGTCCGCAGCGTTGACGACAGCGCGGGCGAGCGGGTGTTCGCTTCCGGCCTCGAGTGCGGCAGCCCAGGAGAGGAGTTTTTCTTCACCGATGGCGGCATCCGCATGGAGTCCGGAGAGCACGGGCCTGCCCTCTGTCAATGTACCGGTCTTGTCCGTGACGACATGAGTGACTTTTTCGGCGCGCTGGAGTGCGGCGGCGTCGCGGATCAGGATGCCCAACTGGGCGCCGCGCCCGATCCCGACCATGATGGACATCGGCGTGGCCAGGCCGAGCGCACAGGGGCAGGCGATGATGAGAACTGCGACGGCATTGGTGATCGCGTACGACAGGTTGGGGCTGGGTCCCCAGATCATCCATGCCGCGAAGGTGGCGACGGCGCAGATGATGACGGCTGGTACGAAGTAGGACGAAACCCGGTCGGCAAGCGCCTGGATGGGTGCACGGCTGCGCTGTGCCTGGGCGACCATTTGCACGATCTGTGCGAGCAGGGTGTCGGCGCCGACCTTTTCCGCACGCATGACAAAGCCACCGGTCTGGTTGACGGTGGCGCCGATGACGCGATCGCCGGCCGACTTCTCCGCGGGGATCGGCTCGCCGGTGAGCATGGATTCGTCGATATTGCTGGCGCCCTCGATGATCACACCGTCGAGGGGAACCTTTTCGCCAGGACGTACACGGAGCAGGTCGCCGACCTGGATCTGATCGAGCGGGGCATCCTCCTCGCGATCGTCACGCACGCGGCGGGCGGTGCGTGGGGCGAGATCGAGCAGGGCCCTGACGGCGCGGCCGGTGCGTCGGCGGGCGCGTTCCTGCAGGTATTCGCCGAAGACGGCGAGAACCGTGATGATGGCAGCGGATTCGAAGTAGAGTCCCGCCTGCCCACCGTGCTGCATCTCGTGGGGGAAGAAGCCGGGGGCCAGCAGTGCGGCGATACTGAAGACGTAGGCAGTGCCGATGCCGAGCCCCAGGAGCGTGTACATGTTGGCACTGCGATGGCGCACGGAATTCCAAGCTCTTCGCCAGATGAAGTCACCCGTCCAGAAGATGACGGGCGTCGCGAGAATGAATTCGCCCCAGCGACGCCACGCAGGCATTTCTCCGCCCGATGACAGGCCGGGCACCATCATGGCCATGGCGGAGACAAACACAGGCAGCGCCAGTGCGGCGCCGATCCAGAGTTTGCGGAGGAGCAATTTCAATTCGGCTTCGTCGTCCGTGTCATCGTCCGAGATCTGGATCGGCTCGAGAGGCATGCCACACTTTGAGCAATCGCCCGGTCCCTCCTGCCTTACCTCGGGATGCATGGGACACGTGTAGACCGTCCTGGCGGGGCTGACGTACGAGGGATTGCGTTCCAGGGCCATGCCGCAAGTCGGGCAATCCCCTGGTTTGTCCGACTCCACTCCCGGACACATGGGGCAGAAGAACTTCGCTGCGGCGGAAGGCACCACGTTCATGTCATGATCGCAGGAGTGGCCGTGCCCGTGGTGATGCGCCTCTCCACCGCCGGAGTGACAGCACGATTTGGACGTCGGATCGGAGGACGTGGAGTGTCGGCTCGATTTCTTAGATGCGCCTTCCGGTGCGTCGTTATCGTTGTGGGAGTGAGAATGCGAATACATGCAGTTGAGTCGGAAGTGGACCGGGATCCTACACCGGAGAAGGGAAAATACCTGCAACTTTCCTTTCCTGCGATGCAGTTTGTTGCGGCCGCACGATTGGCGGATGGAGGGAAGTTTTAGGGAACGCGAACCTCTGGCCATGGACGCATGGCACGGCCCATATTACCCATCCGTTCGTCTCGGATTGCTCCGGAGCGGCGGTTTGAAGTAGGGAGTTGGTAGCATGAAAACCAGCGAAGGTTATCAACTCATTACTCCCGGCGATCTCTTTTGGAGGCCGTCGAATCTGATGAAGATCCCGAATGCGGATTACCTGGAGCGCACCCGAAGCGAGAAGATGGGAGCCAGACTCTGGCGCCTGCCACCCAGGAGTGCGAATACGCTCCATCGTCACATCCGCGCCGAGGAGTTCTATTTCGTGCTGGAAGGAACCGGTCGCATGCGCGTGGGAGAGGCGACGCTGACGGTGCCGCGTCATGGGGGCGTCTGGGTGTGTCCCGAACTCCTGCGGCAGGTATTCAACGATACGGATGAGGATGTGCTGTGGCTGATCTTTGGCGCGCCGGAGGAATTGGAGTTCCTGCAGGGATCAAAATCCAAAATGGATCTTTCACTGATCTATCCGACCGATCCCACGCAATTGCCAAAGGAGCTGTCCGGAGCAACCTGGCCCCCGGAGGAGTCCGCCCCGGGCGGGAAGGGCGGATAATTCGTCGCGGTGGCGGTCAATCCGGCAGCAGTTCGACATGTGTAGTTGATAGCCTGATACAGATTTCATTGTCAGGATACGGAATGAACTCATGACTTGCGGCAGGGTCTGCTCGCCGGCACGGTTGCCGTTTAGGCAGCCTATCCCAACCCCATGAGCGTCCGACGAATTGCCAGCATCGCAAAGGTATCGCATGCCGCCGTCTCTATGGCCTTGCGGGATAGTCCGAAGATCTCCCCGGCCGTGAAGGCTCGCATCCGGAAGATCGCGCGCAGCATGGGGTATCGCCCCAATGCAAAGATCAGGGAGCTCATGACGCAGGTGAGCCAGAGCAAGGCGGGAAGATTCCAGGCCTGTTTTGGGGTCATCTCTCTTTATGACACCGAGCGGCCCTGGGAGCAGTCATTGCACCTCTCGCGGATGTATGGAGGGATGGCGAGGCGCGCGGAAGAGCTTGGCTACCGGCTTGATCCCCTGTGGCTGAAGGCCCCCGGCATGTCTTTCAGGCGGGCCCGAGAAATTCTTGAGGCACGAGGTATCGAAGGTTTGCTTTGTTTTGGAAGCCCTGAATTCGGCGCCCGGTTTCCGGTGGAACTGGAGGGATTTGCGATCGTGACGCAGGGCCTGAGCATTGGAGTCCCGATGCATCGCGTGATCAGCGATGGATATTCAGACACTTGGAATGCGCTGGATCGTGTCCACCTGCGCGGCTATCGGCGCCCTGGGCTCGTGTTGGGACTCTACGAGGACCAACGGAACCGGCACGCTAACGCGAGCGCCTACCTCGGCTGGTGCGAACAAATGATGCCATCGGCCGGGAGAGTCCCTATTCTTCGGATCGATCAGGTTGACGTGGATCAGCTTGGCACATGGCTGCACTGCCACAGGCCGGATGCGGTGATATTTGACCATCACTATTCGATGATCGAGCCATTCAAGGCGGCTCTCCAGCGGTTGGGCTTCAGCCCGCCCGGCAGGCTTGGTGTGGCTGTGATCTCACAGATTGTCCGCGGAATGGGTTTTGCCGGGATGGAAGAAAATCAACAATTGATGGGCGCCTGGTTGGTCGAGCTCCTTGCGGGTCGGATTGTAAACCGCGATTTTGGACTGCCAACACAGGCCCGTGTCGAGATGGTGGAGAGCCGGTGGATTCCTGGCGAATCGCTGCCTCAGGTGAGGGGCTCGCGCAGACGAACTGACCAAGAGCACACTTGAGACAGGCCCGAGGATATGGGCGTACCGTTCATGCAGGATTGGTTACCGTCAACCTTCGTGGACTTTGCAGTCGATGAAGTCGACGTCCATTCCTTCATCGCATCCACTCCGCCCGGGCACACGCTCCCTTTTCCTGAAGCCTGTGTCCGGATTTCCACCCCCCCCCATCACAAGGCTACAAATAGCATGAATACCCGCATTGCCAGGCAATCGGCCCTGCATCTTGTCCGATCATTCCTCCTCGTGGTCCTCAGCGGCCTCATATTCACCACGCCAGCCTTCGCTGCTCCCGGCGACGGCATCATTGAGGGACGTGTGTTGAACGCGGCGACCGGCGACTATCTCATGAACGCCCGGGTAGTTGTCCCGGGGCAGCCGGAAGAGCTTAGCAACAACTACGGTGAGTACCGAGTCTCAAACGTCCCGGCAGGCATGACCACCATCCGTGTCCTCTATACTGGGTTGCCTACGCAGTCAGTCGTGGTCGATGTGAAGCCGGGCGAGGTGGTTCGGGGTGACGTCGTATTCGGCGCCGGTGTATCCGGAGATGTAGTGACTCTTGAACAGTTCACTGTAAGCGATACCCGGGAAATCGATGCCCGGACGATTGCCATCAATGAGCAGCGGTATTCCCCAAATTTGAAGAACGTCGTATCTACAGACGAGTTTGGCGCGGTGACCGAGGGGAATGTGGGCGAATTCGCGAAGTGGCTGCCAGGCGTTACCGTCGATTACAATGCGGCAGATGCCCGGACAATTTCGATCCGAGGATTGCCTTCGAGTACGACACCGGTGTCGGTTGACGGCAACCGGATGGCGAGCGCTGCATCGTCCTCGGCCACCCGCGTCTTTGAACTCGAGCAGGTATCCATCAACAACATTTCCCGTGTGGAGGTCACCAAGGTGCCCACGCCCGATAGTCCCGCAGATGCTCTTGGTGGTGCGATCAATCTCGTGAGCAGGAGTGCGTTCGAACGCTCGCGTCCGGTATTCAACTACCGTGCCTACACCAGCGTGAACAGCGCCGAGTTTTCGCTGAAAAAGACTCCCGGACCCAAGCGCGAGCCAACACGCAAGGTGACGCCCGGCATGGACTTCACGTACATTCGTCCGGTGAGCAAGAACTTCGGCTTTGCGATCAACGGGCTCTATTCCGAGCAGTTCAATCCGCAGTTCCGGTCGCAGAGGCAGTGGGCCAGCTCCGGCTTGGGCGTGGCGAACGTACCCCCGGACAATCCCTACCTTGCGCGCTGGCTGGTGCAGGACGCTCCAAAGTTCACCCGCCGCTATTCCATTGGATCCACGATTGACTGGCGATTTGCCCCGGAGGACGTGCTTTCGTTTGGCATCCAGTACAACGATTACGATGCCAATTTTGGAGGCTCGAATATCCAGTGGGATGTGGGCAGCACCCCGACCTGGGGATCAACCTTCACACAAGGTCGCACGAATGTCGGCTCGAATACGATTGGTACGAATTACCGTCACAAGTACGGGAACACCGTGATGCCGACCCTGACATGGCGGCACAATGGCAGGGTATGGAAGATGGAGGCAGGAGCAGCGTATTCGCGATCGGAGAATCACTACCGCGACATCGGCGACGGTTTCTGGGAGAACGTCCAGCTTACGCAGGCCTCGCAAACGATCCGGTTTGACGACATCAATGCTGTACGTCCCGGCAAAGTCACCAATAGCGGTGCTCCTTTTTCGCTGGCCAGCTACAGGATAAGGACCGCACGTTCGAGTCAGAACGACTCCGTTGACACGATCCGCAGTGCGCGTGCGAACGTCACCCGGGGCTTCGAGGGTAAGGTGCCGCTGACACTCAAGGCCGGCCTTGACGTGCGTGAGAACCGACGCGATATCCGCTATCCGCAACGCACCTGGACTTTCGTTGGCCCGGATGGAGTTGCCAACTCGGCCGACGACACTGCCGGTGCCTATGTTGACAAGGCCTGGCTGGGTACGAGTTCCCCCTATGGCCTTCCTGTTGTGCAGTGGCCGGATGTTTACGCGCTGCATGATCTTTTTGTCAGCAAGCCGAATTATTTCTCCCTGAACCAGACGGGCGCGAGCGGTTCCATCGCCACAGAGGCCAACAACTCGCAGCTGATCGTCGAACGGGTGAGCTCCCTCTACTTGCGGGCAGACACGCGGCTCCTGGCGAACCGATTGTGGCTCGTGGCCGGTGCACGGTATGAAAAGACCGAGGACAGTGGTGAGGGGGTGCTCTCCGATCCGACGGCTATTTATCGCAGGAATCCCGACGGAAGTTTTGTGATGCAAGGAGGCAGCCGGGTGCTGATCACGACGGATCCCCTGGAGCAGGCGCGTCTCATTTACAAGGAGCGCGGAACACATGTCAGCAAGGATTACGGCACGATGCATCCGAGCCTCAATGCCACCTACAATCTCGGTGAGAACCTCATCTTTCGCGCCGGCTACGCCCGCACCCTTGGCCGGCCGAATTTCAACTTTATCGTTCCAGGATCCAGGGTGGTCGAACCGACAACATCTAACCCGAATGGCACCATCACGATCAACAACACGGCACTCAAGCCGTGGCTGGCCGATTCGTTTGACCTTGCGGTGGAGTACTACCTGAAGCCCCAAGGCGTGGTTTCGGTCGGCGTATTCCGGAAGGATTTCAGCAATTTCTTCGGACGACTGACCACGGAAGGAACGGCTGATGTCCTGGAAAGCTACGGTTTGGATCCCGTGAATTTTCTTGGATACGATATCATCACGATGATGAATGTTGGCGATGCGCGGGTCACCGGTGTCGATTTCAATTACAGCCAGAAGCTCGGTTTCCTGCCTGGGCGGCTGAATGGACTCTCGGTGTTTGGCAACGTGACCTCCCTTCACCTTGTCGGGGCGAACACAGCGGACTTCACAAACTTTACCCGACGGCAAATTAACTTCGGTATCGCTTACAGCTTGAAGAAGCTTTCCATGAATCTCAAATGGAATTACCGTGGGCGGCAGCGTGGTTCGCTTCAAGCGGGCTCTGGCATCGGGCCAAACACGTATGAATGGACCGCACCCCGCCTCCAGGTAGATGCTGACGTCACCTATGCCTTTCGCCCTTGGCTCGGCTTCTTTGTCGCGGTTCGCAACCTGACCAAGGACAATCTGATATTTCAGCGCTACGGCCCAGCGACACCAAAGTATGCATGGGGTTTCCGGGATGAGGACTACGGAGCTCAGTGGACGTTTGGAGTCAGGGGCCGGTTCTGATTCGCACCATCCTATCATGTCCATTCCAGATCCGGCACTGCCTGCTCCTCCGCCACGATTCAAGTCGGTCGATGTCCTGCGGGGCTTCGATATGTTCTGGATCATTGGTGGGGCGGGCATCGCCCGGGCACTCGGAAAGATGGACCAGAATGCGGTTACCGGCTTCATTACTGGACAGCTCACGCACAACGATTGGGAAGGACTGCATTTTTACGACGTCATCTACCCCCTGTTTCTTTTTCTGGTCGGCTTTTCGATCGCCTTTTCCATCGACAAGCACCGCGGCGAACACTCGCGCGTGGTTACGGTGCGCCGGATCCTGCGTCGCGGACTCATGCTCTTTGTTTTTGGTTTCGTCTATCATGGCGGTTTCGCTGCGAAGTGGCCAGACGTACGATTTTCCGGCGTGCTGCAGATGATCGCGGCCTGCTACGTCATTGCCGCCATCATGTATCTGTATTTTGGACCGAAATGGCGAAGGATTGCGGGAATGGCGGCAGGTTTGCTGGTCGCCTATTGGGCGTTGCTTACGTTTGCGCCATTTCCGGATGTGGTGCTCGATCGTGCGAGCCTTGATCGCCTGGCGACGCAGGCGGGCTCCCGTGATCCGGCGGCTATTCTGGCACTCGTGCCGGGAAGACAGACTGGGGTGTACGATGCGGGTTACAATTTCAGCAATTTTGTCGATTACCGCTACCTGCCGGGAAAGAAGGTCAACGTCTATTACGAATCGCAGGGAATCTTGAGCCCGTTTGGCGCCACGGTGATCTGCCTGGCTGGGATTCTGGCGGCACTCTGGTTGCGGCGGGAAGACATTTTGCCGAGGCGCAAGGCAGCGTGGCTGGCGGTGGCAGGTGTCGTGGCCATTGCGCTGGGGTTGTTGTGGAGCCTTCAGTTCCCGGTGGTGAAAAAGCTTTGGACCTCCTCGTTCTGCCTGGTCACAAGCGGTATTTCCGCGCTCATGCTTGCGGGATTCTATCTGGTGGTCGACGTCTGGCGGATTGACCGATGGTGTGCTCCCTTTCTCTGGCTCGGCACGAATTCGATCACGATCTATCTCGGCTATGAGCTCATCCGCTTTGATAGGATCAGTGAACGTTTGATTGGAGCGGATTTTCGGGCGTATCTGGACGCACACCTCGCCCGAGGGGCGGGTGCGTTGCTTCAGGCGCTCGTTGGACTTGCGCTCGCACTGGCACTGGTACGATTCCTCTACAATCGCCGGATATTCCTGCGGGTTTGATCCACAGCGCGACGGGTGCGGTGACCTTACCTATTTCATGATTGCACAGCCTGTACAGCGTTTTTTGGTTGAAAGCCTATCCGTCGAGGTGCACCCGACAGCCCGGGCCCTCGGACAAGCTGCTGCGCGCGCGGCGGCTTCCTATTTACGCGATGTGTGCGACCAGCAGGGTGCGGCTCGTGTCATTTTTGCCTGCGCTCCTTCCCAGGACGCGTTTTTCGCCGCGCTCGTGCGGCCGGAAGTCTGTGGCACGGCAGTGGACTGGAGAAAGGTGACGGCGTTTCACATGGATGACTACCTAGGGCTGAAGGCAGATCATCCCCAGAGCTTTCGATCCTATCTCAATACCCATTTCCTCTCCCGCGTGGAAATTGGACGCTTTTTCCCCCTTGAGGCCGACGATGCCGACTGTGGGGCTGCCTGTGCACGCTATACGGAACTACTACGAGCAGCTCCCATAGATCTCGTCTGCATGGGAGTGGGGGAGAATGGACATATTGCCTTCAACGATCCGCCTGTTGCCGATTTTGACGACCCGGAGTGGGTCAAGGTTGTGGAACTGGATGAGGCGTGCAGACAGCAGCAGGTCAATGACGGCTGCTTCCCGAGCATCGGTGATGTGCCCAGGCGTGCAATCACACTGACCATTCCGAATTTCCGGCAGGCGCGCCGATTGAGCATCCACGTGCATGGGTTACGCAAGGCTACGGCGATCCGTGCGGCGTTGCGTGGGCCCCTTACCGCGGCATGTCCTGCTTCGATCCTGTGTACTCATCCGCAAGCGACGCTGTATCTCGACAGGGATGCCGCTTCAGAATCACTTCCCTGACGTGCCTCGGACCGAAGCAATCTGTTCCGACAAATGGCAGACCGCCCTCTCTTAACAATGAAAAGAAAACTGTCGGGCCTCCGCTGGTATGTTGCAGGAATGTTATGCCTTGCGACGGGATTGAACTATCTGGATCGGCAGTCCCTGTCGGTGCTGGCGGGAACAATCAAGAGCGAGTTGAATATTTCCACAGTCGAGTATTCCTACATCACATCGGCGTTCCTTGTCAGTTACATGATCATGTACGCGGTGAGCGGTCGGTTGGTCGACAGGCTTGGAACCAGGCACTCATTCACGGTCTTTGTTTCGGCGTGGTCCGTTGCCAGTGCCCTCCATGCGCTGGCGCACACCGCCATGCATTTCACGATTTTCCGGTTTCTCCTTGGGGCGACGGAGCCGGCAAACTTTCCGGCGGGCATCAAGGCATGCTCTGAATGGTTTCCGGTTCGGGAACGGGCACTGGCAGTGGGGATCTTCAACTCAGGCTCTGCCATCGGTGCAGCCGTGGCAGCGCCCCTGATATCATGGATTGCGCTCACCTGGGGCTGGAGATCAGCGTTCCTGCTTGGGGGAGCCCTCGGGGTGATTTGGGTGCTGGGATGGATTCTCTTTTATCGGCGTCCGGAAGAGCATCCGAGCCTCTCTTCCCAGGAACTCGCGTGGATCAAGGCAGGCGACAAGGAGAATGACTTCCGGTCGCCGCCATCGGTCGGCCGCCTGCTGCGCATGAAGGAGACATGGGGGTGCGTACTGGCAAGGGCGCTGACAGATCCTATTTCGTACTTCTTCATTTTTTGGACACCGCTCTTCCTGCAGCAGGAGAGAGGCTTTGATCTGGCCGCCATCGGCAAATACAGCTGGATTCCGTTTGTCGCTCTGGCGTTCGGGAACCTCGCCGGCGGCATGGTGCCCCGCCAGCTGATGCGTCGCAACTGGTCGCTCAACCGCGCCCGCAAGACTGTGATGGCGACGGTTTCCATCATTATTCCCGCATGTTGCCTGGCAGTCACCTCGGTACCGAATGCCACGACGGCAATCACGGCGATCAGCGTGGCGATGTTCTGCCATGCCGCCTGGGCGAACATGACCCTGCCCGCGGAAGTATTTCCCAAACGCGCGGTCGGTTCCGTTTCGGGCTTTGGAGGCGCGCTGGGTGCGCTTGTGGGTGCCGGCACGACGATCGCGATTGGATGGACGGTCGAAAAGATCTCGTTTGTGCCGGTGTTCATGGTGGTCGCCATTCTGCCACTGACCGCATTCCTGCTCGTCTGCGCACTGGTCAGGAACCTTGGGGTCATTCGGGAAATCTCCGATTGATCTCCGCCACGGGCCGTCACTTTCGCATCCCCCATGAAAACATCCCTCAAACGTCTCGATCCCGTCATTTGCCGACTGATGTGGACAATGCTCGGCCTTGTGCTGCCTTTTGTCTGCGCCGCCAAGCCGGTCGAACTCAGGAATCGTATTCCCCTGGCTCCTGCCCCTCAGAAAGTGACTTATGCCCAGGGAGCCACGCCGCTGCCAGCACACATCTCCGTAACCGGTCTTGATGCGATGAAGCCGGACCAGGCCGCAACAGTGGAGACACTGGAGAAACTGTTCACGACCATTGGTGTGCGCGGCGATTTTGGCGGCAGTGCGGACTATTGCCTGCGATTTGATCGCGATCCGACTGTAACCCACCGTGAGGGCTATCGCGTGGTGTCTGATGCATCAGGCATCACGGTGCGGGCCGGCACCGATACAGGCATGTTTTACGGCGCGCAGACGGTGTATCAACTGCTCGCCTATGCCCGATTCGGCGATGAATTTTTCCATTACTCGGATTATCCGGCGGAAGGCTGGGGCAGGTTTCTGGTGCCGCATTTGAGCATCGAGGACTATCCGACATACAAGGTGCGTGCATTCATGGCGGATCTCGGGCGCGCGACGTTCAGCATGCCGCTCTTGAAACGGCTGGTGCGGCTGATGGCGCAGATGAAGCTGAACACGCTTCATCTCCACCTCTACGACGACCAACTCTGCGGTTTCAAGTTTGAGAAACTGCCGATCGGGCATGAGAATCCGTTCAGCCTCGATGCGGCCGATCTCAAGGAGCTGGTGGCCTATGCGCGCCACCATCACATCTCAGTCATGCCAGAACTCGAATCGTGGGGGCATGTTGCGAGCTTGGTCTATCATTTTCCCAAGTTGCGTGGCGCGGAAGGTGTCTATGCAGGCGCCTCTTTTGGCATTGGCGAGGATACCTACGCATTCCTTGAGAAGCTCTACGATGAAATTGTCCCATGCCTCGAGCGCGAAGCGGCGGTGCATGTGGGCCTCGATGAGGCGCTTTGGGCGGTCCTTCCCGGCGAGGAGAATCGAGGACATACTCCGACGACCATGGTCAGCCGGATCCATGAGATTCTGATGCGCGTGGCGGAACGCCATGGGAGGAAGATAAGGATGCACCTTTGGGCGGATCACGGAGGGCGCCCCTTGCCACCGGAACTGGAGACCAAAGTGGTGATCGAGCCATGGCGTTATCTCGGTGCGGACGAACCTTCGATCTTGGAGACGTTGAAAAAGTATGGAGGAGCCGGAAAGACGCCCTTGATGATGGGAACCGGCGCAAACTCATATGCCTTCAGCGGCAATTATGAAGGCACACGGATCTGGTGCCTGCAGGGGAAGACCTATGCGAACGTCGAGGGGGTGACCCTGTGCATGTGGGAAAGCAATGACCTCGCCGGGCGACTGGTGACTCTGTATGGCGGAGCGTGTTTCGCGTGGACACCCGAGGCGCAGGTGCGTGCCCGCAACGACAGCACCGGAGAGCGGATGCGCCAGTTGATCGATCGGCAGATGCGCAGCTGGCAGATCGTTTTCCCGGACGCCGGTGAGGCCGCCATCAATGAGGATCGTGGGCCCGAGGTGAAGACGGGTCGCTATGTGTGGCCTCCCTTTGCCGGAAAGCCGGTCGCGCCCACCGTTGATTTCGGGAAGCCGAAGGGAGTCACCCAATGAAGCGCTGGATGAGGGTCTTGCCAAACAATCCGGGACCTGGGCGCTGGCGGTGCTGTATTTGGCTTGCCGGTGCATTCCTCTCCTGGGCCTCCGTCTGGGGTGCGGAAGCTGACACGGCTGGACGGGAGCCGAGGACGGGAGTATTCCCCTTCTATCCCTACATGAGCCGCTATGCGATGTGGGAATTCACGCCGTTGGACCAAGGCGGGCGCTTCGTGCAACTGCAGGCAATCGGTTCGGAACGCGATGAGGACATCGCGCGAGCGGTTCGCAGGCCCGGGTTTTTTGCGCCCTGGGGAAACCCCATCCGGTGGGATTCCCTCGAGAAGACAGAGTTGGAGAAAAGTGTTTGGCTGAACCGCTGGTACTTCCTTCCCAGCCTTGCGAACATGTATCACAGGACCGGGGACAAGACTTATCTGAGCGAGATCATGTCCTTTGTGCGGAAGTGGAGGGACGAAAATCCCATGCCTGCCGCTTTCACGTCCCGGGGGCGAAACTGGAAGGACATGCAGGTGGCATGGCGGCTTCAGAATCTTGCCTGGACCTATTTTCTCGGAATCGACGGTTTTACGCGCGGCGAGAAGCGTGAGCTTTACCAGATCATTGACACGCATGCGGGGGCCTTGCTGGAGGACTTTGGCGCACAACCGCTGAACGAGAACAATCACCAGTCACATGGTGCGTCGGCGATGCTCTATGCTGCGTTGCTGTTTCCCGAGGTCCGTTCCGCTCCGGCCTTGCGGACGAAAGCCCTCGAAATCCTGCAGCATCATCTCACCCATTCTTTCTGCGCGGATGGAAACTCCGTCGAATTATCCCCGGGCTATTACCCGTTTTTCGTCTCCATCTTTCGCGATGCCTATCTTCTTTGCCGCGCCAACGGAATTGAGCCCCCACGCGGAAGCGAACATCGTTTGGAACAATTTTTCCGCTTTGTGCTGAACGTGGCGCAGCCGGACGGCACGATGCCACCGATCAACGATTCGAGCGAAAGTGGCACTTCTGTCACTGCGCGTGTGCTGGCGGACCTGCTTGAAAAACCGATTCCGGCGGAGCCACCGGCATCCTTCTACCTTGATGCTTCTCAGCAGGCGGTGATGCGCGACCACGATCCTGCCTCGCCGGCCTATGTCTTCCTCGATGCTGGGCCGCGCGTCGCTGCGCATTGGCACTCAGGGAAGCTTGGTTTCCATTTGTGGTACTGGGATCGACCACTTCTGGTTGATAGTGGAATCAACAATTACGACGATCCCCTGCGGCGTGCCTGGTACAATCGAGCCGAAGCACACAATACGATACTTGTCGATGGTGCTGGTGACTACGATCGCACCAAAGTGCGTCCGGCGGACCGTCCTGATGCGGGCAGTCGGATTGAGCATTGGGAGTCCAATCATCGTTATGATTGGGCGGTGATGGTTCATGATGGACTGGCGGAGGGCGTCGCCTGGACGCGACACTTCGTGATGCTGAAGGGAAAATGTTGCATCATTGTGGATCAACTGCGGAGCGCCGCTGCGCATGACTATACCTCGTTGTTTCACCTGCCGCCAGGCTCACCCAGGGTTGATGTGGATCAGGGGAAGGTGTTCACGAATTTCACCGAGAAAAACCTCCTGTTGATGTCGGCCCGGAACAGAGTGCCTCACCTCAAGCTGAGAGAGGGGACCATCAGTCGGATGGCCAGAAACCTGAAGGCTGCGGTGGCAGCCTATGATCTCCGGGGGACGGATGTTGTGCAGTCATATCTCGTGCTGCCGGTGCCAGGCGCGGAGGTTCCGAAAGCGGAGCTTCACCAGCGCGTACAGGGGGAACGCGTCATGCTGCAATTGTCCATGCCAGGAGCGGAGGCCGAGATTGAGATCGACCTCGGTTCCGAGGCAGGAAAGAGGGCCTACAAACTTCGACTGGACGGCATGCAGTGATGGAGTCCCGGTTCGCGGGTGGGGGCTTCTCTTTTGCGGTTCATTCGAGCAATTTCCTGAAGACCCTCCTCCATGATATTCTTTGATCACCAGGTGAATGGATTTGCCGGCGTGGATTTCCAACAGCCGGAGTTGGGCGCGGACGCGTTGGATCGCGCCCTCTCTGCTCTTCGTGCTCGGGAAACGCGGATTCTTCTGACGCTGATCACGGCGCCCATCGAGCAGCTTGAGCGGCAGTTTGCGCGCCTTGAATTGTTGCTGCGTGACAGTGCATTCGGTGACGTCGTCGCGGGCTTCCACCTGGAAGGGCCCTATCTCAGTCCCTTGGCCGGATTCCATGGCGCGCATCCCGCGGAGTTGATGAAGGCGCCGGATCTGCGGGAATTTGACCGGCTTCAGGCAGCGGCGGGTGGGCGTCTGCGCCTTGTCACACTCGCACCGGAATGGCCTGGCTCCACGCCTTTCATCCGAGAACTCACTGCACGGGGCGTTTGCACGTCCATTGGGCACTCGGATGCGGACAATGCAGCGATCGATGAAGCGATTGATGCCGGGCTCCGACTCTGCACTCACCTTGGCAATGGCGTCCCTGGACAGTTGCCGCGTCACGACAACATCATGCAGCGATTGCTGGCGCGCGACGAACTGGTGGCTGCGTTCATACCGGATGGGATCCATCTGCCGCCGGCGGTGCTTAAGAATTTCGTGCGCGCGAAGCCGCGTGACCGCGTCATTTTCACCACCGATTGCATGGCTGCGGCGGGTGCGGGTCCGGGGCGCTACTCCATCGGACGCCTGAGCATGGAGGTGGGGGAGGACGGTGTGGTGAGAGAACCTGGAAAAACCAATTTTGCGGGATCATCGCTGACGATGGACAAGGCCTATGCCAATGTGCAGCGCTTCCTTGGATGGAGCGCCGCGGATGCCGCTGCGGCCTGTGGCGAACGCGCAGGCGCTGCGGTCGGAATTTCTGTTTCCTGAAGGTGTTTCCAGTTGGAGCTCGGGCAGGATTTGGATCGTCAAAGGGACGGCGCCTGATACGAGTTGCCTGAATGCTGACAGCGCTCTTCGTGACGCTGCGGATTGTCGCGAATCCGCTTTCAAATGTCTTCCAGAAGCAGTTGACCAGCCGCGGGGCGCATCCACTGGCAGTCATTGCGCTCACTCATGCGCTTCTCTCACCGGTGGCCGTTGCGTTGTTGTCGACCGTGCGATGGGAGGAACTGGATTCCGTGTTCTGGATGAACATCGTGCTGTGCGCTGTGCTCGCGGTGGTGGGGAATGCACTGCTCGTCTATGCGCTGAAGGAAGGCGACCTTTCGCTTCTGGGTCCGATCAATGCCTACAAGTCGGTGCTCAGTCTGCTTCTCGCCGTTGTCCTGCTTGGAGAGATTCCAAACATTGCGGGTGCGGTGGGTGTGGTGCTTGTGCTTGTGGGGAGCCTCTTTGTTGTCGACCGCGCTCCCGGCCAGGCGCATGGAAGGGCACTGCTTCAGTTCATCCGGGACCGCGGAGTGCAGTTGCGCCTCGCGGCGCTGGTATTCTCCGCGACCGAGGCCGTGTTCCTCAAACGGGCGATCCTTCATTCCACGCCACTCACCACTTTTCTCTTTTGGTCGATCCTTGGGGTGCCCGTTGCGTTGATTGCCGTGGCGGCGCTCGGGGGATGTGACGGTGGAACAAAGGCGCGCCAATTGGCGGCGAATGTAAGGCTCTACCTCGGGCTTGGGCTGACGACCGGGCTGATGCAGGCGGCCACACTTTTCACATTCGGGAAGCTGCAGGTGGGGTATTCGCTGGCACTGTTTCAGCTCTCGACACTCGTCAGTGTGTTTCTGGGTCACCATTTTTTCAGGGAGAAAAACATCAAGCGGCGGCTCATTGGCTCACTCATCATGGTTGCAGGAGCCGTCTTGATTGTGTCCTTTGGAAAATCGAAACCAGCAACCACCGAACAGACGCATGCCATTCTGCCTTGGGGCAAATCGGTGGATTCCAAACGCGAGGATTGCGCAGAGCGGGTGAACGGACCAGGTATTCCCCTTCATGCAGTCTGATAAGACGGACCGGCCAGGTGCCGATGAGCGGGTGTCTTCGGATAGCCTGTCGGACAAGACCCGTCGGCGGGTGCTGATCATTTTGCTGCTGTCGATCTTCATGTCCCTGATCGACGTGAGCATTGTCAATGTCGCGCTTCCCTCGATCCAGCATGCGCTCAATGCAACGCTTTCGGATCTGCAATGGGTGCTTTCCGGTTACGCGCTGACTTTTGGCGTCGTGCTGGTGGCCGCCGGGCGCGCGGGCGACATCATGGGGAGGGGTGGAATCTTTCTGATCGGCGTTGCGATCTTCACTGCGTCCTCAGTGGCAGGAGGACTAGCCCCGAATGCCAACTGGCTCAATGCGGCGCGTTTCATTCAGGGGATCGGCTCCGGTATTCTGAATCCCCAGGGTGTCGGCATCATCCAGGACTATTTTCGAGCGGAGGCGCGTGGCCGGGCGTTCGGCCATCTGGGAACCACGGTCGGCTTTTCCGTCGCAACGGGTCCTGTCCTGGGTGGGTTTCTCATTCACCTCGGCGGGCTCGAACTGGGTTGGAGGCTGACTTTTCTCGTCAATCTACCGATTGGAATCACGATCATCGTCCTTGGGTTGATTTGGTTTCCGAAGCCGCTGATCCATCTGGCTCGCGGGAGCGGTTCGAAACCAGAGGGTGGGGCTGATGCGCTGCTGACGTCGCTGGATCCTGTCGGCTCCGTCCTGCTCTGCCTGGCGGTGCTCGCCGTGCTTTTCCCCTTTGTCGAGGCACGCTCGTCGCCTCTGACCTGGCTGCTGCTTCCGTCGGGCGTGGCGCTGTGTTATCTCTGGGTGAAATGGGAGCGGCGGCATGCGCGCAAGGGATACAGTCCGATGGTTGATTTGAACATCTTCCGGACCCCGAGTTTCGCGAACGGCGCGACCATCATGACGCTGTGCTTTCTTGGCATGTCGAGCATCTGGGTGCTCGTGATGCTTTACGTGCAGGAGGGAAGTGGAAAGTCGGCGCTGGAAGCGGGCACGTTCGGCATTCCGGCTGCGCTGCTTTCTGCCTACTCCGCCCATTGGGCGGGGCAGCGTGTGATGCGGTTTGGACGCAAGATCGTCATCGGTGGATTGTGGCTTGCCGTCATTGGCCTGGCCTCGAGCGCGGCGATCATCCTTCTTCACGCGGGTGGCCATCTCAATGTCTGGTGGCTGATGGCATCGCTTTCGTTCATCGGACTTGCCCAAGGATCCATCATCACCCCGAACCAGGTTTTGACGCTCGACGAAGTGCCCGTGGAGTATGCGGGGAGTTCGGGTGCTGTGATGCAGACGGGGCAGCGCATTGGAAGCTCGGTGGGCATTGCGATCATCACGGCGATTGTCTTTGGCATGCTTCCGGTTTCGTCCTGGGCGGTTGCGATCTCCACGGGATATGCAGCGATCATTCTCGTGGTGTTCATCGCGCTAGGCTTTGCCTACAAGGATCAACGCGATCGATTGAGGGAGCCGCACCCGCTGCATCGGGGCGTGCAACCCTCTCTTTCATCGGCCGCAATTGAATGAGGTTGATGCCGCGAGTTCGGGCGCGTGCCCGAGGGTGCAACGAAAACTCGGTGAAGGGGTCGCTATCCTCCATAAGCCTGCCCAGCTCCATTCGACGCGCCCCGATGCGGTGAGAAATTTTCAGCCTCGAGGGACTCAAGCATTGCCGTCTCGGCGCATCCGGCGCAGAATGTTGGGCTAGCCTTCATCATCCCATGAAATACTTCACTGTGCTCCTCGTGGCGTTTTCCCTGTTGGCGGCGGTGTCGGACTCTTCCGCCCGTGCGCCGAATATCATCATCATTCTGACTGATGACATGGGATACGGGGATCTGGGATGCTACGGATCCCCGACGATCCGAACGCCCAATCTCGATCGCATGGCGGTGGAGGGGATGAGGTTCACGGATTTCTATTCGGCTGCGGAGGTTTGCACACCGAGTCGCGCGGGGCTGCTGACTGGCCGGTATCCCGTTCGCAGCGGCATGGTCGGGAAGCGCCGTGTGCTGTTCCCCGATTCTCCTGGTGGACTGCCGCAGGAGGAAATCACGATAGCGCGTGCGCTGAAGGGGCGGGGATATGCGACCGCTCATCTTGGAAAATGGCATCTCGGCATCCATCCCGGTGGGCGTCCGGGGGATCATGGTTTCGACTATTCGTTTGGACTGCCGTATTCGAACGACATGGACCTGCGGCCGGACATGCCGCGCACATCGTCCCGGTCAGCGAATCCGCCGGAGGATGGTTGGACGGTGCCGATCATGCTCAACGGAAAGGTGTTTGAAAAGCCCGCGGACCAGACGACGTTGACACGACGCTATACCGAGGAGGCGGTGAGGTTCATCCGCGAACACAAGTCTTCGCCCTTTTTCATCTATTTCGCGCATACCTTTCCCCATGTGCCGCTCTTTGCATCACCGCAGTTCAAGGGAAAGAGTCGTCGCGGCATTTACGGTGACACGGTCGAGGAGATCGACTGGAGCGTCGGACAAGTGATCGCAGCCCTGCGTGCGGAGGGGCTTGCGGAGAACACACTGGTTTTCTTCACGAGCGACAACGGCCCGTGGCTTACGATGCATCAGCAGGGCGGCAGTGCGGGGCCGTTGCGTGAAGGCAAGGGCAGCACATGGGAGGGCGGTATGCGTGTCCCCGGCATTGCCTGGTGGCCTGGGAAGATTTCGCCGGGGGTCACGGGTGCGGTTGCCAGCGGGATGGACCTGTTTTCCACGGCGGTGACTTTGGGAGGGGCGAAGATTCCCGATGATCGGGTTATCGATGGCGTCGATCTCTCGCCGTTGCTCTTTGGTCGGGGCGAATTGCCTGTGAGGCCCTTGTTCTACTATCGGGGCGACAGTCTCTTTGCCTGCCGACTGGGAAGCTACAAGGCGCATTTCTTCACGCAACCGGGATATGGGAAGGACAAGGCCGAGACCCATGAACCTCCGCTGCTCTTCGAACTGGGTACCGATCCTGGTGAGCAGTTCGATGTGGCAGCGGATCATCCCGACGTCGTCGCGAAAATCCGTGCGGTGGTTGCCGATCACCAGCGGGCGCTGGTTCCGGGCAAGCAGCAGTTTTGATGGCGGTCTGTCTGGAGATGGAGCGCTGAGGAATTGAATTTCGCAGGCGAGACTGCGTTTCGTGCCACTGTCCGCAGCCAAGCTGCGGGCGCAATGCACGGCCTGCACGCGGATGAAGCCGCAGCGCAATCGGACTATTGGGAGAACACCTTGCCGATGATGTTTTCGAGGGGTTCTTCCTCGATGGTGATGTCGGCGATCGGGGTCGTGCTCATGATTTCCTGGATGGCACGCGAGATCGCCTCCGCTTTCACCTGGACGATGATCTTACCGGTATCCGATTCGCGGGTGGTTTCGCCATAGGAGGACTTCCAGGCGGCGGGAATGGCGGCGGGATCCTGCGGGATGAAGATCACCTGGCGCATGCGGGAGTTTCTCTCCCCTTCAAGATTCGCGAGGTTTCCGTCGTAGACCTTTCTTCCCTTGTGGATGATGATAACCCGTTCGCACAGCGCCTCGATGTCTGCCATGTAGTGGCTGGTGAGGAGGATGGTCACCCTGTGCTTCCTGTTGTACTCGCGAAGGAAGGTACGGACCGCCTTTTGGGAAATGATGTCGAGCCCGATGGTGGGTTCATCGAGAAACAGCACCCTGGGTTTGTGGAGCAGTGCGGCGATCAGCTCCATCTTCATGCGCTCGCCGAGCGAGAGTTCACGCACCATCACGCCGAGCTTGTCGGCAACACCGAGGAGCGAGACGAGTTCGTCAAGCGTCTCCCGGTAGGACGCAGCGGGTATGTCGTAGATGTGGCGCAGCAGCGCGAAGGATTCGTTTGCAGGGAGATCCCACCAGAGCTGGTTCTTTTGACCGAGCACGAGGGAAAAGATGCGCCGGTAGGCGTTGTCGCGTTTGCCCGGGTTGAATCCGGCGATACGTGCACTGCCGCTCGTCGGATAGATCAATCCGGCCAGCATCTTCAGCGTCGTGGTCTTGCCCGCGCCATTGGGTCCGAGGAAACCCACGAACTCGCCTTCCTCGATGGTGAAGCTTATGTCGCGCGCGGCCCAGATTTCCTCGTGCTGACGATTGAAAAGTCCGGCGACGCCACCCCAAAAGCCGGGGCGCTTCTTGTAGGTGCGGAACACCCGGCTCAATCCGTTGACTTCGATCAGGGACATCAGGTGGTGTAGGTCATGTCCTGGTACTTGATTTTGCCCAGTTCCATCAGTTTGTGGAAACGGCCGCGGACATAGCGCGCACCTTTTGGGTGATGTAGAGCCTGGCAGAGGTCATTGATGTGGTAGACACGATTGGTCGAAATGTAGTTCAGGATGGCTGCATCGAGATCGTCGTCGGACGGCATCTTCTCGCCGCCGGGCAGTTCGATCGCCGCCCCTTCCGGAGGTCTCTGTCGCAGGGCGCGCCACAGGACGACGGTGATGCAACCGGCGATGAATGCGATCAGGTGGGTGATCATGGAGAGCTGCAGGATTGCCGTGAAGAGCCTCATGGAGGTTGAGGATCGTGGCAACCGCCACAATCCTGTTCGTTGTCCCGTCGAACGGATTTTTGCGACAGGTGGCAGAGGCATTTGGAAACCGACGGACCGCAAATCTGGCGGTGGAGGCTCACTTGGCTTCTGTGCCGTGCATTTGCTTGAGCACACGGCGTGCGAGTTTCGTGCGCTTCGGACAATCAGGGACTCTTGTTGAACGGCGGACGACGTTGCTGTCGTGTGTGATTGGACAAAAAAACCGGGGCCTTTCGGTCCCGGTCTGATTGGTATTCAGATTGGGCAGGTTCAGGCCTGCGCGGCGGGAGCGGCGTCGGACGACGCCGTGCCGTTTGATGGCGCGGACTGCTGCTGTTCCCGTTCCTTCATGGCGGCCTTGCGCGAGAGGCGGACTTTGCCGCTCTTCTCGTCGATGCCGACGCATTTTACCCAGATGGTCTCGCCCATCTTGACAACGTCCTCGGTGCGACGCACGCGCATGTCGGCGAGTTCGCTGATGTGGCAGAGGCCTTCCTTGCCGGGGAGGCACTCGACAAAGCAGCCGAACTCCTTGATGCCGGTGACGCGGCCCTGGTAGATCTTGCCGATCTCGATCTGGGCGCCGCCACCGCAGAGCGCATCGATCTCCTGGACAGCGCGGTTCATGGCGTCGGCATTGTTGGAGTAGATGAAGACCTTGCCGGAGTCGTCGTCGGCGATGTCGATCTGTGCACCGGTCGTCTCGACGATGCGGCGGATGGTCTTGCCGCCCGGTCCGATGAGCAGACCGATCTTCTCGGGATCGATCTGGATCGTCTGGATGCGCGGCGCGTATTTGGAGAGGTCCTTGCGCGGCGCGGGGAGGGCCGAGAGCATGAGTTTGAGGATCTCGATGCGGGCGTCGCGCGCCTGGAAGATGGCAGCCTTGGCAATCTCAAACGGAAGGCCGTTGATCTTGAGATCGAGTTGGAAGCCGGTGATGCCCTTGGTTGTGCCGGCGAGCTTGAAGTCCATATCACCGAAATGATCCTCCTCGCCGAGGATATCGGTGATGGTCGTCCATTTTGCGATGGATCCGTCGGCCGCGGCTTCAGTCATCAGACCGCAGGAAATGCCCGCCACCGGTGCGATGATCGGTACGCCGGCGTCCATGAGGGCGAGACAGCCGCCGCAGACGGATGCCATGGACGTCGATCCATTCGACGCCATGATTTCGGACACGACGCGGATGGAATAGGGGAAGACGTCTTCCGGGGGGAGTACCGGAACGAGGGAGCGCTCGGCCAGCGCGCCGTGGCCGATCTCGCGGCGGCCGGGCCCCGTGAAGCGACCGGTTTCGCCGACGGAGAAGGGCGGGAAGTTGTAGTGAAGAATGAAGGACTTCGAGGTGGCACCGCCGGTGAGGCCGTCCATGTCCTGGGCCTCCTTCGTAGGACCGAGGGTTGTGATGGCGATGTTCTGCGTGTCGCCGCGCTGAAACATGGCGGAACCGTGGACGCGCGGGAGGACACCGACGTTGGCCTGCAGGGGGCGGATGGTTTTGGCATCGCGACCGTCGGCGCGCACGCCGCGTTCGAGGACGGTCTTGCGGTAGGCCTTGTATTGCAGGTCCTCGAAGACGACGTTGAGGTCGACATCGGTGAACTTGCCTTCGCCGAGTTCAGCGAGCAGTGCAGCCTTGGCCTCTTCCTTGAGCACCTTGACGGCGGCGCCGCGGGCGGCCTTTTCCTTGCCGAAGATTGCTCCGGCGATGCGGTCAGCGGGTACGATGCGCTCGATGATCGCGCGGGCCTCCGGGGTTGCTCCGACGAGGGGGAAAGTGGACTTGGGTTTCCCGCAGAGTGCGACCAGTTCCCTGATTGCCTGCAGGATCGGCTGGATCGCCTGATGCCCGAACGCGAGAGCCTCGATGAAGCGCTCCTCGCTGATCTGATCGGCGGAGCCCTCGATCATCAGCATGTCCTTTTCGGTGCCGACATAGATAAGGTCGAGCGTGCTGGAGAACATCTGCTCAATGGTGGGATTGGCGACAAATTGACCATCGATCTGGGCCACACGGACGGCTGCGATGGGGCCGGCCCAGGGGATGTCTGAAATGGCAAGGGCGGCTGATGCGCCGTTCACCATGGGGATGTCGGCTTCGTTGATCTGGTCGGCCGACATGAGCTGCCCGATGATCTGGACCTCATTCAGAAATCCTTCCGGGAAAAGCGGCCGACAGGGCCGGTCGCAGAGCCGAGAGGTCAGGATCTCCTTTTCGGATGGCCGACCTTCGCGCTTGAAGTAGCCGCCCGGGAAACGGCCGGCAGCGGCGTATTTTTCACGGTAGTCGACCGTGAGGGGGAAGAAGTCCTGGCCGGGACGCATGTTTTGGGCGACACAGGCAGTGACGAAGACATTGGTTTCGCCGACGCAGACATTGACAGCGCCGTTGGCGAGCTGCGCGATCGAACCGGTGGAGAACGACATTCCCATTCCGGGAACGGCGACAGTGTATTTCTGATTCATATGTGATGTTTTAGCTTCATTCGATCCCATGCCTGGCCGGGT
>CAUJJL010000121.1 GCA_963205455.1 Verrucomicrobiota bacterium
GCACCGGTGGCGCTCCAATAGACGGTGTCATTGACCCGTGACTCCATGCCTGCAGTCCCCGAGACCGAGATCATGATGCCTGACCGCCCCGCGTATGAGGCGACAAGCAGCGAGGTTCCCGATTTTGCCGGAGATCCGGAGGCGTTTGCGCGGCTGGTCAGGGAGCATCAGGACAGGCTTTGCAACTTCCTGCGGCGCTACACACGAAATACGCAGGATGCGGAGGACCTGGCCCAGGACACGTTCGTCAAGGCTTACAAGAACCTGCATCGCTACGAACACCGCACCAGTTTTGCCGCGTGGCTCTACACGATCGCGCGGCGCACGCTCTACAATCACCATCGTGATACCCGCAGGACCGAGGAACTCGATTTCGATGTCGCCTGCGACGCCGCCACGCCATCCGCCTCCGTGGAGCACGCGGAACAGAACGATTCGGTGTGGCAGTATGTCCGCCAGCTCAAGTCCCCCTATCAGGAGGTCGTCGTCCTCAAGTATCTTGAGGAGATGTCCATTGAAGAAATCGCAAAGGTGCTCAACCGCTCGCAGACCGGGGTGAAAATCCTCCTCTTTCGCGCCCGCAATCAACTCCGCAAACTTCATCCAGCTCCGCTGTCGCAGTCATGAAAACCTTTCTCCAGAAATTCCTGATCCGCTGGTACCACGTGAGCGACAAACCGCTGCCCGACTGGCTTGCGCGCGCCTGTGAGCGCACACCCGAGCTCGCACAGGAGCGGGATGCCGAGGGCTCCCTTTCCAGACGCCTTAACAGCGACGTGCGCCCCGCGCAAAGCGGTGCATCGCCCTACCTTGCCCAGCGTGTTGCCGGTGCGGTTCGGGAGATTCCCAAGGCCCGTGAATCGCCAAAGAGGTCCCTTCTTCCTCAGCTCACCTGGGTGGCTGCGGCCTGCGTCGTGGCATTGCTTGTTGTACGCCTGGATTTTCTCGGTGGTCGGAAGGGGGTGACTCCCGATGTGGAGCCCAATCAGACTGCAGTTGTGTCGCCATCGGCATCCGTCACAGCACCGCAGGTCGCATCTCCTGCAGCCGGAATACCCGGCTGGGTCAATCCGCTTGATCAGGAAGTCGATGACGTGATCGCCGACGCCCGGGGAGCGCTGCAATTCCTCGCCACAAGTTTCCTGCCCACAGGCGCAAGACAGAATACCTCGGGCTAGAATTCCGACCTTCGATTGATGGGGAAGGGAACAGGGTCCGGTGATTCATCCCATCGCCGGGAGCACCTCGAAAAACACCTTCGCGGGTTCCGACTCCTTCAACCCGGACCCATGTCAATACAGCCACTATCATGGGTTGACTCCTGGTTAACTCTAGGTTGACTCATCGCCATGGCCAATCTCCGATTCGCATACGCCGCGCCCCGGCGCGCCACTCTGCCTCCCGAGGTAAACAAGACGCTTCCATTGCGGGAGTGGCAGGTTTCTTCATGGGCGCTCGATGCCATCGAAAACCTCACCCCCCCGCCTGATCTCATGTGGGTGCACTTTGGCAAATCGCCCAAGCTTGGTTACGCTGAAACAGTGCTGAAGCGCCTGGCCCACTTGCAGCAGGATACGGGCAATCAGCCCTTCATTTTCATCTCTGGCAGTGCGGTGCCGCATGCCGTGGTGGAACGCATCTACGAAACCCTACCGAATCCCTCGAACGTCGTGGCAGATCTGGAAGGGAGGCCCGACTTTGGCTCTGCGGTGATCAAGTTCCTGGCGCAAAGAAAGGCGCAGATTCGCCGCCAGCGGGCCCTGAAGCCCGTCGCCACTGCGCTCCGTGTCCCCAATGCCGACTTGCGCACGGAGAGTGGTCGCCTCTCGATCAAGTCTATTGCCGAACTTTTTGGCCTGGATGTCATCGAGATCGGCCGACTCATTGGCCGCACCAACAAGGCCGCGCTCAGCAAGACGCCCGATGCCAAGCCTCTCCAGAAGCTGCTTCAGCCCTTCGCGGACGTCGCTCTGCTCCGTGGACCCGGCTTCGGTGATGAACAGTTTCGCAAGTGGCTCAATACGCCGAACGAGCACATGAATATCCGCTCGCCAATGGAGTGGATTCGCGAAGGCCGTATCGCGAATGTGGCCGGTTTTGTTTACGGCATCCTGACCGGGCAGCCCACCTGATGACGCCGGATTTTGCCAAGCTGCTTCAGGCGCTTCCTGTTCCCCCACCCATAGACGTCACGCTGCGACGATTTGTGTCTCGTGATGCCTTGGCCAGTCGAACCCCTCCCGATTTTCTCTACACGACGGGCTATGCCTATCGCTTGAATACCAGTGCTTCGCTCACTCTCTATGGGGCTGAAGATGCCCCGACCGCCGGTGCAGAATGGGAGCGGTATGCCAAGAAATCTCCGCGTCTGCTTACGCAGGTTCTCTATTTCATCGAGGTCAGCTTGCCCGTAGTGGATATCAGTGACCTCAACATTCTTGCTGCATTACAACTCACCGTGGCCGATTTGCAGGAACCTTGGGAATTCGTTCCGGCTCCGACCAAGGTCCAGCTCTTGGGAGACACTGTTGCGCGGCAGAAACGATTCGGAGCTGTGAGGTTTCCATCCGACGCCGCCCGTGTGCGTGGCTTTCTTGGCTGCAATCTCGCCATTTTCCGCTCCGCGGTAACTTCGCCTATGTCGGTGATTGTTCGGGACGACGTCGGCCATGAAATCCAACGCTGGCCCACGCCGTGACCCGATCGCCTTGAGCGCGATTGCGGCATCCTCCGCTTGACTCTCAGTGAGTGAGCCGAGATGCCGACCGGAACATCGGTGTAGTAGCAGAAAACGGCAAGACACTGAAGTTCAGTCCAGGCAGAGACATCAAAAAGGAGTCGTGCCTGCCCCGGCGAGGCAGGATGGGAAGCAGGTTTTTGTCATGAACCCCGTCCGCTGCTTCGGCAGTGTGTGCCTCCGGATCTGCCTAGAATGCGGCTGAGGCCATTGGCTTCAACTTCCAATAGTCGTTGTTGACGTGGGCAGTGACGAAAAGTTCTGAGGCGCGTTTGACGATATCGGGATGCTCGGCGGCGACATCCTTGGATTCGCTGATGTCGTTCTTCAGATCATAGATATGGATTGGCGCATCCAGCGTCTTGAGCCGGATCGCCTTCCAGCGTCCGCCGATCAACAGCGCCTGGCTCACGCCGCGCTCGTAGAATTCCCAATACAGGTAGTCATGATCGAGCTGCTTCCCCTTGCCGGTCAGCGTGGGAACGATGCTGATGCCGTCGCGTGGATCGGAAACGGGAATGCCGGCGATCTCAGACCAGGTGGCGAGCATGTCGCCAAAGTAACCGACGTGGTTTGACACGGTATCCGGCGCAATCTTCCCCGGCCAACGGGCGATGAATGGTACGCGGATACCGCCGTCGGTGAGGCTGCGTTTGATGCCGCTCAGCGGACCGCTGACGTTGAAGAACTTTGTATCGTAGTGGGGTCCGCCTTCCGTGTGGGCGCCGTTGTCGCTTGAGAAAATGACCAGGGTGCGCTCATCAAGTCCGAGCTCCTTGAGGTGATTGAGGATGGCTCCGATGTCGCGGTCCATTCGGGTGACCATGGCCGCGTGATTGCGATTCGAGTCGGTCCAGGGCTCAGAGGCGTAGATGCCTTGATCGGGTACCTCGTTGCCGTCGCCCAGGGCGGTCTTGCGTTCGCCGTTCGCGTGGGGGGTCACGAGAGCCAGGAACAGGAAGAAGGGCTGCTTTTGGTTGCGGGTAATGAAGTCGAGGGACTCCTGCGCAAAGACGTCGTCGATGTAGACCTTACGATCGACGGAGTAGCCCGTGCCTTCCGCTTTGCCGACCTTTACGAGATCGTTTGGCAGATCGACCCGCTGGCCGTTTCGCCAGACGTGATCCGGGTAGTGGTTGTGGGCGTGGCTTTGGTTGATGAAACCGAACTGATAGCCGAAGCCTTGGCGCGATGGTTCGCCGGGGCTGCCGAGTTCACCGAGTCCCCATTTGCCGATCAGGCCCGTCGCATAGCCGCCCTTCTGAAGAATGCTCGCGATCGTGGTATCGCTGGACTGCAGTGTCTGCGCATCAGAGTTGCCGAATCCCGCATTGCCGCGGACCCGTGTGTGGCCGAGGTGCTGTCCCGTCATGAGCACGCTTCGCGAAGGTGCGCAGACCGTGCTGCCGGCGTAGAACTGGGTGAAGCGCATGCCTTCGCTGGCCATGCGGTCGATGTTGGGCGTCTTGATTTTCGTCTGACCGTAACAGCCGACCTCGCCGTATCCGAGGTCGTCGGCGAGAATAAAGATGATGTTTGGCTGCCGGTGCGCGGGGCGGGGCCCGGAGGCATGCGCGATCGCGGCTGTAAGGAAGGCCAAGGCTGCGGCACACAGGGTTGCGGACAGGCGAGAGACGGGCCTGAGCGCAAGCCGATGCAGGTGCCGAAAAACTAGTGAGGGCATGGCGGGTTTCATCATGATGGAGAACCAGCTTAGGCTTCAGAATGTCCGGTGTCGATTGTCGAGCCGGGCAAACTTGCTCGGCGTTAACCATCCGCTGCGCAATCTGGCCTACTGGAATGCGGTGCGCAGCGCATGGACCAGCGCGGGTGTGCGCGACTCTCCGTGGTCGCTTTTCTCGAACAGGAAAAATTCGGCAGCGATTCCATGCGCCACGAGGTCCGCGGCGAGTTCGCGCGCGTTGTCCACCTGACGTCGGGCAATCATCAGTTCGGCGCGACCGGCGAGCCGGGGATCGGCGGAAGGGGTTTGTTCGAGTGATCCCACTGTGACGACGACGCGCGGCGGAGCGGATGAGGAAGGGACTGTTTTCAACCACGCTGTTTTCTCGGTCAGAATGAAGCGCTGGTTCCACCAGATGGAGGGGCTCGCTGCGACGTAACGTTGGAACGCGGCGGGGCGGGTGAACAGGGTGTGAAGCACCAGGAGGCCGCCATAGGAATGACCGAAGATCGTCTGCCGCGCGGGATTGATCGGGAAGGCTGCGGCGATGCGCGGCTTCAGTTCTTTCTCGATGAAGTCGAGGAATCGATCGGCGCCGCCTTGGGGACTGCCTGACATGTCGCCCGTCGCGGAGAGATCCGGCGCCGGAGGCGTGTAGTCCTCGGCACGGGCGCGAAGGTCGAGGGGCGCGTCGCCCGGATATCCGATCCCGACCACGATGCCCGGCACGAGACCGCCTGGGTTGGTGCGATGTTCGGCGAGTTGAAGAAGTGTCGCGGCCACCGGGTAGGTGGCATTGCCGTCGAGGAGGTAGAGGACGGGGTAGCCGGTGGGCGGTGGCGGTGCTGAGGGTACAAAAACCAGGATGCGATAGGTGCGCCCGGTGCAGGAGGAAACGATGTCCTGACTCTTTGCCCGGATGGCCAGAGGGGAGTCCGGCCAGGGAGTGGGCTTGGTATCAGCAGAGACCGCGTGCGCGGACCGTGCCGTGAAGAGGAATACGAGAAGCAGTGTCAGGGCTATGCGCATGGTGAGCGGGCAGGGGCGGAGTGAGCAGCCGTTGAGAATGGAAAACGATGTCTCGCGCCGTCAGCGAATGAGGCGGTCGTCAGCGGGGCGCGTGAGTCATGCCCCGCTGGCTATGGCGACAGGTTGAGAGCCTGCGACAAGAAAGTCTACCAGACGTAGCGCAGGCTGAGTGTCACGCTGCGGCTTGGACCGTACCACGCGGCACCGGGGGCGGTGGAACTCGCGACGTAACGTTTGTCGGCGAGGTTCGTGCCGCTGAGACGGACGCTCGCGCCGGATGCCGAGGGAAGGAGTCGCGAGAGGTCGTAGGAGAGGCTGGCGTCAATGAGCGTATATTCCGGTATGCGGATGGTGTTGGTGTCGTTTCCGAAGGTTTCCCCGGTATAGCGCATGCCCGCGCCGACCGTCAGACCTCCGAGTGCGCCTGTCTTGAAATACTGCGTGAGCCAGAGGGAGGCGATGTGTTCGGGGACAGCGGCGAGCCGGTTGCCGCTGGCGGGGCCGCCGGTTGTGGTCTTCGAAATCTCCGAGTCGAGAAAGGTATAGGTGGCGATGAGGTCCAGATCGTGGACAAGCTCGGCGCGTCCCTCGAATTCGATGCCCTGTGTGGTGGCCTCGCTGACCTGATTGTAGCGGGCTGGCGTCGGGATCACCCGGAAGAGACGGTTTTGCTCGACCAGCTTGAATCCGGAGAGGGTGAACAGCGCGTTTGATCCGGCGGGCTTGTACTTCACGCCGATTTCGAACTGCTCAGACTTGGTCGGACTGGTGAGAGGTTTGCCGTTGGCATCGTGCAACGTGTACGGATCGGCGGAAAACGACGTGGCATAGCTGACAAACGGTGCGAGGCCGTTGTCCATCGAATGGAGCAAACCCGCGCGCCAGGTGGTGGCCTCAGGCGACTGGTTCACATTGCCCACCGTTGCCGAAGCCGCCGAATCGGTATAGTCGATATCATAGAGATCGTGGCGAATCCCGAGCGTGGCGTGCAGGTTTCCGAGGACTGCCTGCTCCTGTGCGTAGAATCCGGTTTGCTGCTCGGTGACGGCAAGATCGCTCTGGGGTGCGGTTGCCTTGATTGCGACGACGTTTACGCCGGTATAGACCGGGTTGTAGATATTGATCGGCGAGGCGGTTCCCACCACGCGGGTGTGCACCCAGTCGGAGTGAATGTAGTCCACGCCGCCGAGCATTGTGTGAGCGATTTCGCCGGTCTTGAATCTGGCCTGGAGGTGCGAGTCGATTGTCAGGTTGTTGCTGTCGCCATACCCCCAGATGGAGCGTCGGTTGTAGCTGCCGGTGGTGAGGTTGGCGTCCGCCGGTGTGCCTGCGATGCCGCGGTATTCGGTGTCGATGAACGCGTAGCGGAGATTCTGGCGAAGTGTAAACGTGGAATTCAGAATGTGCTCAAACTGGTAGCCGAGGCCGTACTGGGTGCGGTCGAAGAGATTCCAGTCCGGTTCACCGAGGAAGGTGGACGGGTCGAGGTGGAAACCATTCGTGCCGGGTTTGAGGGTGCCTGTCTGCGGAAGGAACTGGTAGGTTGAGCCGCCTTCGTCCTTCTGATACTGGGTCAGGAACGTCAGGCGGGTTCGTTTGCTGATGTTCCAGGTCAGGCTGGGGGCAACGAACAGCCGACGCAGATCCGAATGATCGACTTCGGAGCCACCGTCCCGCACAACGCCGACTACCCGATGGAGCAGGGTGCGGTCGCTGCTGCCGCCGCTGACGTCGAAGGCAGCTTCCAGGGAACCGTGACTGTCTGCTTGGGCGAAAACGGTTTGAGGAAGCCCAATGCCGGGGCGCTTGCTGACGGAGTTGACCACTCCGCCGGGGGAGACCGCGCCGTAGAGAACAGCGGATGGGCCCTTCAGGACCTCGACGCGCTCGAGCCCGAAGACATCGAACTGGGCGCGTGTCCATTGGCCGCCGCTCGGAGCGCGCAGGCCGTCGAGGTAGACATTGTTTGAGAATCCGCCTGCGTCGTAGCCTCGGATCTTGAAGGAGTCGGTGCGACTGTCGACGCCCTGGAAGTCGGATTGCACGCCGGCGGTGTAGGCAACGGCATCGGTGAGCCGCTGGACGCCGCGGGCATCGAGCTCCAAGCGGGTGATGACCGACAGCGACTGAGGCGTGTCCATGAGTGCCGTGGTGACGCGGGTTCCGGCGGCGCTGTCGGTGGCAATCTTCTGTCCGACGATCTGCAGCGGCTCGAGGGTGACAACCCCTTCAGCCATGTCGGCCTGCTGGGAAGCGGCCATGATCGGAAGGAGGCCCATCAGGCCGAATGTAATGAAAAGACGCAATGACCGGAGGCCAGAGGTTCGGGAGGTTTGCATGGAGAAAAGACCGGCAGGCGCGAAAGCGGAGTGCCGCAACACGCCTAAGAGAAAGAATGGATTTAAAAGGATATTAGGATTCAGTATCAGTAAATGAAGAGCCGCTACCCCTCAACGAGACTGAGTCTCATGTCAATAGTGGAGATCTTGAACGAGGCCGATTCCGCTATCCTATCGCACAACCAAGGGGGTATTTTCGGAATGGCTGCTGAATTCCGGGGCGTACATGCACTGGACTTCGGCGATGCCTGCGGGGTAGTCGCCCCGAAGTTGGACCCGTAGCAGGTACTCAAATACGTACATTCCCCGAGGAAGCCGCTCGATAAAGAAGTGGGTCGCGGCATCCCGGGTACTTTCGTAGTAGCCAAGGCCGTCCTGGTACCAATGGCGGCTTAGCACGTTCACGGGTTCGGTGCCGCTTCCGCGCGCATCCTTGAGATGCACGTATTCCATGTCGCGGTCGGCTCGGAGTTCGAGTCGCACCACCAGTTCGTCCCCGACGGCGAGTGGTCCCGAAACGGGTTTCAGAATCTGCCCGCGCGAGGAGGCTTCCTTGACAAAGAGGCTCTTGCGCAGCGAAAGCGGCGTTCCGGTTGAGGACATGATCTGGCCGATATCCTCCAGAAATTGCCAGTGCACGCCACCCCAGGCGATTCCCTTGTCCGATTTGGTAACGACGATGCGGCTCATCGTGGAGTTCACTTCTCCGCCGAGAAAGGTCTGCTCAAAGAACCCGGTTCCCGCCTCGATCTTGTTTGGAACGAGGATTTTCCCGCCGACCGAAACCTGCGTAATGGCGTCGCTTGAGAGGAGCTGAGATCCTTGGATGAGGAGCGCATAGACGGCATCAGCAGTGGACTTCGTCGTCGGCCAATGCTGCGTTTGTTTCTGCTTGAGCAGGCCCACCAGGCAGTCCTCGACCGCTTGCCGATCTCGCGCTACCTCGGCGAAGACCTCCACCATCATCGCCTGCGTTTCGATCGGAGCGCGGTACCACCACCAGTCGTTGCCGTCGTCGCGCCAGTGCATGCCCTGTTCATCCGTGCGCATACTGCGCTCGGCAAGCGACGCGGCGATTGCACGGGCGGTTTTGGTGTCGCCAAACCGCTGGAGTCCAAGCGCGAGATGAGCCTCGCTCTGGCGGCTGTCGAGTTTTGGCCAGGAGCTGCGCGCCCGCCCGAGAAGAAAGTCGATGGCCGCCAGGTGCTCGGGCTTGATGGGGGCATCGGTGAGGAAAAAGCTTCTCCCGTAGAGATAGAGCGCATCCGCGGGCGAGAGGACAAAATCCTCGGAAGGTGTCTGCGCCTGGTGGTGATCGATCCTTCGTGCGACTGCGGCATCGAGCGACGCGATCGCCCGTATCGCGGGGCGGATGTCCACCGGCACACCAAGGTGGCGGAGTCGTCCGAAGCCCGCGGTCACATAGAGGCTGATGAACTCACTTCCACGCCCGCCGGGAAACCAGGGCCACAGACCGTCCGCGTTCTGCTGGGACGTCAGCCGGTGAAGCGTGGTCGCGAGTTCGTCATCCAGTCGGGCGGTGTCGAAAAGCTGGCCCACCCGGCGGCGTGCGGCGTTTTCATCGGAAGCCTGTCGCATCCAAGGGGTTTCCTCGATCAGCAGGGACATCAATGCCGCGTTCTTTTCGAGGGGGCTTTCGAGAGCCGGAGTGTCCTTCCAGAGATCGAAGATGTGCCGGATCTTTGGATCCGAAAGGGCGAGGTGCCTGGCCAGCGCGTTCGCGTAGTAACGGTTGAAGACCTGTTCGCTGCACTCGTAGGGAAACTCCATCAGGTAAGGCAGAGCCATGACGGCGTACCACGCGGGTTGTGAGGCCAACTGCACGGTCAGCGACTGGTGCTTCAGTGTGGGTGATCCGGCGGACTTCGAGAGTTTCTCAAAATCGAACGTCCTTGAAGTCTTGCCACGGATGTCCAGGGGGAGCGACTCGGTTACGAGTATCCGTCTGCTCAATACCGGCAGCATGGCTTCCTCTCCATCGCTGAGAGTATCGGTTGAAGCGACTGCCTTGAACGTCAGGACACCGAGTCCGTCAACGACGGAGATCGGCCAGGAGAAGGTCCGCGATTCCTGGCCGGGAATTTCGAAGGACTGCGTTGCATTCCGGTTGCCGAGGCCTTCGTCGAGCGAACGCCCGCTGGCGGTGTCGGAAAAGGTGAGGCGAACCTGGCCGGTTTGCGTGGTATCGGTCCTGTTGCTGACCTTGACGGTGAATTCTAGCCGGTCTCCCTCCCGCACGAAGCGGGGCGGATTGGGCTCCACCATCAGATCCTTCGAGGTGACCGCGGTTGCGCTGAATGCCCCTGATCGCAGCGAGCGGTCATGGGCGAAGCCGAGGAACTTCCATCGGGTCAGCGCTTCCGGCGCGGTGAATTCGATGCGCACCTCGCCGTCGGCATTGGAGATCAGTTGGGGAAAAAAGAACGCGGTTTCGGCAAGATTCTTGCGTGGTTGGATCTGGTTGAGATCAGGCTTGGGGGGAATCCTGCGATCAAGATTTGCCAGATCAAAGAGATCGCGTGGGCGGTCCATCGCGGCTTCTGCCATGGCAACTGGACCGGCTCGATTACCGGAGAGGCTAAACGATGCTATGCCGGGAGGCGGGGGCGGATCGCCAATGCCCCTTCCAATGGAAGTGGAAATGTAATCGTCATTCACATTGAAGATCCCAAGGTTCTTACGGAAACGTGGGTAGGGATGACCTGCGGATTGCACTTCAATTCGTTTGGGTGGATCTGAGAGCCACAAACTAAATCCGGAATTGGAAAAGACGTACCTGGTCGATGAGAACTCCTGCCAAGGCGGGAAAACCCTTGTCTGCCTCTCCTGATCAACAAACTGGTCGAGGGACGCATCGTACATGGTTGCCACGACCTCAGCGATGGCCGCCTGGGCGTCGGGCCCCTTGACCACAGCCGTCCAGGTTTCCTTTTGTCCCGGTGTGAGTTTGGACCGGAAGCTCTTCCACGTGACGGAGAGATTCTTGTTGGTCCAAGGCACCTGAACTATGTGGTGATTGAAATACGCGCGGTTTTCCAGCACCGTCATGACGCTCAGAGTAAAGCCACCCTGGAAGTCCTCGGTGACAGGCAGGTGGATCAGGGACTGATTGGCGTCTTTGGACGTCCAGTAGCTCTTGAGCACCTTTCCGTTGGAGCTGATTTCGACGAACGCGCGACCCCGATCGTAACCGGTGCCCCAAAGCGCGGTGAAGGTCTCGCCTGGCTGCACCGACGAGGATTCGGCGGAAAAATAGTTTGGCACCTTGATGGAGAAGTGAGATGCCCCGGGATCAACCACCGTCAGGGTTGAACGTGCGGTTGCAGCGTTTCCGAAACGATCGCGCGTTTCCACCTGTGCGCGGTATATGCCAGCAGGCAATGGAACGGTCGTCGTCGACGTTCCGTTGGCATCGTTTGAGAATGCGACCTCGGCCAGCTTTTCTCCCAACTCCCAGGAATCGGGATTGCCGGGGTCAACCGCCGGTCCCGAACCACTCAGTAGAAACCTGGTTTGCGGATATCCCGGGTCAGGGCGATGCACGCGCGAGGGCTGTTTCAGGGCAAAAAAGGAAACGGTTCCTCGGGCGGGTTGCGGATCGCCGTCAAGTGAGCGCGTGAGAATCGTCAACGCGACAGGGCGTTGTGAAGTCTGCCATTCGGCGGATGCCGTCTCTACCTGCAGGGCGGTATATCCCGCGCTTACAATTCGTTGGTCGGTGCGTGTTTCACCGGTGAGATCCGTCACCTCGGCGATGACAACGAAACGAAAGACGGGCTCGTTCGCAGCGGGCACCGAGAGGTCGGGCTTGGCGGTGAAGGCAATCGAGAAGGATCCGTCGTTTCCAGTGAGTGCCGTGCCATGAGCGATGGCGACCTTTATGGAACGCTGCCACCACCAGCACCAGCTCGGAAGGTGCGTGGCGCGCTCGATCCGCCAGCGAACCTTGGCACCACCGATGCGCATACCCGAGTAGGAGGTTGCCTTGCCGGCCACGACCACTTCAGCGCCCAGTTTGGCGGCTTCAACAGGGGCATCCAAGGTAACCAGGAACTTGGGTCGCTTGTACTCCTCCACACGGATCGAAGCGGAACCCGAATGGTCATCGACACTCAGCGTCATTCGGCCGGTGCCGCGATTCAGGGGTGCGGTGAACACACCGTGAAAGGAGCCGTAGTCGTTGGTGCGATGGGTGGCTCGCGCGATCTCCTTTCCATTGGGATCGCTGAAGACGACGGTGATCTCCTCTTCAGAACGTACCCGGCGATCTCGGGTGCTTTTGGTCGAGACTGAGGCGATGCCCTTGTAGTGAACGCTCTGGCCGGGGCGATAGATTGCTCGGTCGGTGAAAAAAACGGTGTGGAAGGTGTTTTCCGGGTCGTTGGCTTGGGATTGTTTTGCCCGATAGAATGGAGTTGCCTTTGCGACAGCTTGACCAGCGTGTTCGGCGAGTACGAGGTATTCTCCCGTATCCCTTGCCATGGCGAATTGCCCGTTCCGGTCCGTGGTTGTGGTGCCAGTCGGTTGGGTCTCGTCGCGCTGGCCGAATTTCCACGAGCGGACCAAGGCTCCTTCGACGGGAGTACCTGAGGTGCTGTCGAGGACGAACCCGCGGCAGACTCCCATCGGATCGCTTGTATCGATCACGAGTGCCAGTGTGCTGATCCAGATCGGGACGATGAATAATTGAGGGCTTTCTGTATCAAATGAGGGATCGAGACTTGCGAGCAGGTGGTAGAATCCAGGCTCAAGATTCTGCGGGGTGGGCAGACTGACGAAGCGGTTCTTGAAATCAGAAGGCACGTCCAACTTCTCTTCCCAAGCGAGCACGGGCTGTGCGGCTCGGAGCTCTTTTGTCAGACTTTCTTTGCGATGACTATAAGAGGAAGAGGCCAGCAGCATGGCCGGGGACAGATCGCTGCGCACCATGCGGAAATAGATGCGAGGAATATTGCTGTGCGAGAGGTTGATTCTTGCCCAGGGCGTGGTCCAAACCGAGTCCGCCTTCACATCCGCCCGCGGCATTTCAATATTGCGGATTATACCCCTGCACCAGTTCCCGCCTTTCGAGTTCGGAAAGGCGTCTCGGCCGCGCATTGCAACGTCTCTTGCTCTTACGAAGTCTCCTTTGCCTTTCCATTGCTCGGCGAGCATCGCCAGTGCCGACGCGAAAAGTTCATGCTGCGTCGTGTCACCGATGAAGCGTTCCAAGGCTGATCGGAATCTCGCGGCCTTCTCGTCGCCGACAGCGATGTTTCGCCCATAGTTCAGGCGAGCGAGGTCGACATCGTAGAACGCGGTGCGATCAGCGTCGCCAACATGAAATTCCAGCAAGGCTTGATAGAGCGCGATCGCCCGCAAGGCGGGGTCGTATCCGGTGCTCGGTGACACTGGGCGCCAGGCCATAAATTCTGCGACCGATGCGAACATTGGGCTTGTGGCTTCGACTTCAAAATTGTCGGAAGAGACCATCGATCCGTGCTCGCCCGCTTGATAAAAGGACAGCGCCTCATGGGCGATGAAATCGTAGAGGGTGGGCCGGTAGGCAACGGGCAGGCTACCTTTTGTGAGCAGGTCATCGTAGTCGGCGATCGGTGTTGCCTTCAGGACCGCCTTGTAGGCGAGAGCGGCCATGAACTGCTGGTCAACTTCCTCAAGAATTCGCCGGAGACTCCAGGTCGCTGGATCTGAATTGTCCCCAGATGTTACCTCGGTGCGCTCAAGGTGACGCCACCGATTCTCCTGAAAATACCGCCAATACTCATGGGCAAGAATAGCCCTCATTACGGGTTTCATCTCTGCCGGTGCACGCGCAATTTCACGGCTCAAACGAAGGATACGGCCGTAGGATTTGCGGTCTCCATCCTCGATCGAACTTTCGAGTCCGATCCGCGTTACAATTCCGCGGATTGCCTCCGGATAGGCCCGGTCTGCGAGCGCACTGGCGATGATCGGCTCCAGTAATTTGATCGCAGTCCTGGGCGACTTGACGGAGATCGCATCGTCGACGTGCTTCCATTGAGCATCACGAGGTCCGCCGATGAGTGCGGCTAGGGGAAACAGGATGAAGAGCGCAAGAAGCGGGAAAAGGTGGTGGCGCGTCATGGGGCGAGAAAGGTAATGCTGAAGGCGCTGCGGCGTTTTGGCGGGGCTGGGGACAACCGGGCGGCAGAGTAGTGTCACCTGAACAACGTGCGAGACCGCTTTGACCTTAGGCTCGATTTCATCTTTTCTCTACTCGTGGCCATTTCACCCTCGCAAATGGCAGATTTCCTTGCTGATGTCGGACAGTTCATCGAACGCCGTCGGCTGAAACAGGAATTTCGCGATACCTTGCCCGTCGGACTCGCTGATCGTGGCGGAGGATTTGATTTCTACGCCCTACGTCTGGCGCCCGCGGGTGATGACGAGATCGACTACAACCTGATCCTTGTCGCGATAGTGCCATAAAGGTCATTCATGAGATGCAATTACGGCTTGTTTCGGAAGCTGATATGGATACTTTCAGAAGCATAAAAACGACCGTGGATATTCCCGATCATGACTTGAAAGAAGTCATGAAACACACCAAGGCGGGGACCAAGACGGAGGCCGTAGCCCGGGCCGTTGCTGACTACAATCATCGGCAGCGCCTGACCAGGCTTGCGGGCAAACTCGGGACGTTTCGAAACCTCGTGACCCGGGAAGAGCTGCTCAAGTCCCGGTCCGAGGGATGACGCTCATCGACACCTCGAGTTGGATCGAAGCCCTGCGACAGGACGGAGATCAAGCGGTGCGCGGTCGTGTACAGTCGCTGCTTCAAACGGGAGATGCGAGTTGGTGCGATTTGGTACGGGTGGAACTCTGGCACGGGGTGCGGGGTGCAGCGGAACGGAAGATGGGAATGATCCGGACATGGGCGAAGCCAAGTCGCCTAACGAGGCGCCAGAGGCAACGCGGCCGTCGGTCACGTCTCGTGCTATCGTACCCGAAATGAAATGCTCAAGTTAGAATGCTCGATCTCTTGAAGCACGAGCCGCGCCCACCGGCCGCGTGGCTCATCTTTGACGTTGGGCAAAACACCTCACTTGCCATCGCAAGGTCAAAGGCTAGGGTCGCATCATGCCAACTGTTCTTCCTCTGAAGCGAATGTCCCGCGTCCAGAAGCTCCGTGCGATGGAAGAACTTTGGGCAGACATTTCACGTGACGACGATCGGTACGAGTCACCAGCATGGCACAAGGATGCGCTTGAGGAAGCTACGCGCGCTGTGAAGTCTGGAAAAGCGAAGTTCAGCGATTGGGAGGAAGCAAAGGAAAGACTTCGCCGTAAGATTGCCAAGCGGTCGTGCGGGTCATAACCCGAATCAGAACCCTCAGCTTGGCGGAAGCCGATCTTTACGACGGCTATTTGTTCTATGAGCGGAAGGAACCGGGTGTCGGAGCGTACTTTTTCGATTCGCTGTCATCCGACGTTGAGTCGTTAAGGCTTTACGCCGGTATTCACCGGAGAGTTTTGGGCTACCATCGCATGCTCGCCACGCGGTTTCCGTTTGGAATTTATTACGATATCGAAGGAGAAGAAGCCCGCGTCTGGCGAGTCCTGGATTGCAGGAAGAACCCTCGATGGATCAAAGAACAGTTGAAATGGCGGTAATCGCACACTGAAGCGCGAAAAGCCCAACAAGACGCCAGAGCCAACGTCCACATCGGTCATGCCTCGTGCTATCGTCTGCTTTACCGAATCTAAGCTTCGAACCGTGTTTCCGAACCAGGCACGAGTCATGCCCGCTGTGGCCGTGGCTCATCTTTATGACAATGTCGGAGGATCGCGCATAACGCCCAAGATTTCAGGCGACGAGTTTGAGTAGTTGTTCGACGGAGGCGTGTTGGGCGGCGCGGAGGGTGGTGGTGATTTCGCGTCCCTTGGGCGTGAGCAGGTAGCGATGCGTGCCGGTGACTTTGCGGATCAGGCCGTGGGCCCGCAGCAAGCCGGGCAGCCGCGTGACGCTGCAGGTCCGCGACGGCTTTGCGCAGCGGCCGCCATTTTTTCCGCCGGTGCGGCTGGCCCTCGGGCGTGCGATAGACGCGAAACGCCTCCGGATGGTTCAGCGTCGTCTCGATCCGCAGCACCTGGCCGTGCTTGTCGTAAACCTTGATGGAGTTGCCTGCGACGTAGTGTTTGAGCCGCACGCCTTCGGGGCGGTGCGCGAGGCTGGTTTCGACTTCGCCTTTGTACAATCGATGCACTTTGCCGTGGGCGGGCACCCCTGATCCAGCAGGTCCGAGAAGGTGTTCTTGGCCTCAAAGGCGCCGATCGTGTGGGCACCGGCTTTCATAGAAACAGGCTAGATTAGCAGGCCTTGATTGAGGCCTTGGGGGACGCTGATCCGAAACCGCAAACCGATTCAACCGCAAGGAAAGCAAAAAGCACAAGGAAGCCGAACCACTCTAGTCTTTTGCGTTCTCTGTGTTCCATGCGGTTAAATTGCCTTGGCTTGGAATCAGCCCCTCGCGTCTTTTGCTTTGTACGGTGATTCAACCATTATTGCTCACTCGTCGTCGATAGTGTCGGGAAAGCCGAACAAACGAAGCCATATTATTTGTAAGTAACTACAAATAAATTAATTATGCATTTACTCAATCATTGAGTTATTTTACTCAATGATTGAGTAAATTTGACAAGCGGTTGGTTGGCTGTCAGAGCGATGACATGATTGAACGAGCCTTGGTTAGCGAAATGGAGACCACCCTGCGACAGGAAATGTCGCTTATTCAGGTTATCGTAGGACCGCGGCAGGTAGGCAAAACGACTGCAGTCGGTCAGTTGGTGACCCGGCTGGGTTGGCCGGCTGTTGTAGAAGCGGCGGACTTGCCTTTGCCTCCCGGCGCCGAATGGATCGACTCGCATTGGCAGCGAGCTCGAATGCTCAAGCCGTCAACCGGGCAGAAGGTCCTGCTGGTACTGGATGAAATCCAGAAGGTGCGGGGCTGGAGTGAGGTCGTGAAGCGGCGGTGGGATGAGGAACAGAAAATGGGCGGAGCGGTGCAGCCGATCCTGCTCGGATCATCGTCCCTGCTCATGCAACAAGGGCTCACCGAAAGCCTCGCCGGGCGTTTTTTTCTGCATCCCTGTACGCACTGGACCTGGCCGGAATGCCAGGCGGCCTTTGGCTGGGCCATCGATCAATGGATGTATTTCGGCGGCTATCCTGGATCGGCCCCGCTCGCCGCCGAGGAATCGGTATGGAAGCGCTATGTCACCGATTCTCTCATCGAGACGGTGCTGGCTCGCGATGTCCTGCAGTTGCAGCCGGTGACCAAACCGGCGCTGCTGCGGCATCTTTTTGCCCTGTCGGCGACCTATCCGGCGCAGGTGCTTTCGTACAACAAGATGCTCGGTCAGTTGAACGATGCCGGCAACACGACCACCCTGGCCGGCTATCTGCGCCTGCTCGAAACTGCGTTTCTGGTGTCGGGACTGGAACTGTTTTCGAAAGGGCAGGTAAGAAAACGTGGCAGCAGTCCGAAACTGGTGCTGTGGAACAACGCCCTGATCAACGCCCTCGCGTTGCGCACGCGGCCGCAAGCGCGCGATGACGGCGCCTGGTGGGGGCGCTTGGTGGAGAACGCCGTGGGCGCCCACCTGCTCAACGGACTGCGAGGACCGGACTGGTCGGTCACTTACTGGCGGGATGGCGACATCGAGGTTGATTACGTGGTGAGCCACGGGACGAGCATCTGGGCGATTGAAGTGAAAAGCGGACGACCAGGTCGGCTCGGGGGCCTGGAAGCATTTCGGCGGCGTTACCCGGGGGCCAACGCCTGGCTGGTCGGCGAGGGCGGCATACCGATCGAGGAATTCGTCAGCCGCCCCGCGACGGCATGGTTCACAAGAGCAGGTTAAGCGCAAAGACGCCGTGGCGCGAAGCACGGAGCCAGGAATATTGGAACGCTGATCTGCGCGCTTAACCAGCCTGGGCTCGTATCAGCGTTGATCAGCGCGGATTAACATTCTCTCTGCTAAACCCTCGCCGCCCTGGCCGCGCTACCACGGGCGGACCGGCCCAACACCCTAAGGGGATTTTCGCCCATCGGCGTATTTTTTCGGTCGGCATTCCGCAAGGCGACGATTGAATCACCCGCATCCTCCGCTCCCTGTGGCTTCCCTCTCCGTACGCCTCGGCCAGCTTGCCGCCACGGACCATGCGCAGTGGTTCGCGGCCGAGGTGCAGCCGCACGAGTCGGCGCTCCGGGCCTACCTGCGCGGACGCTTCCCCGGGCTGGCCGACGTGGACGACCTGATCCAGGAAACCTACGCCCACCTGATCCGCGCCAAGGTGGCCGGAAAGATCCGGGAAGTCCGTCCCTATCTCTTTGTCACCGCGCGCAATGCCGCGGTCGATCTCGCCCGCCACCGGCAGGTGGCCGCGACGGAGAGCCTAGGGAATATCGAGCAGTTGTCCGTGGTAGAGGATAGGCCCAATGCGGCCGAAACCCTCGCCCATGACCAGGAAATCGAAATTCTCCACGAAGCGATCAACGCCCTCCCGACCCGCTGCCGCGAGGTCCTCATCCTCCGCCGCTTTCACGGCCTCTCCCATCAAGCCATCGCCCAGCAACTGAACATCTCCGTCAACACCGTCGACGCTCAGCTCTGCCTCGCGGTGTTCCGCTGTCGGCAATTTCTCCTCCTCCGCGGGGTCTCCCGGGATTGCCTGACCCGCGTTTCGCCGAATGCCCGCGCCTAATCCGCCATGTCACGCCTTCCCTTGAACAACGATACGCCGCTCCCGCCTCCCACCCCGATGGAGGAGACGGCCTTGGCGTGGTTTGCCCGCTGCCAGCAGGGCCTGTCGGACGACCAGGAACAGGAATTCCAAGACTGGCTCTGTGCCGATCCGCGCCACGCCGAGCTCTTCAACGAACTCGACGGCACGTGGACCCTGCTCGGCCGCGTGAACCAGCCCGCGGCCGTGGCAACCGCCCCCGCTTTCGCACCGGTCCCGGCGGCCCGACCCCGGTCGTGGCGGGGGCTGGCGATTTCGCTGGCCGCGACGGCGGCGGCCCTGGCGGTCGCCTATGTCTCTTGGTGGCGTCCGGCGCATTACCGCGGCGAGGCCGTCACCGAAATCGGCGCACAGCGCATTCTCCGGCTCCCCGACGGCTCGGTCGTCTCGCTCAACACCGACAGCGCTTTGGTCACCGCCTTCACCCCGTCCGAGCGCCGCATCCGGCTGGAGCGCGGCGAGGCGCACTTCGCCGTCGCCAAGAATCCCGACCGCCCCTTCATCGTCGGGGCCGCCGGCGTGTCGGTCCACGCCGTGGGCACCGCCTTCAACGTGCGCGTGGACGCACAGGCGGTCGAGATCCTCGTGACCGAGGGCAAGGTGCGCGTGGACAATGCGGCCTCGGGCCAGAGCCTTCTGGCCCCGCCGACCGATCGGGATGGCGTCGCCCTGCCGGGCCTCGACCCGCCGGTGCTCACGTCCGGCCAGAAGGCCGTCGTCGCGCTGCCGGAGGTGGCCGTCCCGGTGGAGAGCAATCCCTTGCTGGCGGCGGTGGTCCCGGTGTCCACCGAGGAGATCCGGCGCGAGCTTGCCTGGCAGGAGCGTCGGCTCGACTTCGAACTGGCCCCGCTGGGCGAGATCGTGGCGGAGTTCAACCGCTACAACCGGCACAAGCTCGTCATCCGCGATCCGGCGCTGGCGCGACAGCGCTACGGCGGCTCCTTCAAGCCCGACGACCCGGCTGGCTTCGTCCGCATGCTCCGGGAAAACTACGGCATCGCGGTCGAGGAAACCGAGATCGCCACCGTCCTGCGCCCCGGCCCGTAGGCAGCGAGCCTGCTCGCGCTTGGATCGCAGGCGCACGCCGCTCCAGCGCCCGCCAGCGGGCTGCCTACCTTGTCCCTCTGTTTCCTCTTGTAAATACCGGTTCGATCCTTCGCGCACCTTCGCGACTTTCGCGGTTTCCATCCACCTGGAATCGGTTACGCTCCGACCGGTGGCCAAAAAAACCAGCAAGTGTGCCTAGGGATAGTCGCCGCCTCGCCCGTGGTTCTGACAATCCGCATTATGGTGCGGGGCTTTCCCATGACCTCCCAACCGTCGATGTTCCTGCGCGCGGCCGTGGCTTCGCTGACCTGTGGCCTCAGCCTCCTGTTTAACTCCACCGCCGCGGCCGCCGCGGCGACCAAGTCGTTTGACATCCCCGTCGGCGCGGCGCTGCCAGCACTGAAGCAGTTCGTCGCGCAATCCGGCGAGCAGCTCCTCTATTCCGCCGAGGCCGTGCAGGGCGTCACCACCAACCCGGTCAAGGGTGTGCTCACCGCCCGCGAGGCACTCGACCGGATGGTCGAAGGCACTGCCCTCCGGGTCGTCGCCGACAAGCAGAACGGTGCGCTCAGCCTCGTGAGGGTCCCCGTCCCAAACGCCCCAAGGGTGGAGCCGGAAGAGGCGACCACCCCGAAAAGCCAAAGCAAGGTTGAGGACGGCAAATTGGTCCTCGATAAGTTTGAGGTCTTCGGTTCGAAATCGATCAACCTCGACATCCCGCGCACGCGCGACGACGTGCAGCCCTACGTGGTCTTCGGCCGCGACCGGATCCAGAATTCGCAGGCCTCCAACCTTTCCGATTTTTTCCGCACCCGCCTGCCGATGGCGACGCAGCTCGGGATGAATCAATTCACGGGTGGCAATGCGCTCAGCACCACCATCAACCTGCGCGGTCTTGGCGCCGCCCAAACCCTGATTCTCGTTGACGGGCGGAGACTGCCCAGTGTCCCGAACGCGGGCACCTACACCTCATTCCCGCCCGACCCCAGCGCCATCCCGCTTGAGATGATCGAGCGCATTGAGGTGTTGCCCTCCACGGCCTCCGGCATCTACGGCGGCGGTGCCACCGGTGGCGTCATCAACATCATCACGCGGAAGGATTTCAGCGGCGCCGTCCTGACGCTGAACTATGTCAACACCTTCGACACCGACACCGCGCGGCGGCGCGTGGATCTGAACGCCAGCACAAGCCTGCGCGGCGGTGCGACCGTGCTCACGCTCACGGCGAGTTGGCAGGATGCGAATGAACTGCTCGTGCAGGATCGCGACTTCGCGACGCGCGCGCGCCAGCTCGCCTTTGCCAACAATCCCGCGGCTTTCACGGGCACTTCCAGTGTGCCACTGGGCTACACGCCCAACATCCGCAACCAAAACGGTCAGAACCTCGTGCTCAAACCGCAATATGGCGGGACCGTGCTTAATTCGCCAATCACGTCCGTGCCCGTCGGCTATGCCGGTGTCGCGTCGGATAACGCGGCGGCGCTTATCGCCAATGCCGGTCGCTACAATCTCAACCTGCCGGCTGATTTCAACGGCGGTCGAGGCCGGCAGCTTTCCAGCGCCTCACCGGTTACGTCCCTTGGGTTTGGCCTGCGCCAGAAGCTCGCTCCCTGGCTTGAGGGTTATGTGGATTTTTTGCGGACGGATACCTTCACCCAAGCCTCGGGCGCCAATGGCGCTCCAAGCAACGCTACTCTCTCGGCCGCCAATCCCGCCAACCCCTTCACGACGGCGGTCGTTGTTTCCTATCCGTATCCCAATCTGGGCCTGTATTATAACAACAACAGCGTCGAGATGATCGTCACGCGGTTGACCGGCGGCCTCGTGGCGAAGTTGCCCGGCGATTGGCAGGCGGGACTCGACTACGTGTGGGGACGGTCAATGTATGATGCGCGCTTCGACTATGCGGTTCTGGGTGACCCCGATGGTCCGGCCGGGGCGGGGCTTTCCTATAACAGCGCCGTTTCGGCCGGCACGTTCGACCTGCTCCGTGACCTCAACCAGCATCCGCTGGCCATCTCATCTTATCTGGTGCCAGGTATGGCCGGTCTGGACAATTACGTCTATTCGCTCACTCAGTCGGCGACGATGCGAGCCTCGGGTCCGGTGTTTCGTCTGCCGGCCGGCGATGTCGTGGTGTCAGCCAGTGCGGAGTGGCGCAAACTCGAGATTGATCCTTCCGTGGCCGTTGGGGCTAACACGGCGGCACCGCAGCCGACTTATGCTTACGTTCCCGGTGCTGCCACCACCAATGAGTCCGTGTATGTCGAGACGCGGGTGCCGCTGTTGGCGCCGCTTGCCGGAGCGGGCAAGCAGCCGCGCTTGGAGCTGCAGGTGGCCGGTCGCCACGACGCCGCACAAGCCCGGGCGGTCGCGCAAATTAAATTTCCAGCGCTTTCAAACCCGGCCGGCCCCTATCCCGATCTCCCCTACAACACGCCCCATTTTGATTCCTCCACCTATACCGTCGGATTGCGCTACGCTCCGCTGCCGGACATCGCTTTCCGGGCCAGTGCCGGCAGCGGATTTCTCGCCCCGAATGCCACCCAACTCGCGGGCTCTCCTTCGCTCAATGGCTTATCATTCCCTTCACTCATCGATCACAAGCGCGGAAAAGTTCCGGCGGATGTAGGGCCCGTGACCTATCTGGTGGGCGGGAATCCGGCTTTGCGGCCCGAGCAGTCGAAGAGCTATTCCGGCGGCGTCGTTTTCACTCCTCGTTTCTGGCCCGCCTTCCGCCTGTCGGTCGATTACACCAAGATTAACAAGACCGACGAGATCGCCAATTTGTCCAATCAGCAGCTCTTCGACTTCGAGGATGTCTTGCCGGGTGTGCTTGTTCGCGCCCCGCTCACGCCCGCGGACCAGGCCTTCGGCTACACCGGAGGCGTGGTGACCGGCATCAAGGCCACGGCGCTCAACTTTGCCCGGCGCGAGGTGGAGGCGGTGGACGTTCAGGCTGACTACACGCGCAAGACAACGTGGGGAGAGTTTAATGCCTACGCGATCGCGACGTGGAACCGGCGCTTTGCCGGACAAGTCGTGCCGACGGTGCCCAACTTGAACGAGGTGGGCTATCTTTCGAGCCCCCTGAAGTGGCGGGGCAACGTGGGACTCGACTGGAGTCGCGGTTCATGGTCGGCAGGTTGGAACACCCAGTTTTACGACTCGCAGTTGATCTATACGGTCAGTGCCACCGCCGCCGCAATTGCGAACACGGTCCTGACCCAGGGGGCGGACCACTGGGGCTCTCAATTCTACCACGATGCGCAGATCAGTTATCAGTTCGGCCGCGGTCACGAGGGCTGGCGGCGTGCGTTTTCCGACCTGAAGGTCTCAGTCGGGCTGCAGAATGTCTTCAACCGCGAGCCTCCCTTGCAGGCTGGCACCGGCACTCGCACGGGCTTCCAGAATATCGAGGACCCACGGCTCCGTCGCTACTCCCTGACCATTCGGAAGCGCTTTTGATCGACGCCCGCTCCCGCGATGATGCAGCCCTTTTTCTGGTTCTCTTGCCTGATGGCGCTGGCCGGCAGCTTGGCCGTCGCCGCGGCCAATGAACGCGCCCAACCTTGGGTCTCGCCGGTGGCGCGCGCCGTCATCGAGCGGACTCGCGCGGCTTACGCGGGACTGGAAGGGTGGACGGCAACCGTAGAATTCGACGTGCATCTGGTCAAAGGGGGCGTCGATACCGTGAGTAAGGGACGCCGCACGGAACGCTTTCTCAACGATGGTTCTGTGACTGGCACCTTTGCGAACGTGTCCTACCGGCAGGACGAGGAGCGGCCGTGGCAGGTGATTGTTCAGAATTCTGCCGACAAGTATGCCGTTGGTCGGGGGCGGAATGGGAATCTTGTAGGCGAGCTCGCTTTGCCCGACGACCTCCCTTGGCGTCATGCCGCACCGACTGCCCGACGTAACTTTGAGGCAGCACTGTGGTATGCCACCTATGTGGGCTATGCCGGTCAGGAGATGGTGAGCGGGAAGCGCTGCGATGTCCTCGAAGTGCTCAACATCACCCTCGGGGCAGACACCCCGGGTCAGCCGGGCAGGGTGGCGGGTCTTTCCAGTCAGCACTGCTACATCGATCCCGATGGGTTCATCGTGCGGTCGATCATGCGCGTGGATTCACTTAAGACATCCGCAAGCGGTCCTGACGCCTCGGAGAGTTGGGACGAGATGCGCGTCGTGCGTTATGACGCGAAGGCGAAACTCTCGGCGGCGGATTTTTCGCGCGAGGCGTTTGAGCGCGACGCGCAGGTGATGCTCAAGGCGGGCGAGAGCTTGCCGGAACTGCAGCAAAAGGAATTCCGGCCTGGTGAGCGTTTGCCCGACCCGAAATTCATCGGCTGGACCGACAAGCAGCCGTTCCGCATCTCGGACCTTCAAGGCAAGATCGTGGTCGTTGAGACGTGGGCCTCGTGGTGCCACTTCTGCAAGGAAGCCTTTCCCTTCTACGAGAAGATGCGCCAACAACTCGCGGCGCAGGACGTCGTCTTTGTCGCGGTGAGCTTCGATGCCAAAGCCGCGGATTATGAAAAGTGGATGAAGGCGAACGCCGGCAAATACGGCTTCAAGTTCGGCCTCATCGACGCACCAGATGCCCGGGCGGCGATAAGGG
>CAUJJL010000122.1 GCA_963205455.1 Verrucomicrobiota bacterium
TTCATTTGAGCACCGCGATGATTCCGACGGCAGCAAGATAGAGAAGTGAAACTACCCCGACGAAAACAACTGACCAGATAACCACAATGAGCCACTTGGCAGGCTGAGGGGTAGGAATCGCATTCAGCGTCTTCGCGAAACCTTCATCGGACTTCGTGTAAGAATTGATCTGCGACCACAGCAGCGGTGGAAAATACAAATACGAAATCGTCACCTGCTCGTTCCTCACGAGCTTCGGAATAACGATCTCGGCGGAGCCACTCGGATCTCGAACGACCTCATGCGGCACCGGAGGATAAATCTGAAAATTCTCCGGGAGCACATGATGACAAACGCGGACATTGATCGCGGCTTGGCGGCCGGCGTTGCGGACAACAACCGCATGCGTGTGAACGACGACATCGGGATTCCCGCGAATCGTGAACGCGGACGCATGGCCGAGGTAGATGATGAGCCGAGGTCGCTTCTCAAGCAAGCGGTCCAAATACTTCCCCAAACCCAGCGTGAAAAGCGGCACCGCAATCTTCAGCACGAGGTCCCAATTAATGTTCATCGTTCAGTTCGCCCAACGACAGCAGTCAGACACGACCGGGCGCAGCGCGGTCTCGTTGTCTGTGATGCTCTGGATGGGCTCTCTTTCCGGGCCATGGAACACGCTTTGGCTTACCCTTCATGGGGCCTTTGAAAATTCATCCGAACATGTGATTTGAAACGTCCGAGAGCCGAGGAGAATCCGAGAAGAACTTTGAGAGCATCAACTCAGCAAACGTCCAAGGATTGATGCAGATGACGACTCGATTCCTCTTCTTATATCGCGTGGGAACCGCTGCAAAGGTATGCGAAATCCTCCATCTGAAGTGCGACTTCACGCCCGTGGTCTTGTCTACTTTCTTCTTCTTTTTCGGCGTGCCCTGATGCTGCGTGCCGTGGCGAAAAATATCCCAGAAATCCTCGAAAAAATCTTTGCTCACGTCCAGGTCCTGCGTCGCTCTTTCGAGAACGGTGCGATCGCGCCACTTGTCCTGGGTGCCGGCGACGGACCGATAGTATCGCTCGCACAAAAAACATCCAATCGACAGCGCGACGAATGCACCGTCCCCGTCGGGGATGCCCTTCAGCACCTTCAACGGCGTCGCATACCAGCGTGCGAACTTTTCGAGATCAGATAGTTTTTGCGACATCGTGTCTTTCTTCGCCCAATGCCTGAGCTCAGCCGCCGGCAGCCCGCGCAGCGGGATGACGGTCGGCTGCACCGATTTGTTGGGCGTCATCCGCTATCACGTGAAATGAAAAAATGGGTAGCGAGTTCCGTACCAGCATGTTTTTTGCAACTGTACCCAAGCTCGCGGAGGTTGATGCCGTGAAAAAGTGACTCTCCCGCTCCAATGATCACCGGGGATACTGCAATATGCATTTCGTCAATTAAGCCCTCATCGAGGAACTGTCGGATTGTATTGGCACCCCCGCCGATGCGTACATCCTTCCCGCTCGCAGCCTCACGAGCTAGCGCTAACGCTTCTCGGATGCCTCCCGTTACGAAATTAAAGGTCGTTCCACCTTCCATTTCGATCGCTTCGCGCGGATAGTGGCTGAGGACAAAAACTGGCACATGGTAAGGCGGGTTGTCACCCCACCAACCTCTCCATTCGTCATCCGGCCAAGGGCCGCGAATTGGCCCGAACATATTCCGACCAAGAATCCATGCTCCTATGTTGGTAAACCCGCGTGCCGCGATCTCGTCATCGACACCCGTGGCACCACCGTCTGCGCCCATAACCTTTTGCTGAAAGGTCCGGGTTGAAAAGGCCCACGCATGCAGCCCCGACGTTCCGACGCCCATCGGGTTTTCCAGGCTCTGATGTGGACCCGCAACGTATCCATCTACCGAAACCGTAAGGCTCTCGACGCGAACTTTCATCACAATTCATGCTCCTTACATGTGCTTTGGCTGCATGGTCAACATGACGCCCAACAGTGTTATTCGGCCCTACCCAAAGGTCTGATTGGCGTGGGGTGCATGAGCAGAATAGATGTGATAAGTGTCTGGCGGGCAAGCGCTCAAATTTTTGAGTCAGGCATTTGCCGGTTGCGGCAGGCCCCGGGAGCATCCAAAAAGGGCCAGGTCGTGTGGCTTGTACTCTGGCGCTTTTTCACAATCCGCGCGGAAACGAGATGTTACCGATTATTGGACGGAAGATCTTGCCGAATCGGGATCGCAGCGATTCTTGTCGGGGAATCGAACCGGGATCGTGATTTGTGACCAAATTGCCGAAGCAGGTCTCAAGCCTTCGGGCCTGATCCCATGCCGCTCGGATACACCACCCGCTCCGATCGGACCATCTTGTAGACGGCGCAATCCAGGCTTTCATGGATTCCGCTGCCAACAGCCGCCAGCACTGCGGCACCGAGGCATGCGGGTTCAGGTGAAGTCGACAGTACAGGCAACCCAAGCACGTCGGCTTTCATCTGCAGCGAGACCAAACTGCGCGCGCCCCCGCCTGTCGCGGCAATCCTTGAAAAACGGCTGCCGCGTGAAGTCTTTTCCAGCAGCGCTATTTCCGTCACCGCAATTTCCCGCAGGTGCCGCATGAGCGGTTCCCGATGCGCCTCATATCGCGCTCCGGCGCCCTGCTCCAGGTCGGCCATCAATTCGCCTACCGTTGAATCCGGAGCAAAGCGCCTCTGATAATCCTCAAGCCTTCCCGCGCCGTTCGCATCGTAGGCAAGGGCATAATACCTCGAACGCCCCGGATGCGGTCCCCAAATGCAGTCGGGCATCGGCACGATCTCATCCTTGAGGACCATCGCCGCAAGCACCGTGCCGCTCGAAAGCGACGCCTCCACGTGCACACCGAGCCCGGAGCCAATCGCCGCGGCATGATGGTCCAACGCACCCGCTGCAACCTTCGTCCCCGCCTCAAGCTGGAAAAATGCCGCCGCTTCGGATGTGAGCCTGCCCACGCTCGAACCCGGCAGCAGGGGCACCGACAATTGCGACGCGTCCAGCCCAAACCTGTCCAGCGCCGGTTGCCACCATTCCCGACGGGTTAGATCATACAGTCCAGTCAGCGCAGCGGTGCTCGCATCCCCCACCCGCTCGCCCGTGAGGAAGAAAGAAAGGTAGTCACTGACGGTCATGACCGACCGGCACCGACGCCACAGCTCCGGTGAGTGACGCATCATCCACAACACCTTCGCCGGAGCGCTTTCGGGGGCGAGCGCCCAGAGTCCCGTGCGTCTGCGTCGCTCTCCAGACGAACCGAAATCCCGCAGTTCTTCCGCGAGCGCGTGCGCCCGAAGATCATGCCAGAATATCAGCGGAGTGATGGGGTGACCGCGCTCATCGAGCAGGACGAAAGTATTGGCCTGTGATCCGTACGAAATCGCCTTGATCTCCGACGTCACAGAACCGCTTTCTCGGATCGCGGCGCTCACAGCCTCGCGCAAATGCTGAAGAAACTCCGCCACATCCAGCTCCTTCCACCCAGGGCGAGGCTCACGCACTCCCGTGGACACACGACCCATTCCGCGGAGTCTCCCGGAATCATCAAACACGCCCGCCTTCAGATAGGACGTGCCAAGATCGATGCCAAGC
>CAUJJL010000123.1 GCA_963205455.1 Verrucomicrobiota bacterium
CAGACTGTGGAGGTAGGCGACCAGCGCGCGCGCCTCGTTGTCGTTGATGGTAAAGTTGGGTGCCCATTGTCCCGCATCGTTGCGGGCCATGTAGCCGCCAAACCACATCTTGTTGCCGGGCTTCACCTCATTGGGCTCCACGAGCCAGCGGTGAAGATTCTGTGGAGTATTCTCCAGAAGGCCTCCGGCGATGGTGGTGCGTGCACCAACATGGGTGAGATCCGGCCCCGTTATGCCGATGCCCGCGTGCCCGCGAATGGTGTGGCAGCCCACGCAGGTCTTTTCCTGGAAGAGCTTTCTTCCCTGAGCCACCAGCTCAAGGTTGTCGTCGACGGTGATCTCCTGCTGCTTCTTCCACGCGGCGAACGGCTGCTGATCGAACGCCTCGCTCCAGCCTGGAGCATTGCGCTTGTGCTTTTCGTAGGTGTAGGACGCGAATTGAATCCGTGGCTGATCGATCGCACCGGCGAAGAGAGAACCCGCCTTGCGGGCCGGATTCTTCTGGTTGGCGAGCCAGGCATTGAAGTCGCTTTCCGAAAGCGCAATGACGCGGAAACGCATCACGGCATGGGACTCACCGCAATATTCGGCGCATTGTCCCCAGAAGTATCCAGGGTTATCTGCCTGCAGCCAAAGGAAATTGCCGCGGTTGGGAATCATGTCGACCTTGCCCGCGAGTTTGGGAACCCAGAAGGAGTGGATGACGTCGATCGTGCGGAGATTGACGCGCACGGGGCGGCCCGCGGGAATCACGAGTTCGTTTGCGGTGAGCAGGTTGCCGGATCCGTCGATCTGCTCCTTCGGGTACTCGAACTTGAACCACCACTGGTAACCGGTCGCATTGACCTCGTAGGCATTCGCCTTCTCGGCTTCAGGCACGTCATAGCTGTACCAGATGCCGTGGATCGTGGGCACAGCGATGATGACAAGCGCCATGATCGATGCTCCGATCAGGCTGATCTCAACCAACGGGTTGCCATGGCTCTGCTCCGGAGGTTCACGCTCCGGATCGTTTTCGTTCGCCTTGAATTTCAGCGTGGCATAGGCGAGCACACCGCCCACAAAGATAAAGATGACGGTGCACACCCACAGCGTCACATAGAAGAGATCGAGCTGTGACTTGGCCACCGGGCCCTCGGCTTGGAATGTGGATTGCGGGCCATAGATCCAGCCACCTGTGAGTAGCGGCAGGCATGCGACAGCCAAGGCCTGGCACGCGCGTCGTGCCGGAAGACGAAGAAAGGAGGGAAATGTCATATCGCCGGAAAAGGAGAGTCAGCAATCGCAAGGACGCTGGTACATTCCAGCGTCCACATCCGAGCTTCCCATTTCAAGCCATTACTTTGACTTCTGTCATCCGCCTTTCTTGCGGTGGATCAAGGGAGTGATGAAAATCTCTGGCCCGGCAGCCGGTGCAGATGAAAAAACTTTCAGTTTCACGCGGAGGTTCGCAGCTCGTGCCGGGCGATCAGTTCGGCGACAACGCTTCCGACGGTTTCCTCGCGATTGAAATGGTCGTAGATGCGGCGCCGTGAAGTGTTGTCGAGCTCAAGTGCCTGCTCGCAGGCTGCTCCCAGGTCCTGAAGATTGCCATGGCTGTAGCGCAGGATCAGGCCCGCCTGAGCCAGCGTTTCGAGACGCCCGCCTGCCACAGAGTTTTCACTGACGGGCACCATGCCCATACATCCCGACCAGAACGGACGGTCCGTGTGTGTGGCCGCCATTGCGGGTGTTGCAAACTTTCTCCCCTCGGGGCAAAGGCTGACCTTGTACCTGCTCAGGGTGGAGCGTTCCGCGACGGAGACCGAGTGATCTGCAAATATCCGGAAGGAGTCTTTGAACTTTTTTTGCAGGAAATCCACCTGCCGCTGGCGGTGCGGTGTCAGTCCAAGTTTTGACCCAAGGAAGATGATTTTCTTCTCGGAATTTTCGTTGAACGACACTGAGAAGGGAAGGCAGTTTGCCACCCAACTGCGATGAAGCATGAGGCAGCCATTTTTCAACAAGGGTGCGGCCTTTGCCGCGAGCGGATCTTCGTCATGGATGAAAACATCCAGATGTGGTGCCAGGTCCGCGAAGCAAGGCATGGTGCGGCTCGCCTCATCAAAGGCATAAAAGAGGATGCGGATGTCCAGTTTTCGCAGGATGGGACCGAGGCTTTTCCAGGTTCCTGCAAGGCTCTGGGGATGCTGGCCCATGAAAACGAGCCACCAGGTTTCGCCGGCAGGCTTCTGCCGACAGCGCTGCAGGAAGTCGGTCATCGATGTCACCCCCACGACAAACGCGGGCTGAAACTGGAGCGATGGATGTGAAAGCGCGCCAAAAACCCGGGCGTTCTCGCCATGCCAGTCGCAGTCGAGCCTGGCGAGCGCAGTCAGCGAAGGGTCGTTTGCATCGCTGACCTTCCCGCGGAGATCGAGGCTGGGCAGCCGGGACAGAAAGTCATCGACGGGCTCGAGCCGGTCAGCCCAGGTCGTGAAGTGAAACAGACGCTGAACCCGCGGGTGGACTTGATCTGGTGGCAGCGCGGGATCCCGGGCGACACTCACGCTGCGTCGCTGCCGAAAGGATTCTTCGTCCAAAGCGCAACCGGGGGAGTGGAAGGCTGGCCCATGGAGGCCATCAGGCGATCGTGCAGCGACGGCATGGAAGGAATCATTTCCTCCAACCCTTCATCGTCAATAACAACATCGTGCCATCTGCCCAAAGGCATGCCGCATTCCACATCGCGGTACAGGGCGTCGGCCCAGCCGGGATTGACCCGGCGTGCGGGCGATTTTGGTAGTGGCGGAAGCGAGTAGGACATGGGCCATGCAATCGGACCCGGCGGGGGGAGCCTGAACAACAAACCGCGCACTAGGGAAAACACTTTGGAAATCCCGGGAAGGCATCGGGAGTGCAGCAGGAGAACGTTTTCAGCCGGCAAAGTGGCGGCTGGAAAGCTCGCCGGCAATATGCTGAGTTTCCGTGTGGAGGACCATTTGACTACCGGCTCAAATCGCAAAACATCGACCGCAGAAAAGGCAGGCGTGTCCTCAGTGACCCGTCGTCGTGCGATGTTTCTCGATCGGGATGGGACGGTGATCGTTCACATCCCGTACCTGCATACGCCGGAACAGGTGGAACTGATCGCGGGTGCAAAGGCGGCACTCGAAAGTGCGCGGGCAGCCGGGTTTTCGCTCTACCTCTTTACCAACCAATCCGGAGTGGGGCGTGGAATGTTCGGCCTTGATGCCGTGCATGCCGTCAATCGCAGGATGATGGACCTGCTCGGCGCGTCGTCCGATTCCAACTTTTTTGCAGGCGTGTGCATCGCACCGGAGGCGCCCGATGCCCCCATGGTGTATCGCAAGCCGTCGCCCCGCTATATCCTCGAAACCTGCAAGGTAGACAGACTGGATCCTGAGCTCTGCTGGATGATCGGAGATTCTCCGTCTGATTGGGAGGCCGGCATTGCGGCGGGGATCAACGTGGCCGCGGTCGGTTGTACGGACGAAGAGCCGCTGGAGAATCGTCGGCTGCGCGAGGAAAGAGGCGTGCGCGGCCATCCCGACCTGGCTGCCGCTGTCCGGGCTATCGTCGAAATCCAGACCGGTTGCTGAGTGCATTGTCAGAATCTGGAGTCCAGCCCTCAGGTGGAAAAACCGCACTTGCCGCCGGGGGAGAGAGGCCTAGCATGAAACGATGCCAGTGAGCGCAGCCCTCTCTTCCCAGCTTGATCAACTAACGCCAGCAGAGAAAGCCGCGGTGGCCGATACATTATTACGCCAGCTTGATGAGCAATGGCAACCGACGGACGCACAATTGGCCAAGCTCCAGCAGCGCGAGAGGCAGGCAGAAGAGCGTCCCGACGCCACACTGCCTGTCGGAGAAGAGATTCAGCGCCTGCGCCGATGAAATCGTTTCGGCTGTCGGGGGACCTGCCGAACGACCTTCAGGCAGCCTACGACTATTATTTTGCCCGCAGTCCTGAGTCAGCTCTGGTTTCTACCAACTGCTCGCGCACCCAGGCGATCACTGGCTTCAGGCCGGCTCCGAGCGAGATTGGATTGAAGTCGGGCCACAGTCGGCGGAGCCGCGTGATCTCCAGGCATTTTGAGCGCGCGCCTGTGTATTTGCTCGTGTCGTATTGGATGCGTGATGGGTCATAGCCGACCTGGAGGCAGATCAGTTCGGCAAAAGTCCTGATGGGGTATTCCTCGCCTGCGCCGACATTGACGACCTGTCCTTCCACACGGGGACTGAGCTCGAGCGCGACGCGTACAAAGTCGTCGACGAGGATCAATTCGCGGCGTTGGTGTCCGTCGCCCCAGAGGATCACGGGCTCATTGTAGAGATGGCCGCGCAGGATTTTTCGGATCAGATCAAAAATGAAGTGGAGCTGGCGACCGTCCGAGTGATATTCCGGTCCATAGAGCGTCGAGGGAATGAGCGTGAGGTGCTTCAGGCCGTATTGCTTCGCGAGGGCGAGCTGTCCGATCCACAGCATGCGCTTGGTCATGGCATAGGTGAAGAGACTGTCGATCGGCTGTCCCTCGAGATAGTTTTCTTCCCGGAGTTCGCGATCAGGCGCGTAGGCGCAGCTCGTCCCAATTGTGATGAGCTTGGCCTGTTTCTGGGAGGACGCCCACCACTCAAGGACGGTCGTGTTCAGCCTCTGATTGTGAACCCATTGTTCACCCGGGTGGTGCAGGCAGAAGTCCCCTGCCTGGGTCCAGGCGGCGAGATGATAGATGCGATCGAAACGACGGGAGTTCCAGGGCGTCAGTGCCGCGGGATCGAGGAGATTGCAGTCGCGCGAGCGCGGGGCCACGACATGATGGCCGGCGTTTTCAAGCGCGGATGTCAGGTGGCGCCCGAGGAAGCCGTGTCCGCCTGTCACGAAGATCGAAAGCGACCGGCTCATGTCTCCTTCGGGTTGACCGGAAAATAGAACTCAACACCGCGCGCGATCAGATGCGCGTAGCGCGCAAGGATCTCCTTCCTGAAATTCCACGCGAGCACGTAGTAGACGTCAGGTACCTCGGTAAACTCGTCCTCGATCCGCACGGGAATGTGGCTGCCGGGAGCGAGCAGTCCGCGTCGGTGCGGATTGCGTTCGGTCAGGCATTCGATGAGTTCCGGGCCGATTCCGTAGTAGTTCAGCAGGGTGTTTCCCTTCACCGGAGCTCCAAGCCCGAAGACCCGTTTGCCCGCCTTTCGGCATTGTTCGAGATAGGCGCGGTTCTCTTCGCGTCGCAGCGCGATTCGTCGGCCGAAATCGTGGTACCAGGAGAGTGTATTTGCACCGGCAGCATCCTCGGCAGCGATGAAGTCCGCGAGCCGCGCGCTTGGTCTTGCAGCGGGAGCGTGGGTCACGTGCGCGATGATGGATCCACCGTGGATGGGCGAGAGTTCCGCGTCGAAGAGCGCCAGGCCGTGACGCCTGAGCAACGTGTCGAGCGTGCGCAGATTGTAGTAGAGCAGGTGTTCGTGGTAGATCTGATCGAAGGCGTCGTTCTCCACGATGCGCTTCATGTAGAGGAACTGGATGACGAAGACTCCGTCCGGAGCCAGGCAGTGCCGGATGCCCTCGGTAACGGAATGAAGTTCCTCGAGGTGAAAGAAGACGCCGGACGCATTTATGACTTCAAAGGTGCGATTGAGGGATCGTGCGGTCTGTTCGTTGAAGAACGCACGAACCGTGGTGAGACCGGCGGCATTGGCGAGATCGGATGGAAGTATTGCTGGCTCCACACCGACGATGTCATAGCCCAGTGCGCGGTAATGCCGGAGCTGGGTGCCGTCGTTGGATCCGATGTCGAGCATCGCTTTTCGAGTGCGATCCTTGAAGTAGCGTTCGTCGACTGCCTGGGCAACGGATTGAAAGTGATCGCTCAGTGTTTTCGTGGTGCCCGAGAGGTAGGTGTGGTCCGCGAACATCGTCTCCTTCGGCACCGTGTAGTCGAGCTGGGCAGTCCCGCAGCGGTCGCACATCACCACCGAGAGAGGGTAGAACGGTTCCGTGCCTGCTTCCGCGGGTTTCAGGAAATGATTGGCCCAGGGCTGTCGACCGAGGTCGACAGCGGGTGAGAGATGAGTGGAATCGCAGACGCGGCAGATCATACGAAGTGGCCCTGATGGGAGGCGATGAACTGACCCGCAGCCGCGAGCGTTTCGGGCGTTCCGATGTCGAGAAACGGTGCGGTCACGGTTGTCGCATGCACCCGGTGTTTCGCGGCGAGCGCAGGAAAGACGTCGAATTCAAAGCTGAGCGGGCGCGTGGACGGCAGTTCTCTCAGCGTGCGTTCGCTGAAGGCGTAAACGCCGGCGTTGATGGTGCCGGCGCCGGGAGTCTTTTCACGGAAGGCATTGAGAAGTCCGTCTCCACGGATGTCGAGGGATCCGAAGCGACTGGCGTCCGGGAGAGCGAGCCCGAGGAGGGATGCGTCGGCGACACCGGCATCGATCGGCAGCAGCAAAGGTCGAGGATCGGCGAGGACAAGGGAGTCGCCATTGACCACGAGCCAGCGACGGTTCGGCGCGGCTTCCGAGGGCAGGGCGTTCAGGCAGCCGCCGGCGGTTCCCATGGGACTTGTTTCGACGCTGGAAGAGACGGTGACATTGGGGATCGGCTGGGTTTTGAAATGGTCCTGGATGACATGGGCGAGGTGCCCGGTTGCCATGAAAAACTCCCGGCAGCCCCACCGTGCGAATGCGCGTACGACCCATTCGACGAATGGGCGTCCGGCGACGCTCGCCATGGGCTTGGGCACTCCGGGTAGAAGATGACTCACCCGCGTGCCGAAACCACCGGCAAGGACGATGACGCCGGGTGGGTGGGTGCGTTCAGACATTGCTGTAACGGGAATTTCGAAGGATCGTGTAACCCTTGATCAGTTCGCGGATGCCGCGATCAAGATCCCACTCGGTGCGGAATCCGGTTTTCAGCAGGCGCTGATTGGAAACGATGTAGTCCCGCTTGTCTGGATCCTCTCCGACCGGCGCCTCGAGAAACGTGAAGGCGGGAACATGCTTCTTGATGACGGCGCACAACTCGAGCTTGGAAAGATTGGCCTCCTCCAGTCCGGCGTTGTAGGCGCGCCCCTTCATGAGCTCGAAGTTCCGTAGGGCGAACGCGAACGCACGCGCCACGTCCTGGATGTGAATGTAATTGCGTTTGAAGTGACCTTCAAAAATCACGACCGCGCGGTCGGTGACGGCGCGATGGACAAAGTCATTGACCAGAAGATCGACGCGCATCCGGGGGGAGAGACCGAAGACAGTGGCCAGCCGGAAACTCAGGCTGTTGGTGCGCCGGAGCACGGCCTCCTCGGCGGCGACCTTGGTCGTGCCGTAGAGGGAAATCGGTCGGAGTGGGGTGTCTTCCGTGCAGAACTTGCCCGATTCGCCGATGCCGTAGCCGCTGTTGGTGACCGGAAGAAGGATCCATTGCGAGGGAGAGGCCAGGCGACAGATCATCTCGACCGCTTCCTGATTGATCGTGCGGGCGCCGACCGCGTCGGCCTTGCAAAGCGGTGCGCCGACGAGAGCTGCCAGCGGGATGATGGCATCCGCCTTGGCGACCAGCGGCTTGACCAAAGCCTCATCGCGGCAGTCACCCCGCACGACCTGAAATCCATCGAATTTGCAGCATTCGAGCAGGCTCGGTTGTCCGAACATGAACGTGTCGAGGACCGTCACTTCATGCCCTTCGGAGAGGAGGTGAGGAATTAGGACGGAGCCGATGTAACCGGCTCCGCCGGTAATGAGGAGTTTCATCGTGTGGCGGTGTGACTTGACTGAGGACAAACTCCTATACGGCACGCCGCGTTGGGAATTTATTGTCAAAACGCCCAATCCGAGTCGGTGCCCACCGCGTCGCAGACAGAAAAGGAGGCGAGATTCGGATCAAACAGAGTCAGATGAGCCATTGACGTTTCCTTCAAACTGGAGGCGCCCGCTTCGTCGTTCCCGCGATCGCCCAGCGAATCCCAACAACAGCCGTTGCGCCAATTTCATCGGCGTCACGTTTCCTTGAGACAATGGCTATGCTTCAGGCGGTGACCCATGAAATCGATCCGGTGCGCTAGGCATCTCTCGTCCACCATGTGGGTACATTTTAATTCAACTGGCAACATCGGTGGCAAGCCGTCTGGTCTCGGCGTGGATTAGGGGGGAATTCTTGAGTACAAACCACACGACCTGCCCCTTTTTAGTCCGCTCCTCACGATCGGGGTCTACAGGCAACATTGAGTCTCGGGAGCTTGATGCGGGGGCCTGTTATCCAGGGACCTTGGTAGCGGTCACCTTCCGTCAGACTGTTGTTCAGGACTTCGCAGCACTGCGGACTCCGCAAAGGTCGAAGCAGGACTCTTGCATCGGCATAATCCGACTGCTAGGTTTGAATCATGAAACACGAGCTGTCCATTGCTGAGGAGTTCGGTCCGCAGCTGTCGGACGGAGCGCTGGCGGCGCGTTTTCGCCAGCAACGTATCGAGCCTTACCTCGCGATCTGCGAGCATGTGGTACTGGATTTCACACGAGTGCGTAATGCAAACAGCTCGTTCATCAACGCGCTAGTCGCAGGCACGATCGAGGAACACGGTCAGACTGCAATTGCGAAACTCGTTTTCAAGGGGTGTAATCCTGCGATTCGCGTACTTTTGGAGTCAGCAATTGAGTTAGGACTGGGGAAAGCTAAGCGCGTCGACGCATAGCTTTCATCCTTCGATGGAGCCAAGTCCTACGGCAAATTTGACTCCGTATCGGGGACCGGCGCTTCCAGAGCACGGGCTGCGCGTAATTTCGCGCCCAACAGCGATTGATCGGACTGAGGCTTGCCTCAAGACAGCGGCGTTCCAACAGACAGTTGTCGCTGTTTCCTCTTAGTCCTCCGTAATGCTGAAAACCATCGGAACCTGCATGCGGCAGGCCACGATAGCGCCGCCTTTCTTGGCGGGCAAGAAGACCCATTGGGATAGCGCGATCTTTGCTGCTTCGGCAAACGCAACGTCCGTGGCTTTTCGGGCTACCAGATTTCTTGTGTGCCCGTTTTCGTCCACGATGAATTCCACGACCGCGAGGCCGCGCATCCCTGCCTTCCGGAAAGCGATAGGATATTTTGGCCTGGCTTGGCTGACGACTCTGGGGGGCACGTCTACATTCGCGAGGTCATAGGCGGAGCCGACATACGGCTCTCGATTTTCAACGGGAACCGCGGTCGTCTGCGTTTCACACCCGGCTATCGCCATCGCGGCCAAGAGGGTTGCAAGGAGGGTCAGGATTGGATGGATAAATTTCATTTGGGTATTCTGCCGCATCGTTTTGCCGCGGGAGTGGGGCACTATGGATGGATTCCGGCAACCACAATTGCTGATCAGCCGATTGACAAGCATGTCCAAACTGGAGGGTCACGCTTCGTCTTGGCCGGTATGCCCCCCGGGTGGCTTTCCAAGTCGCAGAGATTGAGATCCATTCCGAGAACATTGCGGTTTGCTGGGGTCGAGGCTGGGAAGTGGTTGCTTCGCGTGATGCGATCTGAAGCAAGACAGGGCACGACGAAGCGCGCCCCTCCAGGGTTGGCGGGGATTGTCAGCGAGTGGTTTTCTGGGGGCAGGAGGTTGCCGACGCTGGGAAATCCTGCGAGGGAGACGGGCTTTCACTCGATTTGAGCCGCAGGGTGTTTTGAAATTTCATCGCAAGCAGAGGAAATGCTGGTTTTCGAGGGATCGGACTTGGCCTCCGGGTATTGAGGGGTAGGTTTGCCATGATCCCATCCCTGCCATTTTCATGACAGTTCCCCTGATTGTTTCGTCAAATTTTCAGTTCGTGCATGCTTTGCGTCGGATTGGAGGTGGATTGATGTTGGCGGGTACTGCGGCGATCGGTGTCGCGGCAGAGCAAGGGGCTGTTTCGTCTAAATTGACGTTCAACGACTCCATTCAGCCGATCTTGGCTGAGAATTGCTACCAGTGCCATGGCCCTGATCCGGGGTCGCGCAAGGCGGGGTTGCGCCTGGATCGCCGCGAGAGCGCCTATGCTCCCGGCAAGGATCGGGGTCCGGCGATCATCCCTGGGGATGCGGAGAAGAGTGCGCTGGTGCAGCGAATCGAATCACAGGATGAGGATGAGCGCATGCCGCCGCTTGAGGCGCACAAGACCCTAAAGCCTGCGGAAATTGCGCTGCTGCGGCGATGGGTGGAGGAGGGGGCCGAGTACCAGGAGCATTGGGCATTCATTGCGCCCGTGCGTCCCAAGGTTCCTTCTGGACCGAAGTTTTCGGGTGCACGTTCGCCGATCGATGCCTTTATACTTGAGCGGGTGGTCCGTGCCGGACTAAAGGCCTCACCCGAGGCGGACCGGCGCAGCCTGCTGCGGCGCGTCACCTTTGACCTGACCGGCCTGCCGCCGACTCCGGAAGAGACGGCGGCATTCGTGGCGGATACCCGTCCGGATGCGTATGAGAAAGTAGTGGATCGTCTGCTGGCGAGCCCGCGCTTTGGCGAGCATCGGGCCCGCTACTGGCTGGATTATGTCCGTTATGCAGACACGCACGGTCTGCATTTCGACAATGTCCGATCGATCTGGCCCTACCGGGACTACGTCATCCAGGCATTCAACACGAACAAGCCGTTCGATCGTTTTGTGCGCGAGCAACTCGCGGGTGATCTCCTGCCTGCAAAGTCGATTGAGGAGATCGTGGCGACAGGATTCATGCGGTGCAATCTGACCACGAACGAAGGGGGGACCATACCCGAGGAGGTTTTTGTCAATCAGACTCGTGATCGGGTGGAGACGTTTGGCCTCGTCTTTCTCGGCCTGACCACGGGCTGTGCGGCGTGTCACGATCACAAGTTTGATCCGATCACCCAGCGCGACTTCTACGGTCTGGCGGCGTTTCTCGGCAATACGGCGGAAAAGGCCTGGGATCTGAACACGGCGGATCCGGACCCGGTGATCCGGTTACCGGAAGGGGCCGCGCGCATCGCTTTGGAGCGGGCGCTCGCGTGGCGTGGTGACGTTCAGCAACGCCTTGATGACAGGAAGCGCACGGCTGCTGAACGCTTTGCTGCCTGGCTGTCCACCGGAAACCGGCTGGGGACGGTTGTGGACGATGGGCTGGAACTTCGATTGCTGCTGAATGAAGGGAAGGGCGACGTAGTCGCCAATTCCGCTCCCGCTGCGAAAACCGCGAGCTTCAAGGCGGAAACCAATCCGCTGGTATGGGGCGAAAATGCACTCTTCTGGCCAAGCATGCGCATGGACATCGCCAGTCAGCTTTCGCTGGGTGACGCGGGTGCGGTCGATGGAACGCAGGCATTCTCTGGGGGAGGTTGGGTGTTGCTGCGGCAAAAGGTCGGAGGAAGCGGCACAGGCTACGGGGCGCTGCTGTCGCGCATGCGGGCGACTCCGGCAAAGGAAACGCGGGGATGGGAGCTGTATCAGCGCGAGCACCGGCTGATTCTTGTTCTTGCCCACGCATCGGGCAGGCAGGCGATCGAGGTCACAACCGCGGAGAGAGTCATGAGCTTTGACTGGACCCATGTCTTCTTCACCTATGATGGTTCCGGGCGAGCCGCGGGAGTGCGCATCTATGTGAACGGTCGACCGGTTGAGACTGAGGTTATTCGCGACGATCTTGGCGGTGCGAGCATCGCCACGGAGGCAACGACGCAGCTGGGGCGTCGGGAGGATGGCGAACCGATGCGTGAGACCTCGTTTCAGGATGTGCGCATCTATCGTCGCGAGCTGGCTGCCGATGAGGTTGCGCGTCTGCCGATCGAGACGGTGGCGGCGGAGATTCTGTCGCGCAACCCCGACATTGCCAAATGGACACCCGAAGAAACCTTCATGGTCGTTGACCGTTTTTTCCTGGAAGGAATCGATACCGAGGCGATGGAGCTGACAGCTGAGCTTGCGCTTGCGGACGATGCGATCGGGCAGATCAGCAAGGATGGGGTGCCAACCTTGATTGCGCGTGAGAAGCCGACGCCGGGTGCTTCCGATATTCTGAAGCGGGGCGACTACTATTCGCGGACCGCGCGCGTGCAGCCTCTGATGCCGCATTTTCTTCCACAGCCGCCTCCGGGTGAGAGGAATGACCGCATGGGTCTGGCGGACTGGTTGCTGACGCCGGAGCAGCCTCTCTTTGCGCGCGTGACAGTGAACCGCATGTGGCAGGAGATCTTTGGTATCGGGCTTGTGGATACGCCGGGCGATTTTGGTGTGATGGGCTCCAAGCCTTCGCATCCGGAACTGCTCGACTGGCTGGCGGTTGAGTTCCGCGAAAGCGGCTGGGATGTGAAGCGCATGTATCGCATGCTGGTAACGTCGGCAACCTACCGCCAGACGGCTCGTGTGACGCAGGAGCAACTCGTCAAGGACCCGGCGAACCGCCTTCTTGCGCGCGGACCGCGTTTCCGCATGGACGGAGAGATTCTGCGCGATGCCGCGCTGGCGACATCCGGTCTGCTTGTGGGAACCCTCGGCGGTCCGCCCGCCAAACCCTATCAGCCTCCGGGCATTTGGAAGGAGGTGGCGATGCCAGAATCCAATACCAAGAGCTACGTGGACGACCATGGCCCGGGCCTGTATCGGCGGAGCCTGTACACCTTCTGGAAACGCGCCTCGCCGCCGCCGAGCATGGAAACCTTCGATGCACCCTCGCGCGAAACCGTCTGCGTGCGCCGTGCGCGCAGCAACACGCCCCTGCAGGCGTTTGTGACGATGAACGACACGCAGTGGGTCGAGGCGGCCCGCAAGCTGGCTGAACGCGCACTGCATGCGCAGTCGGGCACGGACGGACGCATTGACCTGCTTTCGGCGCTGACGCTTGGCCGACGCCTGGACCCGGATGAGCGCGCGGTGATTTCGAAGTCGCTTGATGGTTTCGAGCGTTACTTCCGAAATTCCAACGGTGCGGCAGAGGAATTTCTCGCTGTCGGAGAGAGCCCGTCGGATGCAGGACTGGATCGGGTCGAACTGGCCAGCTGGACGATGGTGGCGAGCCAGTTCTACAATCTCGACGAATTCCTGACCAAGTAATCCATCGAAAATTTCCAGATCCATGTACGCGCACGATCAACACGATCCCCATGCCCACCTCTGTTCAGACCATGCGGGGGAAGGGCCGACAGTCTGGGACCTGCCCGTTCCGCTGTCGTTGAAGAGGGAATGGCTGCAACTGGAGACGCGACGGCACTTTCTCGGTCGCACGGGCAAGGCTTTGGCGTGGGCAGGTCTCGCAAGCATTCTGGGCAAGGAAATGCCCAGGGCCTTCGCGAACATCACCTCGCGGGAGAGCGTCGTGCCGCATTTTGCCCCGAAGGCGAAGCGCGCGATCTACCTCTTCATGGCGGGGGCGCCGTCGCAGATCGAGACCTGGGACTACAAGCCCATGCTGGCCGACCTGTTCGACAAGGATCTGCCGGAGTCGGTGCGGGGCGGGCAGGTGTTGACGGGGATGACCGCGAGTCAGGCGCGGCTTCCGATTGCCCCGAGTCCGTTTGGATTCAAGCAGTATGGGAAATCCGGCATGTGGGTCTCGGATCTGTTTCCATGGACCGCGAGGGTCGCTGACGAACTGACGGTCATCAAGTCGCTGCACACCGAGGCCATCAATCACGAACCCGCGATTCTCCAGATCACCACCGGGAATATGTTTGCAGGCAAGCCGTCGCTCGGCTCCTGGCTGTCGTATGGGCTCGGGGCAATGAACGACGAATTGCCGGCGTTTGTCGTGCTGACCTCGAAGATGCCCGTCACGAAAAACGTGCAGGCACTATCCAACCGGCTTTGGTCCTCGGGGTTCCTGTCTCCGGAGCATGCGGCGGTGACGCTTCGACCGGGTGGAGATCCGGTGCTTTACCTCCAGAATCCCGCGGGGATCGACGGTGAGGCGCGCCGTGCGATGATAGATGGGGTCAACGCGTTGAATCGCGACCTCTTCGAGCGCGTCGGCGATCCGGAAATCAACGCCCGCATTGCCCAGTATGAGATGGCGTTTCGTATGCAGACGTCAGTGCCCGAGCTGACCGACGTGTCGAAGGAACCGCAATCGACGTGGGATCTCTACGGGGAAAAGGCGAAGGAGCGGGGAACGTTTGCCTACAACTGCCTGATGGCGCGGCGGCTGGCGGAGCGCGGTGTACGTTTCACCCAGGTTTTCCTGCGGAGCTGGGATACCCATGGAGAGGTCCCTGAGCGACTGAGCGCGCTGTGCGAGGACTGTGACCGCCCGACCTATGGGCTCATTACTGATCTCAAGCGGAGGGGGCTTCTGGACGACACGCTGGTCATTTGGGGAGGTGAGTTCGGTCGCACGGTGTATTCGCAGGGAGGACTCAAGCGCGACAACTTTGGACGCGACCATCACCCGCGCTGTTTCAGCATGTGGATGGCCGGGGCTGGAGTGAAACGCGGGTACACCTACGGGGAAACCGATGACTTCTCCTACAACATCACGAAGGATCCCGTGCACATCCGTGACCTTCATGCCACCATCCTTCACCAGTTCGGGCTGGATCACAATAAGCTGACCTTCAAGTTCCAGGGGCTCGACCAGAAGATGACGGGTGTCTTGCCTGCCGAAGTGATTTACGATTTGCTGGCGTGACGCAGGCTGGAAAAACGGCAGGGTGAACTGGATCGCCCTGCCCAATCGCATGTCCGAGCCAGACCAATTTTCCCAACGTGTCACCCGTCGACGCCATCACCGGCCGCTTGCAGGAATCTTCTGGTTTTCGGCCATTGTCCTGCTGGCGCTGCTTGCCCTGGCATTCCCTCCCGATGGCCAGCAGCGGGCCACACTCGTGCAGTTTTTCGGTCGGTTTCACCCGCTTGTCGTCCATTTCCCTGTCGCCCTTCTCTTCCTCATTCCCGTGATTGAAGTCTACGCGCTCTTCCGCCGCGGCCACGCCCTCCGTGGTGCACCAGCCTTTCTCCTCTGGATTGCCACCGCCACCGCCATCCTTGGAACGGCGCTCGGCTGGCTGCTCGCCCGCTTTGGTGGATACAAGGGTGATCTTGTCATCGCGCACATGTGGAGCGGATGCCTGCTGGCCTTCCTGTGCCTGCTGGCGCTGCTGTTGCGGCGGCGCTGGGAAGTTGACGGCCTTTACGGGCTGGGCCTCCTGTACGCGCCCGTACTGCTGCTTGCCGTCGGCGCCATGGTGTTCACGGCGCATCAGGGAGGACAGTTGATCTATGGCGACAACTACCTGATCGAATACATGCCGCCGAAGCTGCGTTCGCTTCTAGGATTGCCCGCGGCGGGAGCGACGCTCAAATCGGCGCCAACACCTCCGGCTTCACCCGAGGCGCCGGGCGCATCGACACCCGAAGAAAAGAAGCAGGATGCGAAGGTTTCCTTTTATGAGGCACGTATCATGCCCACCTTGGACCGCACCTGCCTGTCCTGTCATAGCCCCAAGAAGACGAAGGGAGGCCTGAGACTCGATACCTACGCGCTCATGATGAAGGGCGGCGACAGTGGGCCCGCGGTCGTCGCGGGGAACCTGGACGACAGCGAGCTCTATCGTCGCATTACGCTGCCGCACGACGACGAGGAATTCATGCCTGGGGGAAACAAGAAGCCGCTCAGTGCGACCGAGACCAAGTGGATCGAACTCTGGATTTCCGCTGGGGCGTCTGAAACGGCACCGCTGAGCGACTTCAGCCAGGCGCCCGCCCCGCCTGAGAAACACGGTGAGGCTGTCGCCTGGGCGCCGGACTACCGACCGAAGCTCGACGAGGCAAAGGCCCTTGCGGACCGGCTGGGCATCCGTTTGGTGGCGAGATCGCAGGTGCCGACTGACGGATTGATTGTCCGCACGGCGAGCGCCCCTTCGCATTGCACGGACGAGGTGTTGGCCGCGCTGGCGCCGCTGGCCGATGTCATCGTTGAGGCCGAACTCGCACGCACACGAATCTCGGACAAGGGACTTGCGGCGGTTTCCGGTTGGAAAAACCTGCGGCATCTGGATCTCACTGCGACCGCTGTCACTGCTGAAGGACTCCGGCCCATGGCGGAATTGAGCAAACTCGAAACACTCAACGTGACGGATTCCCAGGTTGATGCGACGAAACTTCCGCCGAGCCTGACTCAGCGCGCGGGGCTGACGATCTATCCGACGATGCCGGACGATGTCAGGGCGGACGTTGCCGCACCGGCCGCTTCCGCTCGATGATGCCATGAGCGCATTTGCGGTGGACGTAAGGAACCTTCGGAAAAGCTACGGCGCAGTAGAGGCGGTCAAAGGGGTCAGCTTTTCGATACAGGCCAACGAGATCTTTGGACTGCTCGGGCCGAATGGTGCGGGCAAAACGTCTACGCTGGAGTGTCTGATCGGTTTGAGGGACCCCGATTCCGGAGAGTTCTGGATCTCGGGCATGGATGCGCGCGCGAACGCGCAGGAGGTAAAGGGGAAGATCGGCGTGGCGCTGCAGAGCACGGCGCTTCAGGACAAGCTGACACCGAGGGAGGCGCTGACGCTTTTCGCCTCGTTCCATCCGAAGCACGATGACGTCGCCGCGCTGCTGGAGCGTTTCGGCCTTTCGGAGAAGGCGGACGTTGCATTTGAGGCGCTATCGGGCGGGCAGCGGCAGCGGCTTGCCCTTGCGCTTGCGTTCGTGAACCGCCCGGAAGTGTTGATCTTTGACGAGCCGACCATGGGGCTCGATCCGCGGGCGCGGCAGGAGCTGCACGCCGAGATCATCGGCATGAAAGCGGCGGGCCACACGATTCTGCTGAGCACGCACCATCTTGATGAGGCGGAGAAGCTGTGCGACCGGATCGCCATCATCGACCGCGGTGTCGTGATTGCCACAGGTGCACCGCGGGATCTGATCGCCGGATCTCAGGCGGTGCAGACAGTGGCGGTAAGGTGTGACCGATCCGTGCCCAAGGATTGGTTTGAGCAATTGCCGGATGCGAGGGAAATTACCGGATCGGGTGACGAGTATCGGTTCGCGACGGCGAACGCGACGCTGGCGGTTTCGGAGCTCACGCGACGGCTGGCAGAGAACGGTGTGGGTATCGTTGAGCTGCAGGTGCGCAAGGCCTCGCTCGAGGACGTCTTTCTCCGGCTCACCTCTGGAGGAAATTTATGAGTGGATTCCGTCAGTATCTGGTCCAGTGCATCCGGCTCCATTTTCGGAACCGGATGGCGCTGATCTACGGCTATCTGTTTCCCCTCATATTCCTCGTGGCGTTCTGGGTTCTCTACCGTCATGAGAAGATTCCGCTGCTGCGACACATGGGCGAACTGCTCACGGTCAGCGTATTGGGTGGCGCCTGCTTCGGATTACCGACCACGATGGTCAGCGAACGGGAGCGCGGCGTGTGGAAGCGCTACCGTCTGGCGCCAATGCGCACGGGATGGTTTGTCGCAGGCACGGTCCTCGCAAGGTATGTGATTATTGTATCGGCAGGACTGATACAGTTGGGAGCTGCCCTGGCTGTGGGCATGACCATGCCTGAGCATCCGCTGGCGCTTGCCGTGGTGTTCTCCTGCGTTGCCTTCTCATTCATCGGCCTCGGTCTCGTGCTCGCGATGATGGCCGACACCGTTCCTGCGGTTCAAGCGCTCGGGCAGTGCATCTTCCTGCCCATGCTGATCATCGGAGGCGTGGCGGTGCAATTGGTCAGCCTGCCGGAGTGGGTCCAGCACGTTTCCGCATTTTTCCCGGGACGTTATGCTGTGGAAGCCATCCAGCGATGTGTCACCGGAAACGGATTTGAGGATGTCGGCTTCTCACTGATTGTGCTCACGCTGATGGGCGCGGCGGGCTTCCTCGCAGGAGTTAAACTTTTCCGTTGGGACACGCAGCAGCGTTTTTCACGATTGCCGGGGAAAGCCTGGCTGCTGCTTCCATTGGGCGCCTGGCTTACGGCGGGACTGCTTGCGGAGTGGAGAGGTGTAAGCGTTCTCTCGCGGGAGGAACCGGCTGATGCGGTTGTTCGTCCCGTGCCACAGAAAGCAATCCCAACGCCGACGCCTGTGCCGACAATTGCGCCAACTCCAATACCGACTGCCACACCCACTCCAACCCCGGTGCCGACGCCCACTCCCACGCCGACACCAACACCGCTATGGGCGTCGATCACGGAGGCCCAGACCAACGGTCTGGATTTCAATGTGCCGCCCGACCGGGGCGTCGTGGCTCCGTTTGCGCCAAAGGATGAAGAGCCCGATGAGTATTCCGCACCCGAGGTTGAGGCAGTGCGGCGCAATATTGCCACCTGGAGACCGGGCCTTGATCCGGATGAGATCCAGGCAATCCGGAATTATCTCTACATTGCGGCGGTGCCGGATGCCATCCAGATGCCCGTGGAGCGCTATGTCCCCGGGGTTGTTTTCGAGTTTCTTGCCGACACCTATCCCAAGGAAAAGCTCATCAAGATCCTCACCTGGATCGCGCTCCATCCGGATGAGGGGAAGGTCATGTCGGGTGTCGGGGACATCGGAATTTCGGGAACGGTAGGTGATCCCTGGGTTGTCCGTGAACGCGCCTATTTCTACGCGATCAAGTTCATCGCCCGTTTGACGGGGCGTTCAACCGATTAGCCTGCATTCGAATTCGTTCGGCAAGGAACATTCATGAAGTCCCCGTCGTTTCGCCTGGTCAAGATCACCCTCTTTGTGCTGCTGGTGATGGCGCTGGTCATTGCTCCGTTTGTGATCTGGGGTGAGGATTTCGTGATCCCGCTGCTCAATGCGCAGGAGCACAGGATTGAATGGCTTGTGGTGATTGCGATCGTGCTGCTTGCAGCGGACTCGGTGGCGCCGGTTCCGGCGACGCTCGTCATCATGTTTCTCGCGGCGAAGGCGGGCACCCTCGCCGGAGTGATTGGCGGCACGATCGGACTGACCGCTGGCGTGCTGGCTGCAGCCTGGTTCGGGCGCGTGGCGGTCGGGAGAATCGCCCCGCGTTTTTTCCCCGATGAGGAACTCGCCCGTTTGCGTGAAGCGTTGCAGACACGGCTTGCCCTGACCCTTGCCTGCCTGCGGAGCGTACCGGTGCTGGCGGAGACATCGGTCATTGTGGCTGCGGCGATGGGCATTCCGCTGAAGCGGATCGTCCTGTTGACCCTGCTGCCGAATCTGGCGGTTGCGCTGATCTATTCTGTTTCCGCGGATGATTCGTTCCGGACCGCGGTGATCGCATTTCTCGGAACGATGGTCGCCTCAGGTGTTCTCTGGCTCTGGCTGAGGAAAAAACGCTAGCCACTTGGGGAGATTCCCATGGGGGCGTTCCGGGACGACGCTTCAGGGTCCCGGGAGGTTACGTTGCTGGGGACAATTATATCCGGAGAAAGTTTACGCGCCGCGTTACCGTGGCGCGGTGATGTGTCGTCATGGACTTTGCAATCCAATCCATCATGAACTACTCAATCCTCCAGAACATCCTCGGTGTGGCCCTCCTGGCTGGCGTTGTTACCGCCGCCGTCGCTTTCATGGATCCTTCTGCACCTGCTACGCAAAGCCCTGTCGCTGATGCTGCAGCGGTTGTGCAGCCTACCACGATTGTTGCTGCCCCGGTGACCGCTGATTCGGTACAGCCTTGACCGAACGGCGCTTGCGCTCGGGTGCAGGTCCGCGCATGACCATGTGTCTGCGTGACGAACGACGAAAGAGTCTACCTGCATCCTGCAGATGCCCGCCGCGTGAGGGCCGACAAGGCACTCGCTGCCGCGTTTCCGGAATTCAGCCGTGTCGCGATTCAGCGGTCGTTTGACGCGGGTCTCGTCAAGCGAAGTGGTCAGGCGCTTTCCCGAGATGCCGTTCTTCTTCCGGGAGAAACACTGACCTTTTGTTTTCCCGAAACCCGACCACCGGAACTTCGGCCGGTTGAAATTCCCCTTGAGATTCTGTACGAGGACAAGCACCTCGTCGCGATCAACAAGGCGGCCGGCATGGTGGTGCATCCGGGGGCAGGGACCGGAGAGGACACGCTGGTTCATGCGCTGCTGGCGCATTGTTCTGGCTCGTTGAGCGGCATTGGTGGTGTGGAGCGCCCGGGCATTGTGCACAGGTTGGATCGGGAGACCTCGGGTGTGATGCTGGTGGCAAAGACGGATGCCGCCCATCGCGCGTTGAGCGCGCAGTTTTCAGAACGATCGCTGCACAAGGAATACCTGGCGCTGGTCCAGGGCGTGCCTCCGCTGCTGAGCGGGAGCATCACCAAGGCGATCGGCCGCAATCCCCAGCACCGTCACAAGATGACGGTCAGGGAGGAGGGCGAGGGAGGACGGGATGCGCACACGGACTGGGAACGCGTCGAGGCGTTTGGCGAACAGGCGGCCCTGCTTCGATGCACGATCCACACCGGGCGTACCCATCAGATTCGTGTGCATCTCAAACATCTTGGGCATGTCATCGTTGGCGACGACGTCTATGGTTGGAAGCCGGATCCTCGTTTTCCCGCTTTGAAGGCTGATCGGGTGATGCTGCACGCGGAGCATCTCGTTGTGACTCACCCAAGTTCGGGGCGCAGCCTGGACCTGCGCGCGCCGCTGCCGCGTGATTTCCAGACTCTGCTATTGTCGCTTCGCGGGAAAGCACTTCCGACAGCTGACTCAACTGCAAGGAAGTCCGTCGCAAAACGATCGGGTGTGAAGACCGAGCGAAGTCGCGCAACAGGGAAAAATGCGTCGCGGACTATGCCCGCGGGGTCAGTCTCTCTCCGGGGTGAGGCGAAACGCAGGCGGAAGAAGTAGCGTCAGAACAGCACCCTGCCGTTGGCCTTCGGGGGAGCGGGAATGCCGAGCAGGTGGGAAAGCGTGGGCGCGAGGTCATCGACGCCGACGCGTTCCGTGTGTTCACCCCGAGGAACTCCCACACCGTACCAGAGCAGCGGGACATGGGTGTCGTAGTTGTACGGGGAACCGTGCGATACGCCTACATCCCGTTGGAAGAAATAGGGCTTCACGAGCACCATGAGATCGCCGCTGCGTTCACGGTTGAAGCTGAGCAGGGCCTGACGTCCCAGACTGTCATTCACATCGCCACGTTCGAGCTGGCTTCTGGTGTAGGCGGCCTCGACCCACGGAAGTTTGAGTGCCGCGTCACGCATGACGGCCTGCACTTCCTTCGGATCGAGATTCTTTTCAGTCAGTGCCGACGGTTGGATCAAACCGTAGTTGACGAGCCAGGGACCCTTGTCCGCGAGCGGGCCAAAGCGCGCGTTGAGAGCCTCCTCCTCTGCGCGGGCGGCATCCCGGAAACGCATGCGGCCGGTGGGGATGTCGCGTCCGGTAGCCCTAAGGTATTCGGGCATGGGGGGCGCGCCGTGATCCGCCGTGAGAATGATCGTGCAGCGATTGAGTCCCACCCAGCCCTCCAGGAATTCAAACAGTTCGCCGAGGATGCGGTCCGTGCGAACGGCATTGTCCATGACTTCGTGACTGTTGGGGCCGTAGCTGTGGCCGATGGCATCGGGGGCGGAAAAGCCGAGGCAAAGGACATCGGTTGTGCCGCGCTTGCCGAGATTCTCATGCATGACCGCTGCCTTTGCGAAGTCGGCCAGCAGCTCACTCGCAAACGGGGTTGAACCGAGACTGAAGTAGAATGCGGAGCCGGGTTTGTTTTCCCCGCCGGTGATTGTCTTGGGAAACGTGCGGCCGAGTCCGCCGCCCGTGTACTCCCCGTCCATGTCGTCCGGCCCCTGGATCTCGTAGGCGGAAGCTGGCAGGACATGATCCCACACTTTTCCAAAGTAGGAGCGGGCCTTTCCCTCCTGATTCCAGGCGGCAACCCAGTCGGGCACGTGTTTCATGTAGTAGGTCGATGTGACGAACGAACCTTCCTGCATGAAGTACGCGGCGTCGGCGAAGTGGCCGCTCATGAGAATGGCCGCACGATCCTTGTTTGCGATACCGATCACCTTGGGTTTGCCTCCGCGCGCCAGCTTGAATTCGTCCCCGACCGTGGTGACATTCAGGTTCCGCGGTGAGCGACCCTCCGGCTTCTGGGCGGTTATCGCCCGGCCGATGATCTCCACGGAAGGATCGGACACGCAATTTGTTGACCGCAGGGTGTTGCGGTCAATCCAATCATTTCCGATGATGCCGTTGGTATTCGCGAAGGTCCCCGTAAGCATGACTGCATGGCCAGGGCCGGTGTTGGTGAGGGCGTGCCGGTGGTGGCAGTCTGAAAAGACGGCGCCTCTGCCGAGGAGGAGATTGAATCCGTTTGATCCAAAGTAGGGACGGAAACGCTGCAGGTAGTCGGCGCGGAATTGATCCAGGCTGATAAGCACGACCAGGTCGGGAGTGGGACGCTGTGCACCGGGGGATACGGCAACGGTGACGAGAGCAACCAGGACGGCGAAGAAGATACGGAGGGTGGAGGTCATGGACAGGCAGGTGGCGCCAGACGGCAAAGGGTTCCAGCATTGCGTGTTTTGCGCGTGGGGCAAGTACTCGATCTCATTGTGCCTTCCGATTTGAAATGATTTCGCAGGCCACGAATTGCGGGAGTGATCATCCTTATCGTTCAACGACGCGTGCATTTGGCGTTGCGAAACGGGGGGATGACAGACGAGGATCCTCACGCTTTTGAAACCCTATGTGCGCCCATCCCAGGAGCGTCGGAATGTCGGAACACTCCTTGCCGTACCGGGGAATCCGGGTGCGCTGATCTTTTCTCCCACATGAATCGCAGACGTTTTATCGGGCAAGTTGCTGGCGGCACGATCGGTGCGGCTTTGGTCACGGGATCCTCGCGGGCGGAGGGTCCCTCGGCCTCGGGATCGCTGACACGGACCCCGATGGTCCTGATGGCGCCGCGCGCCGATGGCATCGAAGCAGTGTGGGGTGTGACAACCCTGTGCCGTGGGCGCATTGAATGGGAGTCGAATGACGGCACGCGTGGCGTCGCGAGCACGGATGCATTCGGGTTTGTTCCACAAGGGGACAAGGTTCTGCGGGTGCGCTTGTCCGGGCTCAAACCCGGCCGCACCTATCGCGTCCGTGCCGTGACGATGGCAGCCGAGGGGGGCGCCGCTGAGACGACAGAATGGAAGTCATTCCGCACGCTCGATCCGACTGCCAGTTCAACCTCGTTTGTTGTGTGGAATGACACGCACATCAACAATCCTACGATCAAGACGCTTCACGAAAAGACGCCGCGCGCTGATTTTCTTTTGTGGAATGGCGATACCTGCAACGACTGGAAGGCTGAGGACCTGTTGATCCCAACGCTTCTGCATCCGGGCGAGTGCGATATCACGGATGGACGCCCCTTGCTCTTGACGTGGGGAAACCACGATGTGCGTGGCAAGTTTGCCTTTCGCATGCCGGACATGGTGGCGACGCCGAGCGGCAGGCCCTTCTACGCATTTCGGTCCGGCCCGGTGGCGTTCATTTTCATGGATACCGGTGAGGACAAGCCGGACAATCACCCCTCGTTCGAAGGACGGGTTTCCTTCGATCGGTTGCGGAAGGAGCAGGCGTCGTGGCTGGCAAAAACCATCAAACGGCCGGAGATGGCTGGAGCGCCCTACCGCATTCTGTGCTGTCACATTCCACTGCGCTGGATTGACGAGAGTCCGCAGGACTATGCGAACCGCGGGTTTGACCGCCACAGTGGACGGAGCCGCGCGGCGTGGCATGATTCACTGGTGGCTTGGAAGGCGCAGGTCGTCATCTCGGGGCACACACATCGGGATACGTGGATACCGGCCAACGAGGAATTTCCCTATGCGCAGCTCATCGGCGGAGGACCAAAGCCGGAAGCGGCCACGTGGATGGAGGCGAAGGCCGACGCTGATCGGTTGCGGATCGTCGTGCGCAATCTCGCTGGCGAAATCAGACACGACGTCAGTTTCCAGCCCATGGCCTGAGTTGCTGCCTGCGGGGTCGTCGGGGATACGAGGGGATTTCGCAGTCAGTTCCTGTCGAGGAAGGGCGACTGTGGAGGTCGGGCTTTACAGGCTCGCGCGTGGCACATGGGAGGGCATGCTTGCCGCATCATGGGATCACATCTTGCATGGGGCGTGCTTTCCACCGGCCGCATCGCGGGTACTTTTGTGCGTGGTGTCGGTCGATCGAAACGGGGTCGGGTTGTGGCGGTGGCGAGCCGGAGTCAGGCCAAGGCTGAGGCGTTTGCCGCGCAGCACGGTGTGCCGGTTGCCCATGGTTCGTACGAGGCGCTTCTGTCGGATCCGCGGGTGACAGCGGTGTATGTCGCCACTCCCCATCCCTTTCATGTGGAGTGGGTGATTCGGGCGGCAAGTTCAGGCAAACATGTTCTCTGCGAAAAGCCGCTGGGGATGAGCCGCGCCGAGGCGGTGCTTGCATTTGAGGCCTGTCGCAAGGCGGGCGTGGTATTGACGGAGGCTTACATGTACCGGTTCCATCCGCAGACCAGAAGGGTGGTTGAAATCGTGAAGAGTGGTGCGATCGGCCGTGTGTGTTCCATTCAGGCCGCATTCAGTTTTCATCTGAACTATCAGGCAGAGTCGCGGGCATGGGCAAAGGCGCTGGGTGGCGGAGGGATTCTTGATGTCGGTGGCTATCCGGTTTCGTTTGCGCGTTTGATTGCAGGCGCAGCGCTGGGGATGCCGTTTGCGGAGCCTGGTGCGTTTTCTGGAGCGGCAGCCCTGCACTCGGGGAGCGGCGTTGATGCGTACGCCTCGGCGCTGATGACCTTCCCGGGTGATATCCTTGCGGAAGTCTCCTGCGGGATCGGGTTGCAGAGGGACAATGCGGCCTGGATCTATGGCAGTGAAGGCTGGCTGCAGATCCCCGTACCTTGGATTCCCAATCGCGAAGGCGGACGCTCCCGGATCCTCCTTCAGAAGCGTGGTGCGGCCGCACCCGAGGAGATAGTGATCGAAACGGAAGAATTCCTGTATGGCATGGAGGCAGATGCGTTTGCGCAAGCTATTGCGGACGGGCTGCGGGAGGTTCCTGAGGTGACGGCTGAGGATACCCTGGGCACGATGGCGGTGCTGGATCGATGGCGGGCGGCTGTCGGGCTGGAGTACAATTGAGTGGGGGCATGAGGGCGGCGACCGGTGAGGAAGCCGCTCAAGTGCCAAGGCATTGGCTTTACCTTTGGCGCGGGGTGAGCTTTTCTGGGCTCACACCACTATGCTGAAACGTATCGCACCGTTCTGCCTCGTGCTTGGCTTGATGGCCGTATTCGCCGTTCCCTTGCTGGCGGCCACCAAGCAGGTACCGATTGCCAGGGACAGTTCTCCTGCCGCGGGCATCAGCGCCGCGCTTGCCACGTTGACGGGTATTGCCATTTCACCGCTGCTCGGTACCGGCGCATACGGCGCGTATCGATGGGCCACCGCCGATGAAGCCCAGCGCGGATCGCTTCCCTGGTTCGCGAAGACCGGATTTTGGATTCCCGCACTTCTGATTGCGGGGGCTTGCGCCTTCAAGGACACCCTTGGAACCATCCTTCCGCCGGGCTTCAAGAAACCGTTGGATGTCCTGGAGACGATCGAAAACAAGTGCTCGGGGCTGGTGGCCGCAGGCGCGGTCGTGCCGTTCACCATGGATGCGATTTCGAAATTGCTCCTTTCGGGCGGGGCGCAGGGGGCCATGATGATGCCCACGGGTTTGGCGATGATCGGGTTTGGGGCGATCGATTTCTCCTGGGTGCTCAATCTGCTGACCGTGCCGTTTGGAATCGCGGTCTTCTGTGTCGTGTGGATGGCCTCGCATGCGATCAATGCGCTTATTCTGCTCAGTCCGTGGGGTGCGATTGACGTCGCGCTGAAGGCGGCCAGAACGTCGCTCCTCGGGCTCATCACGCTGAGCACGACCTTGAATCCCTGGGTAAGCGCCACGTTGTCGATTGCGGTCATCATCATTTCGTGGCTTGTCGCAGGTTGGGCGTTTCGACTTACGGTGTTTGGATCGATCTTCTGCTGGGACTTCTTCACGCTGCGCAAACATCGCTTCAAGCTGGCTGCGACTGAAAACAAGGTCTTTTCAAGCAACCGCCTTTGTGCGCGTGGAGTTCCAATCCGCACCTATGGGCGCTGGGTGAATGAGCCGGAGAATGGCCGCTGGCGCTTTGTATACCGTCCCTGGCTGGTATTGGCAGAACGCTCAGTGGAGGTTCCTGCGACCAAACCGCATGTGGGGAAAGGGCTTTTCATATCGAGCGTGCAGGACGGCGATGGCACGCTGCTGATCCTGCCGCCGCGGTATCGCGGCCATGAGGATGAGGTTGCCCGGACGTATGGCGTAGAGGGTGGGGTGCAGGATGCCGGCCTGCTCAAGGCATGGAGCGTTGTGCGCGAGCTTTTTGGCGGCGCTGCTTCCCGTGCTCAGGTCGTGTAGCCTCCCGCTGAGCGATTCCTGAGGGCATCCGATGATTCCGAGCGTGATTTTGCGAAAAATTCTCCCATTGTTTCGTCTCCATGCGACGAAGGTGTAGGGGGGGGCTGAAAGACCGGTGAGCGACGATCAATCGACACCGCCGTTCTTGAATCGCGCCAAACGGATGCTCGCGGAGCCGCTGACACGCGGCTCCACGCATGTCCTTCCTTTTCTTGGTCGCCTTTATGCGGTGAGCCAGAGGCGCCTGCTGCAACTGCTGAAGTGGCGGGTCTGGATACAGGAGAAGCTGCAGCCGAGCGAGTGGCAGATGACGCTCGTATGGGCAGCGGTGGCGGGATTCCTTGGGGCGCTTGCGGCCATCCTGTTCACGTTCCTCACCGAGGGGGTGCACAAGCTCTTCACCGGTTCCAATTCCGGTGTTGTCGAATCGATGCGCCAGTTGCCGTGGTGGTGGGTGGTCGCGATTCCCGCCTTGGGAGGTTTGCTCGGAGGACTGGTGCTCAAATACGGGCGGCGTATCGCGCCCGGCAAGAGTTCCACCGACTACATGGAGGCGATCGTCATCGGCTCTGGGCGGCTCCCGGTGCGCATGAGTCTTGTGAAAAGCGCGGCGGCTCTTTTTTCGATCGGATCCGGTGGTTCGATCGGACGTGAAGGTCCGCTGGTGCATCTTGCGGCATTGATGGCGTCCACCATCGGGCGTTGGCGCAAGTTCAGCCCTCCGCAGCAGCGACTTCTTGTTGCATGTGGTGCCGCGGCGGGAATCGCCTCGGCATACCATGCGCCCATCGCGGGATCATTCTTTGTGGCGGAGATCATCCTGGGCACAATTGCGATGGAGTGCCTTGGCCCGCTGGTTGTCGCCGCGGTCTCGGCAACCCTGACCATGCGCGGACTGATGCATGCCGAGCGCCTCTATCACGTACCTGAATTTGAGCTGAGTTCGGCCTGGGAAATGGGGCTCTATATCGTTCTCGGTTTGATGGCGGGCACGCTGGCACCCTGGTTTCTTCGCTCACTCAAGGCGGCAGAGAAGGTCTTTATGGGAATGAGAATCCCGCTTGCCCTTCGTCTGGCTGCGGGAGGCCTCGTGGTTGGCGGGCTTGCGGTGCATGTGCCAGAAGTCTGTGGCAATGGCTACAGTGTGATTGTCGGAATCCTGAACGGGCAATTCCCGTGGGCCGTACTGCTGTTGATTTTTGTCTGCAAGTGGCTTGCCACCGCCTCGTCCTTTGGTTCTGGGGCGCCGGGCGGTGTGTTCACGCCCTCGCTCTTCATGGGAGCCTGTCTCGGATTTCTCGTGGCGTCGGCGCTCTTGATCTATTTCCCAAGTTTTCCTGTGGATCCACGTGCGTTTGCGATGATCGGCATGGGAGCGTTCCTTGCTGCGGTCACGCACGCGCCGTTGATGGCGATCATCATGATTTTTGAAATGACGCTGAGCTACGACATCATTCTCCCCTTGATGCTTTGCAGCGTGATCGCCTATTTCACGGCCCGGAGCATCGAGGGCATTTCGTTGTACAATGTGTCGCTCAAGCGTAAGGCCGCGGAGCAGGTGCTGGACGGAAGGCTTGAAACCGAACTTGTGGGCGACCTGATGAAATTGGATCCCCCATCCGTGCAGGAGTCCGCCGACTTTGCGGAGATTGCGCGCACGTTTCTTTCCCTGCGGCGAAACAATCTTTATGTTGTCGATGCCGGGAAGCGCTATGTCGGATCGGTGGCGCTGCACGACATCAAGACCTTTCTCCAGGATCCCGCTTTGGCTGAGGTCGTGATTGCACGCGACATCCTGCGCGAGGACATGCCAGTGCTGACGCCCGACATGTCGTTTTCCCAGGCGCTAGGTAAGTTTCTCGGCGTTGAAGCGGAGCGCCTTCCCGTCGTCAGCGAGGATCGGATGCTCGTAGGGAACCTCGCCAAAGGCGACCTGCTGCTTGCCCTCGTCGAAAAGCAGCAGAAGAAAACGGCCGCGTAGGCACGCGCCATCAGACCGCTGGCGGTGAGGATCTGGCAGCGCGGCGCGATTCCATCATGTAGTAGAGGACCGGTACGGCGAAACGGCTGATGAGCAAAGAAGCGATTTCGCCGGCGACCAGGGAGAGCGCAAGGCCCTGGAAAATCGGGTCGGCGAGAATGACGCTTGCGCCAACGACGACGGCGAGTGCCGTCAGCAGCATGGGTCGGAATCGGATGGCACCGGCTTCAACCACGGCCTCGGCGAGAGGAAGCCCATGCGAGCGGCGCAGTTCGATGAAGTCGACAAGGATGATTGAGTTGCGAACGATGATGCCGGCTCCAGCCATGAATCCGATCATGGATGTGGCCGTGAAGAATGCGCCCATCAGGGCGTGGGCCGGCAGAATGCCGATGAGCGAGAAGGGAATGACGACCATGATGAGAAGGGGCGTCATGTAACTCTTGAACCAGCCGACCATCAGCATGTAGATGAGGATGCAGACCGCGGCAAAGGCGAGTCCGAGGTCTCGGAAAACCTCCAGCGTGACGTGCCACTCGCCATCCCACTTGATCGAGGGCTCCAGGCCCGAGTCAGGCTGATGGAGATGATACAGGGAGATGTCGGATTGCGTGCCGCCAAATTTGAGACCGTCGAGTTGTGCAATGGAGCGATTCATCTCAAAGAGCGCGTACGCGGGACTTGCAACCGCGCCGGCGACGTCACCGGTCACATAGACGACGGGACGGAGATTTTTTCGATAGAGGTTCCGTTCACCAAGAGTCCGCTCAATCGTCACCAGTTCGCTGAGCGGCACCGTGGTGCGCTGTCCCGGGGGGAGCATCCCCTGGTTGTCCGGCACAATCTGAAGCGAGAGCAGGTCCTCCGCGCGGCCTTTGCGGGCGCGGGGTAATTCGAGGCGTAGCTCCACATCCTCGCGTTCAAGCGGGCGGTGCAGGAGGTCCACGGTTGCACCGCCGGTGGCTGTGCGCAGGGCACGCGCGATCGAAGCGACGCTGACGTTGAGTTGGGCCGCCTTGAGCCGATCGATGCGGAAGGAGGCGGTTGGCTGCAGGTCCTCGACATACCAGTCGACGTCCACAACACCCTCGGTTTCCTGAAAGATTCGTTTGACGGCAGTTGCGAGTGCGAGGCGGTCATTCTCCGTGGGGCCGTAGATTTCGGCGACAAGCGTCTGGAGCACGGGCGGACCGGGAGGCACCTCTGCGAGAGCAAAGGCCGCGCCATGTTTTTCGGCAATGGCAGCAAGCCGAGGACGGACACGCACGGCAATATCGTGGCTTTGATCAGAGCGCTCATCCTTCGGAAGGAGATTGACCTGGATGTCGGCCACGTTGGCTCCACGTCGCTGGAAGTAGTGGCGGACGAGACCGTTGAAGTTGAACGGCGCGGCGGTGCCTGCGTAGATCTGGTAGTCGCTGACCTCCGGTTCGGAACGAATGGCGGCGGCCATTTCCTTGGCGACACGCGCGGTCTGCTCAAGTGTGGTGCCCTCTGGCATGTCGATGATCACCTGAAACTCCGACTTGTTGTCGAAGGGGAGCATCTTTACCTGGACAAATCCCAGGGGAACGAGAGATGCCGCAGCCAGCAGAAGCACGCCGATGAAGCCAAGAAAAAGCCAGCGCCAACGTGCATAGGCGATCATGGGATCAATCACACGATGGTAGAGGCGCGTGAAAAGATCGTTGGGTGCGTGGTCGTCATCAACGGACGTCCCGTGAGCAGGTTGTCCCTTTGAGAAGCGACGACGCAGCACGCGCACTGCCGCCCACGGAGTGACGGTGAAGGCTACCAGCAGGGAAAAGAGCATGGCGGCGCTGGCGCCGATGGGAATCGGGCGCATGTAGGGACCCATGAGGCCGCCTACAAATGCCATGGGAAGAACGGCGGCGATGACGGCCCAGGTTGCGAGCACCGTGGGATTGCCGACCTCGCGGACCGCTTCAATGGCGACTTCAGTCAGCGGACGGCCGGCGGAGGAGGGGAGGCGCTGATGGCGAACGATGTTTTCCACCACCACGATCGCATCGTCCACGAGGATCCCGATTGAGAAAATCAGCGCAAACAGGGTAATCCGGTTGAGCGTGTAGCCGTAGAGGAAGAAGACGAGCAGTGTGAGCCCCAGCGTGACCGGAATTGCCAGCAGGACGATGAGAGATTCGCGCCAGCCGAGGAAGGCACGGATGAGCACGGCGACGCCAAACACGGCGATGCCCATGTGAAACAAGAGTTCATTGGATTTCTCACTTGCCGTCGCGCCGTAGTTTCGAGTCACGGAAACGGTGACATCGTTGGGCAGCAGCACCCCCTGCAGGCGGTGAAAGGTCGCCTCGATTTCTCGCACCACACGAATGGCATTGGCGCCAGGACGTTTTGCGATGCTGAGTGTGACGGCTGCCTCCTCTTCGCCCCTCGGGCTTCCAAAAAGCACGTAGTCGACGGGTTCCGCGGGGCCTTCGACGACGTGGGCGACATCACGAAGAAAGATGGGGCGGCCGTCGGAAATTCCCAGGGTGACGCCGGAGGCGTCGTTCGCGTCGCGCAGGAAGTCTCCTGCCTCAATGAGGATCTCGCTGTTTGCGGTGGACAGAGAGCCGACCTGGCTTCTTGCATTGGCCGCTTGCAGTGAGCGTGCAACATCATCGAGCGAGAGATGCCGGGCTGCGAGCCGTGCGGGGTCGATCTGAACCCGCAATTGACGACGAAGGCCGCCGATAAGGGTTGTCTCGGCGATTTCGGGGAGCGACTTGATTTCATCGTCGAGCTGCCCGGCGAGGCGGCGGAGTGAAAAATGATCGTGAGTGTGACTGTGAAGGGTGAGGGCGGCGACAGGTACGTCGTCGATCGTGCGCGGCTTGACCAAGGGTGCTGAGGCACCCGGAGGAATGCGATCTGCGTGGGAAGCGAGCTGCTTGTTGAGCCGCACAAGGGCCTCCTCAAGGTCTGAACCGACGATGAAACGCACGATCACCACTGACTGACCAGGCCTGGAGGTGGAGTAGAGATACTCCACTCCGGGAATTTCCCAGAGGAACTTTTCAAGTGGGCGCGTCACACGGTTTTCGACCTCGTGCGCGGTGGCTCCGGGCATGGCGACGAGCACGTCGATCATCGGTACCTTGATCTGCGGCTCCTCCTCGCGAGGGAGCATGATCACCGCAAACAAGCCCAGGAGCAGCGACGCCAGAATGGCGAGGGGAGTCAGTCGCGATCCCGTGAATGCGGTTGCGAGGCGGCCGGCGAAGCTGTCGCGCGCGGGCAATCCTGGGCTGCTCATGGCCGGATCTCGATAGTGGAACCGTCGCGCAGGGATTCCGACGGTGTGGCCACGATGGTCTCGCCCGGGGCGAGACCGGAGAGGATTTCAACGCTGTCCCCGACCTCTCGACCGGTTCTGACGAGGCGGAGCGAGGCGCGCTGGCCGCTGACCACGAAGACGCGTTCCATTTGACCAAACAATGTCACGGCGGAGCGAGGAACCAGGATGGCTTTGCTTTGTCCCGCGGAGACAAGCAGGCGGGCGAACTGCCCGGAAAAGGCGGCAGTCGTGGAGAAGGAAACCTTTGCAAAGCGGGAAAATGTGAGGGGGTCGGCTGTAGCGATTTCCTCGATCCTGCCCGGGAAGGGATTCAATTTTGGATCGGTTTGAACCAGAATTTCGGATCCTGCCGCGAACGCCTCGGAGTTTGCAGCCGGCAGGGCGCCTTCCGCGCGAAAATCCCGGGTAGATTCGAGTACGAGAAGCGAAGTGCCGGGGGTGGCGAGGTCGCCTGTGAGCTTGTGCTGGGCAGTAACGATCCCGGCAAAGGGGGCGAGAATCCGTGTGTGAGCGAAAAGTGCCTCTGCCGCGGTGGTTGCAGCCCGGGCGATGTTGAGGGCATCGGTTGCAGCGCGCAGCGATTCGGCTGGGCTGACGCGGCGGTCAACGAGATCGCGTTCACGGGCGACGGCGCGTTCAGCCTCGGCGAGCTGGGCGCGGGCGAGTTGCAGACGGGCTTCGGCGTCGGGCGAGGAAAGTTCGACGAGCAACTCTTCCGCGGATACGGTTTGGCCGAGGATCGGCATCTTCAGGATGGTGCCGGTTGTCTGGGCGGAAATTGCAGCCCGCCGGGCGGGCCGCACTGCGGCGGGCACCTCGATGATCGCGGGAATCGCTTCGACCTTTGCCACGACGCCGCGAACCTCGATCGGAACGGGCTCGTTCGTAGCGATCGCCGGAGGCTGCTTGTGGCAGGCGACCATGGTCAGACCCGCAAGCAGGAGCGGAAGGATCTGGATGCGCATGACTGCTTCAGGCGCTCCGCGGGCGACGGATGCGGCCGGTGGAGTGATCGATCCAGCCGAGCTTGTTGAGGACAAACAGGGGCGGGCAGAAGCCGGTGAAGGCTGATTG
>CAUJJL010000124.1 GCA_963205455.1 Verrucomicrobiota bacterium
GATTCCCTTGTACCGGCAGGAAGCCATGCTTGAGCGGCTGGGCCCCTCCTTCAGCCGCCAGGCGATGGGCGAGTGGGTTGAACATGCGGCGAACCTGCTGCGTCCCGTGCACGGCCTTCTGCGTTCGATGGTTGTTTCCAGCGGTTATGTGATTGGCGATGAAACGCCCATCCGCGTTCTTGATCCAGCCCGGCCGGGAGCGGCCCGAGAGGCCTGGCTGTGGACCTTCCTCTCGCCCGGTGCGCGAGCGGTGGTGTTCGATTTCCAACTGACCCGAAGTCACGAGCCTGCTCTCGCGTTCCTTCAAAACTTTGGCGGCGTGTTTCAGTCCGACGGATATGCCGCGTACCAGAAGGCCCTGAGGCTTCTTTCCGAAGGGGTGCGCGCAGGCATTGTGCACTGCAACTGCATGGCCCACTGTCGACGGGGCTTTGTCAGCGCCTTGGAATCGGGCGATGACCGGGCCGCGCCGTTTCTTGCCTACATCGGAGGGCTCTACGCGATCGAACGCGAGTTGCACGACTGTGAACCCCATGTGCGGGCGCGGGCCCGTGCGAGCCGATCGATCACATGGCTTGTGCCCATGGAACTCGCCCTCAAACGCGCTGCGTCCGATCCGGCCATCCTTCCTCACTCGGCCCTGTTCAAAGCCGTCCACTACGCACTGGAACGTTGGGAGAACCTCACCCGCTTTGCCCTGCCTGGATTCGGACACGTTCACCTCGATTCCAATGCGGTCGAGCGCGCGATTCGCCCCAGTGCGATCGGAAAAAAGAATTATTTGTTCATTGGGCACCCCCACGCTGGCTGGCGATCGGCGGTCATCTATTCGATCCTCGGTACCTGCGCCCTGCAAGGCGTCGATCCCTGGCGCTACCTCAATTGGGCCCTTACCGGACTCGCCTCCGCGACCAACCACACCGCGCACAATTTCCTCCCCCACCGCCTTCTCCAGTCGCAGCCCTGATCGGTTCCTTCGCGAGTTCGTTTCCCCATACATCCCCGGGATCCTACACTCTCCACCGCCTTCCTTCTACCTGTACTCCCACGGACGCTTACTGAGAAACGCCATTCTAAACACAAATACACCGAAAACCCACTCCCAGACATGACACCCCTCACCCCCCGCCCGCTCCCCAAGGAGCGGGAGCCCCTCCCGCTGCGCCCGGGATGCGCCTATGCGCACCGCTCGCTTGTCGAGCGGTGCGCATAGCCTCGCGCTCGCAAACGAAGCCGCAACAAATGGGAATAGGCATTCGATGAGGACTTTACCCTAAAGCTCGACAACCTCATGATTTTCGTGCATTGATAGGCGTTAATCCCCAAAATGATCCTAAATTCGTCGAAAACTCACGGTTTTCGACTCCAATCTGAGAAATCACCCGTTCGAATCTCAATTTGATTCTGATGGATCCCGCCCATCCTTGCTCGGGTAAAAAACGGTCATTTCATACGAGAAACTGGCGTTCCGAGGCGTAATTTTGCCCAAATTCAGACGAATGGCACCAAAATCCGGGGTTGCACATTTGATCGATACTCTTTTTGAACGCCACCCCTTACAAGGACACTAACTTCAGTCCCTTCAACTCAACCCAGGATCTATCTTGGACCTAAAACAAATTAAGCAAGTCATCGACTTGATGAAGCGCTCGGATCTCACGGCCTTCGAAGTCGAAGAGGAAGGATTTAAGATCAAGATCAAGCGGGGTGTAGATGCCTCGCCCGTATCGGGTTCGAGGCCTGTGCCCCCTACCTACCTTGAGTTGTCTCCCGTTGAGGTAACTCGAAATGTCACTTCTGCCCAAAATGCGGCTCGCACTGTCACTCCGATAGTTCCGGCAGCCGAGGAAGTCGGCACCGTTTACGTCAAGTCGCCCATGGTCGGCACATTCTATCGGGCGTCATCTCCCGAAAGCAAATCCTTCATCGACATAGGAGCCAAAGCCACAGAAACGACCGTTGTCTGCATAATAGAGGCGATGAAGATCATGAACGAAATCCAGGCGGAAGTCCGTGGTACAATTGTAGAAATCCTCGTCGAAAACGGTCAACCGGTCGAATACGGCCAGCGCCTCTTCAAGCTAAAACAGGACTGATTTCCTTGAAAAGCCGCTAGCTCCGCCGCTCGTCGCGGCGTCAAAAAACGCCCGTAATAGCAACGGCGAGCGGCCTATCCTACGCATGTTATGATTCAGAAGGTCCTCATTGCCAACCGTGGAGAGATTGCGCTCCGCATCGTGCGTGCGTGTCGCGAACTCGGCATCAAGACGCTCGCGGTTTACTCCGAAGCCGATGTACAATCCCTCCACGTCCAACTCGCGGACGAAGCAATTTGCATCGGGGGACCCAAGAGCGCAGACAGCTACCTGCGCGCCGATCGAATTATCAGCGCTGCAGAAATCGCTGATGTTGACGCAATCCACCCGGGGTATGGGTTCCTGTCGGAAAATGCAAAGTTCGCAGAGCAATGCGAATCGTGCAATATCAAGTTTATTGGTCCTAAGTCAAAAAGTATAAGGATGATGGGCGATAAGGCGATCGCAAAGGACACCGTGCGGAAGGCAGGTGTACCGACCGTTCCCGGCTCCGATGGACCTGTGGAAAGCGAAGGCGAGGCCGTGAAGGTTGCGCGCAAGATTGGTTATCCGGTCATCATCAAGGCAGTCGCCGGTGGTGGCGGGCGCGGCATGCGCATCGCGCACAACGATGTATCTTTCGCCAAGGAATATCATGTTGCCCGAAACGAAGCTGAAAAGGCGTTCGGCAATGGGGCGGTCTACGTCGAAAAATACATCGAGAAGCCGCGGCATATTGAATTCCAGATCCTTGCCGACGGGCATGGGAAAGTACTGCATCTGGGCGAACGCGATTGCTCAGTCCAGCGCCGCCACCAAAAGCTCATAGAGGAATCCCCGTCGCCGTTTTTGACGCCAGGCCTGCGAAAGGCCATGGGGAAAGCAGCTGTCAAGGCGGCATCCGCGGCGGACTACGAAAATGCGGGAACGATTGAGTTCCTAGTCGATGCGAAGGGAAACTTCTATTTTATCGAGATGAACACCCGTATTCAGGTTGAGCATCCTGTTACCGAGGAATGCACCGGGATTGACCTGATCAAGCAGCAACTGCGGATTGCCGATGGCTTGAAACTGGATTTTGACCAGGGCGACATCAAGTTTGACCGGCATGCCATCGAGTGCCGGATCAATGCCGAGGACCCAGCGCGAAACTTCACCCCCTCGCCCGGAACCATCGGCCTGTACTATTCACCTGGCGGAAACGGCGTCCGCGTCGACAGCCACGTTTACAGCGGGTATACAATCCCACCGTATTACGACTCGATGATCGGCAAGCTGATCACCTACGGTCCCAACCGCAAAGCCGCACTCGATCGCATGTACCGCTCACTCAGCGAATACCTCATCCGCGGCATCAAGACAACCATCCCGCTTCACAAGGCAATCATGAGCGATCCAGTTTTCATCGAGGGAAAGGCAACCACCGCCTACATGGAGGAATTCATGGCCCGAACCCCGACAGATCTGTTTACATAAAGAAGCATGAAAAATCGCCGAAGTGGGAATAAACCGGCACTTTTTCAAGCGGTTTGTTGCAACCGTATCTGAATCTCCCACTCTGTTTGACAATGCAAGCGAGCGAATTCGTTCCACCCACCCGCATCGACGATCAGCCCGAACTGGGCGAAATCAAGATCAACCATGCGGTGGTCGCCAGCATTGTCCGCCTGGCAGCGCTTCAGATCAAGGGTGTCGCAGCTGTCGGTGGCGGCTTGGTGGACGGCATCAGCGAGCTTTTCTCGAAACGCGAGGCTGACGCACGCGGTGTCCGCGTGTCTGAAACAAGCGACGAATCCTATTCCATCGAACTGCGCATTGCCATCCTCTACGGGACCGAGATCGGGAAGACCGCCTACGACGTTCAACTCGCAGTTCGCAAGCAGGTGATGGCTATGACCGGCAAGGATGTGGCAAAGGTCGATGTCATCATCGAAGGCGTTCGCCTGCCATCCGATGCCCAAGGCAAGGATCGTGGCGAAGACGCCTGGCCGGAAGCTCCGGCGACAGACTGAACATCCGAATCGTTTCACAGCAGGCTCAGGTCGGGAAAAGGCAGGGGTTGCGCCGGAGGCGAGGATCCGCCAAAAGCGTGCTGTGCCCTTGATCGAAGTCTCCTCCACCACACTCGTATTCGCAGTGCTCATTTGGATACTGCTGACGCTACTGGTGATCGTTGTCGTTCTACAGGGGTCCAGGACGCTCATACTCTCGAAAGACAACAACGGAAGGCTCGAGATTTCGCGGCACGCTTTGCATCGGGTGATCGAAACCTGTTGCGAACAGGTCCGCGGCATCGCATCCGCCCGCGCAACCGTCTCGAGAAAGGGCAAGTTGCTCCACACGGAGCTGCGGCTGAAAATCCGCCCCGACGCCAAGCTCGACGCCATCCAAGGGTACCTGACCCAGGAGATCGCCGATATTTACGGTCAGAATCTCGGACTCAAGGATATCGGCCCCGTTGAAATCAAGGTTGTGGGTGTAGAACCAATCGACAGCACGGTCTGATGGACCGGCACCCAGGATCAAATCTTCCTCCGTCGCCGTGCAAGTATGCCTCGGGGATTTGATTCGCGCGTTTCGTTATCGCGACACAGTCCCATTCAACCGTGAAACCCAATTCCAGAACATTGGTGACGGGAGGCACGGGTTTCCTGGGGCGGCGTCTGGTCGAACGCCTGATTGCTCAGGGGCGATCGATCTCCATCTTTGGCCGCACACCGGCGCCTGATCTTGTGCAGAGAGGCGTCGCCTTTATTCAAGGCTCTCTCGAAGACCCAACTGCAATCCAAGCGGCATGCAAAGGCGTCGATACGGTTTTTCATACTGCTGCACGCGTCGGTGTTTGGGGACCCTACCGTGAATTCTTCCGCGTCAATGTATCGGGCACCCGCGCGCTGATCGAAGGATGTCGCATCCACGGCGTCAGCCGCCTTATCCACACCAGTTCACCAAGTGTTGTCTACAATGGGCTCCCGTTGGTAGCCGCAGACGAGTCGCTTCCCCTGACAACGCACTGCCCGAGTCCCTACCCGCTGACCAAGGCAATAGCTGAGCGCGAGGTGCTCGCAGCAAACACCGATAGGCTCCGCACGATTGCGCTGAGACCTCACCTCATCTGGGGTGTCGGCGATCCCCATCTCATTCCCCGGCTGCTTGCGCGGGCACGCAGCGGCACACTCCGCATTGTTGGCCGCGGGGACAACCGCGTTGACATGGTCCACGTTGAAAACGCGGTCGATGCGCACCTCGCTGCAGAAGCTGCCCTCGATGCCAATCCCACTGCCGTAAGTGGTCACGCTTACTTCATCACCAACGACGAGCCAGTGGAACTGTGGCCTTGGGTCAATGCAATGCTTGGAGCACTGGACATCCCACGCGTTGAACGCCATATCAGCCTCCCGTTGGCCAGAGCGGTCGGATTGGGCTGCGAAATTGCCTGGCGCCTCCTGCCGCTACGCGGCGAGCCACCGATGACACGATTCATTGCCGATGAGCTGGCTCGAGATCATTGGTTTTCGATGGCCGCGGCGAGGCGCGACCTCGGCTATTCGCCCCGCGTCTCTATGGAATCAGGGACACGGGAACTCATCGCCTCACTGGCGGGGAAATAGAGGCCGTTCTTGCCCTCCGGCTCAATCGCTGCAGTATTCTGCACAATCCCCTTCTGCGGGGCACAAATGCGGCATTGCATTTTTTGGTTCCATCGGATTTTCACCGAGCATGCCTCCAGCCCTCCTCGTCCTTGCTGCCGGCCTAGGCTCACGCTACGGCGGACTCAAACAAATTGAGGCAGTCGGACCTTCCGGGGAAACGCTCCTCGACTACGCGGTCTTCGATGCCTGGCGCTCAGGCTTTCAGCGTGTCGTTTTCGTCATTCGACGCGATTTCGAAGCCGCCTTTCGCGAAAAAATCGGTGGACGCTATGCTGGCAAGATGACTGTCGATACCGTCTATCAGGCGATCGATGACCTCCCGACAGGCTTCACGCCCCCCATATCGAGGGAAAAACCATGGGGAACCGGCCATGCGGTCTGGTGCGCCCGCCACGCCCTGAAGGAAAACTTCGCTGTCATCAATGCGGACGACTTCTATGGGGCCGACGCCTTCAACGCACTCGCAAAGTTTCTTGCGACACGAGAGTCGAACGGTAGGGAGTCGTATTCAATGGTTGGATACCGATTGGACGCGACCTTGTCAGAGGCTGGGACGGTATCCCGTGGGCTCTGTCAGGTCGGCACTGACGGATTTCTCACCGCCATCACGGAGCGCACCGCTATCGCCCGCACCGACGTCGGACCAGGTCGTGCTCTGAGGGGAGACGAACAGGTGTCGATGAACTGCTGGGGATTCACGCCCGCGCTTTTTGCTCCACTTGACCTCGCGTTCCGGGCATTTCTCCAGACAAGCGGGAACGATGCCAAAACCGAGTTCTATCTTCCCACCGCGGTTTCCAGCATGATCTCCGAAGGCAGGGCGACCGTGCAACTGCTTCCCACCAAGGCTGAATGGTTCGGTGTGACTCACCGCGAGGACAAGGCACGTGTTCAAGCGGCGCTCGCCGCGCTGGTGGCGTCGGGTGCTTATCCGCAGAGACTCTTCTAGCCCATTGGGGCACATCCCGCATCGCTGGAAACAGTGCCAGTCCTGCCCGCAATTCGCATCAAACGGTGGGCGGCAATGGGGTTGATCCGGCGCCTTCCCACGCCATAAACCTCATCCTGTAGCTTCGACACCCGACCGCCTTGCCGTTCGAACTTATTGTCGTAATTTTACTCGTTGCCGCCAACGGAGTGCTGTCCATGACGGAGACAGCGGTTGTATCCTCAAAAAGAGCCCGGATGGAGGAGAGAGCCGCCAAGGGAGATCGCCGGGCCGCCCGCGCGCTGGTGCTGCTCGAGCATCCCCGACGTTTTCTCTCGCTAGTTCAATTCTGGCTGACGCTCAGTGGAATGATCGCAGGCGTCTTGGGAGGTGTGAGGCTGGCGGGACGCATGAATGAATGGTTACTGTACATTTGGAGCGATCTACCTGCTCTTGCCCGCCATTCACACGCAGTTGCACTTATAGTCGTCACCGTCGCACTTACCTCCTTCATGCTCGTATTTGGCGAACTTGTCCCCAAACGAATCGGCCTGGCCTATCCTGAACGGGTTGCCTCACTACTGGCCGGAGTCATGCGTGCCCTTGCATGGCTGGCAGCACCCTTTCTCCGGATACTTGAACTGGCTGCAGAAGGCATCCTGTCGCTGCTGCGATTTCGTCCTCCGCAGGATTCCTCGGGCGTCAGCAATGCCGAGGTGCGCGCACTCATTGAACAAGGTCTGAGCGCAGGATCCTTCAACCAGGCCGAACAAGAGATGGTCACCGGTGTTCTGGAGCTTGATGAGCTCCCGGTAACCGAACTGATGACCCCGCGCCCCAAGATTGTTTTTCTCAATCTCGATGACTCTGATGAGTTCAATTGGCGGAAAATCGTTACGAGCGGGCACTCTCAGTTTCCGGTTTACCAAAGCACCCGTGATCACGTCATCGGCATCGTGACCGTAAAGGCTATCTGGGCCAACTCCGCTTTTGGTCTCCCATCCAGTCTACGAAACGTCGTGGAGCCTGCGCTCACCATCCCAAATACCCTCAAGGCAATCCACCTTCTTGAGCGCTTCAAATCGACGGGCAAACATGTCGCCATCGTTCTTGACGAGTTTGGTGTGGTGGAAGGATTGATCACCCTTCTCGATGTCCTGACCGCAATTGTTGGTGACCTTCCGGAGCCCGGGCACAGGATCCAGCCTCAAGTGCGGAAACGAGAGGATGGCTCCTGGCTGATCGACGGCACGCTTCCCCATTCCGAATTCAAGTCATTGCTCACGATATCGAGCCTGCCCGGCGAAGCAGGTGCGGATTTCCAGACCGTGGCCGGATTCTTCATGAAGCAATTCGGACGCGTTCCATCAGCGGGCGATCATTTTCAGTTCGAGACGTGGCGCATTGAAGTGGTCGACATGGATAGACACCGCATCGACAAGGTGCTGGTTTCACGTGCCACCACACGAAAAACGGGCCCAGACACCGCCGCCGAGTGATCACAGCGACGGCACGGCATTTCACAGTCATTTCGAGGGCTGCTTTGAGCAACTTCTGTTTGCCATGCCCGGCTGGATCGCAATTCTCGCGGATGAAATGAGCGACGCATGCAAGAAGACCCCTTCACCGGTCATCCCTCCCGGATCCATGGGTCCCACGTCCTCGATCCAGCCGAACACGCAGCTCTTCAAGACAATCACAAGCGACGACTGGAAGCGCTCGCTCGCCTCAGCACGGCAGCGGCGCGCGCTGGCTTCGGAACGGATCCGGACGACGATCTCGTCCTCTTCCCCGCCGATGAATTGAGCCTGCTTGCCTCCGCGGGAGGCGTGTGGCGCGAACTGGATGAAGCTGTTGGTGTCCTCCGAAGTTTTCTGCCACTCTGTCCGCTGGATCTGTTCGGGTTTCCAGTCGCTTCAGATGATCCGTTCGGCGAAGGCAGCCCTCGGCTGCGCCGCATCGGCAGCGGCGTGGAAGCGACTGCGTTCCAGTCGGAGGATGGATCCATTTACAAATTCTACCTGCCCCGTGAGGACGGGCGCATTGGTGGAAGCTTCAGTTTCAGTTCCGGTAGTGACGAAGTCGCCTGGATTGCCGAAGCCTGCCTGGGAAGCTATCGCTCGCTGTTCGAAAAGCTCCTTCTTATCATGGCCCTGCAGGGCATGCCGACCGAAGTCATCGCAGCCACTCCAGAAGGAATCATTGTTGCAAAGCAGGCCTGTGGTGCCCGGCTCCAGGACGGTGCCGACACATCCGCACTGCAGCCACAATCACTCATACCGATCCCGTCACGATTCCTTCGCGCACATCGCGATCATCCCAGGCTTTTTTTCCTCGGCGACAACACATGGCTCATCGCTGACCTCCACTGCAGGAATTTGGTGACTGCGGTAGATGGAACGTTGCGCGCAATCGACCTGCTCGCCGCGCCACTGCCCCCTAAGGTGATCCATTCTGATCCTCTCATTTCAAGCTGGCTAAGCAGAGTAAGGCACGACCCCAATGCCCGGTTGCTACACGAAGGCGACGATTCCGAACTCTGAAACAAAATCAGTCGTGCCAGACGTCGCACCCGCCACCAGCCAGCGTCCGGCACACTTCAACTCTTGTCAGTCGAGATGAATGCGAGAATATCCGCGGCCTGCTTTGTGGTGGATCCCGTGTGATCCGCGTAGACAACCTTTCCGTCACGCACAAGGTACGCTTGGCGCTTTGCCGCCTTGATCCCCTGCTGTCCAAACGCGCGGATGACCGCGAAGTCCGTGTCCGCAAGCAGCGTGAACGGCAGATGATACTTTTCCCTGAAGGCTTTCTGGGCCTCGATTGTATCGTTGCTGACACCGATCACGGCGACGCCCTTTTCCGTGAGCTCGGTATAGGCGTCGCGCAGTGAGCATCCCTGCGCAGTGCACCCGGGTGTATCCGCGCGCGGATAAAAATAGACCAGCGTATATCGCGTTTTCGCGTAGACATCACCGAGATTGAGGGTCTTGCCCCCGTCGGTTGTTGCCGAAATGCGGGGGGCATTGTCCCCAACATTAAGTGGTGCTGCGGTGCCGGAGGAGGTCATGACAATTGCACAAAGGGCAATCAGAAGGAATCGTGGGGTTGAGTTCATGCAAGCGATATTGAAAATTACAAGTCGGTGCGCCGCAAGTCGTCCGATACGATTTATCAAGCCCCGGGCACAGTAGATAACCAACGGACAAAGCGTTACAAAAGTGAGCGTCAAAACGGTGCTTGCATTCCACCCCTGAATTCGACTTGTCTCGAAGCCTGTCGTTAGAGAACAGCGTTAGATGACAGTATCTGGTGAGTCGTTAGCCGAGCGTACGCTTGGAGGATGATTTCGAAACCCGAAGGTCGGGAACGGACTGGCAGCGGACGGGGTGATCTACGAAACATCAAGATGAGCAACTCCAAACTGTACGTCGGCAATATGTCGTTCAAGACGACTGAAGACGACCTCCGCCAGCACTTCGGCCAATTCGGAAGCGTCGCCGACGTTTATGTCGCCATGGACAAGATGACGGGCCGCCCGCGCGGCTTCGCCTTTGTGACCATGGGCACGCCCGAAGAAGCGAAGCTCGCTGCTGAAAAGAGCAACGGCGTCGATCTCGGTGGCCGTCCTCTCACCGTCAATGAAGCCCGCCCGAAGGAAGAAAACGGCGGTCGCAGCTTCGGCGGTGGCGGTGGTGGTCGTGACCGTGGTGGCTACGGTGGCGGCGGTGGCCGCGACCGCGGCGGCTTCGGCGAGCGTCGCGAACGTCGCTACTAACCGACTGGTCGGCGCGCCCGGCCCCAATCGTATCATTCGATTTGACTGCAAGGCGAAGTGCTCCAGCGCTTCGCCTTTTTTGCGTCCTCACCTTTCCTGTTCGGGATGAGTGTTTTTCCATACGGTCCAACTCACTCCGCGCTCGCCAGGCATATGAAGGCGGTCGAAGCCTGTCGGCGTTGTCCCCGAATGATCGGTCCGCCCGTCGTCGGTAGGCCTGCCGATCATGGAATCATGCTTATCGGCCAGGCCCCTGGAGAGAGGGAACCCAAGCTGCATCGGCCGTTTGCGTGGACCGCAGGTAGAACCCTCTTCCAGTGGTTTGGAGATTATGTGGGGTGGAGCGAGGACGAGACTCGCGACCGCATCTACTTTTCAGCGCTTTGTCGCTGTTTTCCCGGCAAGAAGCCGGGCGGAGGTGACCGTGCCCCCAGCGAAGAGGAAATTGCCAATTGCCGTCCTTGGCTCGAAGCTGAATTTGCACTGGTCCAACCAAGACTCGTTCTTCTCGTTGGAAAAATGGCAATCGGCCAATTTCTCCCGGCACTTTCCTTGGATGAAACAGTCGGAAAGCTTTTTTTCCTCAACGCCTTTGGTCAACGCATGGATTGCATTCCGCTGCCGCACCCTTCAGGCGCATCCCCGTGGCCGCGAGTGGAACCCGGAAAATCGTTGTTGCGAAAGGCGATGAAACGAATCGCCGCACATCCCGCCGTAAAAACTGCAGCCGTTGATCCTTGAAGTGCAGTTTCGAACGAGGGTTGTCATTCACCCGTTTCCCATCCTAGAAGATCCTGACTCCTGATCCATGCACGCCCTCCGACTGTTTTTCCTCGTATTCCTCCTCCTCGCACCAGCAGCCGTTTTTGCCCAACGCGAAAAGTTGCCACCCGAGGACCTGGAAATCGTGGAAAAGACCTGGCCGACTGCCAAACGAACATCCACCGGACTGCGCACGATGATCCTGCAGGATTCCGACGGACCTTCACCCAAGAAAGGCGACATCGTATCAGTCGTTTATGTTGGCAAGCTTCTTGATGGGACAATCTTTGATCAGGCAACCGACCCCGCCCACCCATTTACCTTCCGCGTCGGCCGAGGCCAGGTCATCGAGGCATGGGAAGAAGGCATGCAGCTTCTCAAGATTGGCCAGCGCCGTTTGTTCATAGTTCCTTTTGAATTGGGGTATGGAACGCGGGGAAACCCGCCCAAGATTCCGAGACGGGCAACTCTGGTTTTTGAGGTTGAGCTCCTCGCCATCAATCCACCCACACCCCCCGCATCGGGCAATTGACCCGATTGCGCAACCAAAGCCAGAAGCGGTACACACTCCTACGCAGCGGCGTCTGCCATCGCGACCAGCGATCGCTGACGTCGCTGCTGAAACCATGCATCCATGGAGTAGGCTGCCAGACCAATCCAGATCAGCACAAAAGCACTCGCCCGATCTCGCGAGAATGCCTCACGATAGACTATCCACCCGATCAGGAATTGGAGGGTCGGGGCCGCATACTGCAGCAATCCCAACGTCGTCAAGCGCAGGCGATTCGCCCCGTAGGCAAACAGCAGTAGCGGAATCGCAGTAACAATTCCGGTGCTCAAGACCCACGCAGTCGTCCCAAGATCGACATGCCCGAGCGCACCACGACCTTTGGACGCGAGCCAAATGAGCCAGCCCGCGGCGAGCGGGGTCATCAGGGAGGTTTCGATCATCAGACCCACGATGGCACTGACGCCGGATTTCTTCCTCAGAAGTCCGTAGAATCCAAATGTGAAGGCAAGGCCCAGCGCGATCCAAGGGAAATGCCCAACTTTAAACACGAGCACACCCACGCCAGTAGCAGCAATTCCGATCGCCAGTGCCTGAAGGGGTCGAAGTGCCTCCTTGAGCAGAAACCGACCCAAAGCGACGTTGAAAAGCGGCACTAAAAAATAACCAAGACTGCATTCGATGACATGGCCCGCATTCACCGCCCAGATGTAGATCACCCAGTTGACCGCCAAGAGCAGGCCGCTGATCAGATTGAGTCGAATGATCCGCCCCTCTCGAAAGGCCGCGAGAACTTCAGACGCCGTACCAGACCACGCCATCAGAGCCCCAAATACGAAGAGCGACCAAACAACCCGGTGAGCTACCAGCTCAAACGGATCCACCTGCGCCATCTGCTTCCAATAGATCGGGACAACGCCCCAGATGACGTAGCAGGCCAGCGCAGCAATCAATCCCCGTCTCGCCTCCCGAGAAGATGAGCCAGACTTCATAGCCACGCAGAGTCCGAAGCCGAGCGGAATGGGTCAAACAAAGTCCATTGAACCGTTCGGCCAAGACCGCACCTCCACAGCGCGTCGCAATCGCTGGCGTCTATTTTCCGTAGCCTTTGGCAGCCGTCGTATACTCGTACTTCTCCGCAAACTCCTTCACGGCCTGCTCCCGGGCCGTGCGTCCATCCGTGACCTGCCCGCCTGCAATCAGCTCACCCATCCGTCGCGCGATCCAACGTTGTTTGAAGGTTTCCTCGACCTCCGCTGCAATATCGGGATTCGGTTTCGGTTTCTTCGAGAAAATGCAACCGGGGGTTAAGAAAGTCGAAGGTATGGCGATGAACAAGAGCAGCAGAACGCGATTCATACGAAAAAGAATGTAAAGCTCACATCCGACAACCGCGAGCGCTTCTTTTAGGTTTCGATTTCAATCGCTCCATCTCACCCTACCAATAATGAGCGAGGAAAAGAGTCCTCCCCTGAAGCTTAAGTCACGAGCCCGGAGCGGTGTGACCTCCACTGCCGCGCCTGATTCCATGGAGAAAGATAGTGCAGCGCCAGTCGCCGTGACGGTCTCCACTGAGCCCAAACCAGAGATTCATCCTTCAGAGGACAGAGGCTTGCGAATCCGCTCCAAACCCAGGCTATCCCCGGAAACCGCACCGGAAGCGCGCGAGTCGCAAATCCAAGTCGAATCCAGACCACTTCTTTCGGATCAACAACTGGTTCAGCCTACGGTACCAACTGATCAAGAGCAGAATCCACTCGCGGCGGATCCTCTTAACCAGGCATTTGCAGGCATGCAGCTACCGGCCCCTCTACCGCCAGCCGCAGACATGCAGGATGCCAAGGCATCCGTCGAAGGGGCGAACCTGCCTTCAGGCCAAGCCACAATGCCCGCACCCGCACCACCGCTTTTTGCAACAGGAGATACCTTGATCGGAGGCCTTGCATCGGAGCCGATGACTTTTGCCGCGCCTAAGTTGCCTATCTTCAAGCCCTCCTCCACCAAACCCATCCACATTCATCTTTCGGAGAAGCCCGCAAAACCTGCTGAGCCTCCAAAGGTGCGGCCTCAGGACAGAAAGGCATTCAAGCTGAGTGTCTCCGCCGTTGCAGCACTCGCAGTCATCGGCCTTGGTATCGCCGCATTCTTTGCCTTTAAGACGTTTCAGGATCTGCGCGGCCCCCGATCAGCCCGATCAATAGCGCCAGAGACTGCGGCACCCCGTTCCGCAACGGGAAATGCACCGGGCCTTTCCAAAGTCTCCGCTGCGAAAGCAATCTCCGAATTTCAGCCTGCTCCTGCATCTCAGGCAGGGCGTCTCATTCAGGCGGCGCGCAAGGTCACCAGCCGCGAGGATGCCGAGATGAACGACATTCTATCCGCCGGGAGCAGCGGAGAAATCTCGCCCACAAGAACAATCCGGGAAGTTTCGCATGCGACTGGGCCGACTACACCTCAGGCAATGAGCAGTTCACTGGAGACTTCCACCGCCTTTGTCGCCTTCGCGGACGCCATTCGAATCAACGGCGTCTTTCAGGGAAACCCTGCACGCGCGTCGATAAACGGACGGATAGTTCGTGCTGGCGCTCTTCTTGATGCCTCGCTCGGCGTAACGTTCGACGGCATCGATCCGCGATCACGCGAGATCATTTTGAGAGATACATCGGGCGCAACTATCCGGAAGAAATACTAGCCCGACTTCGCGCAGCGTGCGCCACCGGGCAACGGCGGCGCGTCACAACGGGGCATACTGTCCCGACGACCCGATCTCAAATCCTCTATCGTTTCAGCGCAATCACCGGGGCTTCCCAAGCGAATTTCGAAACTCTGAAAGAAGTTCCGAGTCGCTCGTTATGCCGATGACGCCGTTGACCATGAACTGAATGCCGATGCAAAGAAGCAGAAACCCCATGATCTTTGTCATGGCACTCATGCCATTGACGCCAATCAAGCGCACAATGTGTACGGATAACCGCAGCACAAGATAGCTCACAAGCGCTACGACAAGTATGCCCAGAATGATGGCGACATAGTCGAGGGGATGTTTGGCAAGCGACGTAAAGCCGATGGTCACCGCGATCGAACCCGGACCGCTCAGCATCGGCATGGCAAGCGGAGAAAAGGAAATGTCGTCCTTTGCCTGCGCCGCCCTGCGCTCATGATCGTCATGTGCGCCCGGTTTTGGAGGCGACACCATCCCCATGCCTATCCCGGCCACAAGAAACCCGCCGGCGATGCGCAGACCGGGAATGGAGATGCCGAAAAAATTCATGATGAATGTGCCCCCGACAAGGGATGCCACGAGGATCAGAATCATATAGACGCACCCCATGCGCGCCTGCTGCTCACGACGCTTGTCTGAATCTCCATCGGTGATGGCGAGGAACACAGGAGTCGCCGCAAAGGGATTGATGATCGGAAACAGCGCGAGAAACGTTCCCAGGATCAATTCCCAAAAATGAGAGACCGGCACGGCGAAGGTGTCAGGCATGTGAAAATTTACCACACTTCCACAGGTCCCTTGGGCACAGGAATCGCTTCCCGAGCAACGGCCGGTGCCTCTGTGTCTGCTTCTGATTTCATGAACGAGGGTGTCATCGGACCCGGAGCAAAGCGAGGAAGCAAATTGCCGTCCGCATCGCGAAAGGGTGCTCTCCACGCAATGTACTCCGCAATGGCAGCCTCGAAATCGGCGCGGGACGCCATACGGATGATCCGACGGTTGAAGTCCTTCGCGGGTCCAAACCGCTTGGAGTACCATGGAGCGACCTTGCGAAACAGGCGTGCTCCCTGCTCCTCGCCAAAGAACGCGCAATTGCGTTCAAAGTGCTCCCGCATCACCTGAATGCGCTCGGCAAATGTCGGTTCGGGCAGCAACTCGCCCGTCTGAAAATAGTGGCAGGTCCTCCTGAAGATCCACGGATCATAGAAGGCGCCGCGCCCGATGCTGATGCCTGCACATCCCGTCTCATCACGCATCTGACGCGCACCTTCCGGTGTCGTGACATCCCCATTGCCGATCACAGGAATGTTTCGCACTGCTTCAACGACCGCGCGTATTCCCGCAAGGCTCACGCTGCCGGAAAAGCCCTGAGCCCGCGTTCGGCCGTGCACAAAAATTGCCGCAACACCGACATCCTCAAGCACTCTCGCCAGGTCCGGCGCAGTCAGGTTGTCTTCATCCCACCCCAGCCGCATTTTTGCGGTCACAGGAATCTTCACCGCATTTACCATTCCGCGCACGAGGTCTGCGGTTCTCGCGAGTTCAGTCATCATCGCCGATCCACCACCGATCTTTACGACCTTCTTGACTGGGCACCCCATGTTGATGTCCACCGATTGCGCGCCAATTGACTCGCACATTGCGGCCGCGTCGCGCATCTCCTCCGGAACCGAGCCGAACAACTGAATTGCCAGCGGTTCGTCGCCGGGCGCGGTCGCGACAAGCTGAAGCGCGACCCGGTTGCGTTCCAGCAGGGAGCGAGCATTGACGAGATCCGTCGTTGCCCATCCCAGTCCACCCAGGGACCGCAATGTCATGCGCATCGGCAGGTTCGTGTAACCCGCCAGTGGCGACAAAAACAGATTCGATGAAAGGTGATGCGAACCGATGCGCATGAGGTGAGATTGGATTCCGAAGCCCAGCCTCTAAAGAGAAAAGCGTTCGAGAGCAGTTACGACTTATCGAACCTGTTGGAGCAACTGCAGCGCACCCGCGTGGCGAGGATCAATGGAAAGCACCCGGTTGGCGGCAGCCGCGGCACCTGATCGGTCACGTTGGCGAAGCATAACAGTGGCCAACGCGAACGGATAATCCGCTTCGGTTGGCGAAAGCGCCTCGGCGCGCTTGAGCGCGTCGACCGCATCCGAAAGTCGCTCTTCACCTGCGAGAAGCAGGCCCAGATTGTACCATGCCCGATGCAGGCCTGGATTGCGTTGAAGCGCCAGTCGCAGCGAAGTCTCAGCCTCCGCAATGCGTCCTGCCTCAGCATAGGCAAGTCCCGCGCGGAATGCAGGCTCACTCGCCATAGGGTCCAGTTGAGCCGCCCGATAGAAAAGTGCCGCGGCCTCGATACTGCGCCCCATGGCATTCAGAACGAATCCATGGGACTCTTTGAGTCCCGGGGAAAACGGATCCCATTTCTCTGCAACGGCCAACTCGTGTTCGGCTTCAGCCAGATGGCCGCGATTCGACAGATCCTGCGCCCATCGCGCACGACCTGCGGGCTGGTCAATGGTCAATTTCAGCATCGCATCGAGTTCGGCACGCTCCGGTGATCCCTCGGCCAGTTCGCGTGAAAGTGCCCATGCAGCATCCAGCCTAACGAGGCGCACGGGGTCTTTGAGCAACGGCCTCAGTTTTGGCAGCATGGCGTCGTGTGAGGACAGCAGCCGAACAGCGGCCGATCGTTCGAGTGGGTCGGGTGCAGTTAGGCTTGCCTGGGCGGCTGCCAACACTTCCGGGAGCGGCGTGGAGAAATCTGCGAGGAGCCCCAGGTAGGTGGCCCGCCATGCGGGAACCTGCTCTTCCTTCAGCAAGGCCAGGAGCGCGGGCATCGCCTTGGCATCGCCCTTCTGCGCGGCATCCACCGCACGCGCCCGGCGTCTTTGAAGGGAATCCATCTTATCGCCATACCACTGGTCGGTCCGCTCAATTGCCCATGAAACCGGCTTGTCGCTGTGGCACTTGCTGCAGGCATTCGGAATCCCGAGTTCCTGGGTCATCAGGGGATCCGGCTTGAGCCAGCCATGGTCGTGCCGCGCAGCACGCTGCATGTAATTCGTGGTCGGCATGTGGCAACTGATGCACTGGTTTCCGGAACTGCCTTCGGCGTGATGGGAGTGCGCGACGGGATCGATCGGAATCGCCCGGGTTCCACCGGACATGACGCGTCCAGGCGCAGCATGGCATTGCATGCACAGCGCGTTGTTTGTCACTGGAAGCACGGTCTTGTTGGTGTGGGGATCGTGGCAATCCATGCACGTGACGCCGGCATGGCCCATACGGCTCGTCAGAACGGACGTCCAGTTGAACACCTCATCGCGCTGCTGGCCGTCTGGATAGAACACTCCCTGCCTCACTGGCAGTTCCACACGGTAGTGATCAAAATAGTTCTCGCCGGGTCTGAAGTCCGCAGTGAGCGGCTCATTTCTTGCATGGCAGGGTGCGCATGTATGCATCTCACGGGTGCGCCGCGCGGCCGTTTCGACCGCGGACTCCGACGCATGGGACGCCTTTGCCTGAGCAACACCATGACCGTGGCCTGTCGGCATGGCTCCATGGCATTGAATGCAGCTCACACCCTGCTCCACCCAGGTCGAATGATACTGATCGGCCACGCTGTCGTACTTCTTCTGAAATCCGGTCATGTGGCAGTGCGCACACATGGAATTCCAATTCATCCCGCGTCCTGTCCAGTGCCCCCATTCGCCCGGCCGGCGCTGTTCGTTGCCAAACACATTGAACCACTCCCCAGCCTTCGGATCGTAGGCCATCTCGTGAGGCTGGTATCGCCCTCCCTCACGTTTCAACAGAGGCTGCCAGAGTGGAAGATGGCCAAGAATCATTTCGCACCGCTCGACTTCGACCTTGTCGGATTGATCTGGAAACGACCTCAATGCTTCGGCAATTCCCGGGGCACCGGCCGCCAGTCGGTTGGCCAACGCATGATCCGTCGGTGCCCACCCTGTGTGCACATCGGCGTGACACGCTCTGCAACTATCCGAGGTCTGGGTTACCGCCTGCGCCACGGCTATCGGCTGCTCGGGCCCCACTTTGCTCTTCCGCCGATTGCACGCGGATGTGAACAGCAGGACCATCGCCCAAACGGCGAAGTAGCCTGCGACAATTCTTCCGCTCCAGCGCAGCATGCTGCCGTTCAGGGATGACGTTTCCTGAGGACGACGCCAGAGGATTCGCCACTCATCGTGAAAAACTGCCGGTGATGTCTGCTCGGCATCCGCGACCGCGCACGAAGCTTCCGGGCATTGTCAGTAGACGCTTTCGTCGAGGAGGCGCATCAATTCACCTTCATCAATGCGACGCTGCTGCATTGAGTCGCGTTCGCGCAGGGTAAACGTGCCGTCCTTTTCAATCGTGTCGAAGTCAATGGTCACGCACCAGGGAGTGCCAATCTCGTCCTGACGGCGATAGCGCCGGCCTATCGCGCCGGCATCGTCGTAAAAGGCTGCATAGCGGCGTTGCAGTTTCTTGTGCAGCTCCCGGGCGCGACCCACCAGTGCCTCCTTGTTCTTCAGGAGCGGGAACACGGCAACCTTGACCGGCGCGATCCTCGGACTGAGGCGCAACACCGTGCGTTTCTCAACCGCGCCCTTTTCATCCTTCACTTCCTCCTCAGCGTAGGCCGCACATAGCACCGCGAGGAAAATACGATCAACACCGACGGCCGGCTCGATAACATGCGGGACGAATTTTTTCTTGGAGGCTTCGTCAAAGATGTCCTGTGGCTTGCCGGAAGCCTGGGCATGCTGGTTGAGATCGTAGTTCCCACGCGCAGCGATTCCCCACAGTTCCTGGACGCCGAACGGATACCGAAACATGATGTCGACCGTACCCTTTGAGTAGAACGACAGCTTCTCTTTCGGGTGAGTGTAAAGCGACAGGTGTGATTCCGGCAGCCCGATGGAGATGAGCCAGCGACGGCACCACTCAATCCATTCCTCATGGCACTTCGCCCAGTCGGCATCCTCGTGGATGAAGTACTCCATCTCCATCTGCTCGAACTCACGGGAACGGAATATGAAATTGCGCGGAGTGATTTCGTTGCGGAACGACTTGCCGATCTGGGCAATTCCGAACGGCAGTTTCACGCGTCCCGTATCGACGACATTCTTGAAATCCACAAACATGCCTTGGGCAGTTTCCGGCCGCAGATAGCTCACAGCCGAGGCGTCACGCAGCGCACCGACGTAGGTCTCGAACATCATGTTGAATGCACGCGGCGGAGTAAGACTGCCCGGCTCACCCGTCGCAGGTGAGGGGATGAGGGCGATCTCATCGGGCTTGCATTCCGTCATGTCGCGCGGCTGCACGGCGGCAAGTTCCCCCTGGATTCCCCGCTTGCGCTTGAACTGCTCGGCCGCCTGCTGAAGGTCCTCGGTTGTGCGCTCGCTCTCAAGCACCGACACATACCCGACAATTTTCCCATCGACATTTACAGGTGAGAAAAAGAGCTGGTCTGCGCGAAATCGCTGTTTGGACACCTTGCAGTCAACCAGAGGGTCCGTGAACCCTTCAACGTGACCCGAGGCCTGCCAGACCTTTGGGTGCATGATGATTGATGTCTCGATGCCGACGACATCATCGCGCCGCTGCACCATGTCACGCCACCAGGCATCCCGAATGTTTTTCTTCAATTCGACGCCGAGTGGCCCATAGTCGAAGAAACCGTTCAGCCCTCCATAGATCTCTGAAGATTGAAAAACAAAACCGCGCCTCTTTGCGAGCGAAACGACGGCTTCCATGAGGTTGTCTGAAGTGGCGGACTGCGTGGACATAAAGTGGCAATCCTACGCCACGTAATTCGTCACGGTCAACGCAGTCTTGTCGACACCGTCTGGCAGTTTGGCAAAGCTTTCCAGCCCGCGCAAATTTGCTGAGGGGCGAAATCAGTCCGACCGGCGGACGCGTTCTTTCTCATCCTCGCGCTCCTCTTCAAGACGGGACCTTTCAGACACCATCTGCACGCGAACCTTCTCTGCATCGTCAAACTTGCCTGCAGAAAGCGCCTCTTCCATCTGCTTCTTCAAGAAGATTTCGCGTTCCGCGATCTTGCCTTTGTATACTGCGTCAATCTCGCCAAGCTTGACCTTCTTCTCTTGAGTGAGCGGGCGGCCCACAGAGGGATCCGTCTTGGCAAGGCGTTCCATTGCTAGTTCGTAGGCGCTTTTCATGCACACGGGAACCTGACCTATCCGCTGGGAAATGTCACCAGTAAGATCATGACAAACGCCGTGAATACGAAGGGAAGCCAGAATCCTCCCATGCGGCGGGTCCAGCCAGTCTGAAGGCCGGCAAGAAACAATCCCATCAAGCTCACGAGTGCGAGATAGCCGACTGACGGGGTCCGGAAGCTGGCAGCAAACGAAATGCCGGGTAATTGAACAAACCTTTCGGCACCATGATCAACGGCGGCCAAGGCTAGGGCGCCAGCATGGTTGAAGACGATGCCCAACGAGTTCTCACCGCAGGCGCTTGCCACAAGAGAACAAAATCCAGCGAGCAAGCCGATCGAAGCGAGAGGAATGCTCAAGAGATTGGCAAACAACGCGCCCGGTGTTGCCAAACCAAAGGTCAGCACACCCGTTACCAAACTGACCGGCAGAGTCGCCAGCCCCAATGCCACCGCCCCGATCTGTGCCCTGCGGATCGAGTCGAACAGGCGATGCCTCCAGGTCCACAGCGCCAAGGGTCGATCGTGAAACATCGGGTGGCGATTTTCCCACGCGCGAGCCAGGGGTAGCCCCAATGCGATCAGGGCCAGCACGATGCCGTAGCTCATCTGGAAGCTGGCACTGAACAACTGCAAAGGATCGACGACCAGCACCAGCATCGCCGTGGACGTTAGTATCGCCATGTTGTTCGGCGGCAATCTCGTCACTTTCGCGAATTGGAACAATGCGACCATGAGAAATGCGCGCACGGCAGACGGAGCTCGTCCCGTAATGTCAACATAGAGCCAGAGGAGGACTACGATCACAATGAATCTCGCCCATGCCGACACACGAAGTGCCGACAGCACGCCGGAGAACGCCATCGCGATCACTCCAATGTGCAGACCGCTCACAGAGAAAAGATGCAGGGTTCCGCTTTGAGTGAACCAGTTGTCCTGCTCCGCACTTAATTCGCCGCTGCTGCCCAGCAGCACCGCACGCAGCACCCCCACCAGCGCAGGCCGGGCCTCAAGGCCCACGCCCGCCTGCTCACACATGGTGTGCTGCATCCGGTCACACCATCTCCAATAACTCACCGCAGGGCTGCGTTCCCTGAGAATCCGTGCTCGCGTCAGCTTGAAGTTCACACCTGCGCCTGAAAGGTAGCCATCAAATGTCGCGGGTGGAGCCAGCCGCGGCACGACCTCAAGTTGTCCGGCTATCTCGATCACCGATGATCTCACCGGTCGCGGCACCCCAGGACGCATCCGTCCCGAAAATTGAATGGTCTGGCCCACAAGCGACGCAAGATGCGGACGGGCCGCCGTAATGCGCCCAAGCCCTCCCACTTTCCGAGGATCCGGCTGCCCAGCAAAAAGGCGCTCGACCTTGACTTCCAAAACGGCCTCCCGTGGTGCGCGACCGTCCCATTCCGGCAAGCGATTGCGGACAATCTGGCTCCAGCTTGCAGCTGTGCACATTGCGCTCGCAGCAAGAAGTGCCCCCCAGAGGACCGATCGACTGGCAGCCAGTGTGGAAACCAGTGCCAGCAAAATTCCAGTTCCCAGGACCAGGCCGTGATTCATTGGCCCTGCAAGAAGCCGGCCGACAACAAGACCGAGCATCCAGGGAATCAGGAGCCAGAGCAAGGGTGCGCGTTGGCGGATGGAAAGAGCTTCGCTCACATCCCCATCATGAAGATTTCCCGTGCCCCATGAGCCAGATTCTCACCCCGGAACAGGGCTGTCGCTACGGTACACACGAGCCGCAAATCAGGGCATGCATCCCTCGATTGGTCCTCAAAGTCTATCGTAGCGCGCTGTTCGAAATACGCACATGGATTCTGCTACCAGGCGCTCACAACATCCGCTTCATTCAGCGCTCGGAACCTGGTCGTCAACGCGCCAAACGCGCTACTCTGGCACGTGTTCAAAGAATCCAATTGAGAGCTTGACGTCATCTCCGCCGACGCGCGTCCAAGAGTAGCGTGATCGGATACTCTCGCGGATTTCTCGGAATCTTGCATTGCCCGACACGTTGTCGCGCACCACCCAGACGACATATCGGACCTGATTCTTCAACAGCCAAGCAAGTGGATCTTCCATCGTGCCGGAATAGAAGGCTTTGATATCCGTTAGCCGTTCACGAATTTCGGGATAGTCACCACGCCAGGTGGTCTCATGCCACGGCCAGCCGAGCAAACTCTGCTTGCGGGCAAAAAGCGTGATCGCCGGCGAAGGAGTGTTTGTCATCTCGAGCCCACTTTCTACGGTCACGCCATCGGGCCGGGAACCGAGTATCGCAATCAGATCCGCAATGACAGGATCCTTCTGCGTCCAGCCCGCGCCGCCCAAATTGCCCATCGAACGCCGCTCCGTGTTCACAAAGCGCTTGCCAAGGTCGACAGCAAACACACAGGTTGGCAGGAGCAGGATCATCGTCCCGTACCTGCAAAGCCGCGAAGGGGCACTGAGATTGAGCGACCCGATTGTCAGGACAATGCCTGCGTATGCCCAGGGCCACCACTTGAGTGTCGTGTTAAAACGGCTCCATGGCCCGCCAAAGAGATCATCGTTGTACAGGAATTCGGTGACCGCGAGGATCAACGTCCAGGTCACCAGAAGGTACGCAGCAAATCCGCGCCGTTCCCTGTTCAAGACGGAAAGAACAAGAATGCCTGCCACCGGCCAGAATATCATCAGCCAGCCGAGCAGCGGGGTGTGGTCAACGGATTCAACAAGTCGGATCGCTGCATATTTTGCCGAAGTCCCCAACGCGAAGTTTCTAAGGTGCGGATACACCAGGATCGCCGCGGCCACCACTCCGAGTGCTCCCGGAAGCAGGCAGCTGCGCTCGCGTCTGATTGCGCGATATACAAACCATCCGCCAACAAGAAGGACCTGAAGTGGATAGACCCACGCATTTGCTATCAGGGTGACCGGGACGGTCGCGGCAAGCACGGCGTGCAGGGGCTTGCGGGCGATTGCTCCGGAGTCCGTTTCCAAAACGGCGATGATCAGGCAGGCAAGCGCGAGCAGGAGATGTCCTGCAAGAGGTGGGTGAAAATCTCCGTGCGCTATGACAAAACTTAACGGTTCAAGTGGAAGGTCTCGCGGCTGTACACCGGATGTGGACATCGCTGCTGCCACCCATTTTCCAAGGTCATTGAGCTTTCCGTCCGTCATTGCGACGCCCAGGAATCGAACGCTCGAGCTGTAAAACGCGCTGCCGTTCACGAGCAACCGGACACACAAGGCCGCACCGCTGCCTCCCAGGACCAGCGCCACAACAGGAATCCAGCGCGTGATACGCGACGGGCAAAGGCGGACAACCGTCGCCGATATCGCGCCGACAATCAGTGATACCAGCACACAATATCCCAGGTTGTAACTTTCTCCCGGTCCGATGCCCATCAGTCGACCGAGCAAAGCCGCACAATAGTGCTGAAACGAATAATAAAAGTCCGCGCGATAGGGCCAGAGCCAGCGGTCCGGCGCAGGCAGTATCTCTCCCTTCATGTAACCGTCAATGAACGCCAGATTCGGCATGCGCTCTGATTCAAAGTCGATGTCCGGAAAAGAATATCGCCACATGAGGCAATAGAGGAACCCCACCACAAACATCGCCTCTGCATTCCGGTGTTCAAATACCACAGCCCGGTAACGCCAAATCAACCACAACGAAAGTGCTGTGCTCACCGGCAAGATCGGTGGAGAAGCCCCAATCGCAACAAAGTGCTCGAGAAAAAACAGCGTCAGACACGGGAAAACCACGCCCGCAACACGACCGATCGCATAGTTTCCAAGCATGCGCCATGCGACCAATCCGGCACCCAGCAAGTTGACCCAAATCAACCCGACAGTAAGCGTCAGAAGGATGATTTTCATGTTGGGCGAAGCGAATGGGTCCGTTGGACCAGGGGGATTGGTTGCATCGTCACATCCGCGTCAATCTTGATGCGCACGATGAGGTTTCACAGTTGATCTGCTGATCCGGTTTTCGCCTTTCGATTGGCCTCAGGCATCTGTTTTACCCGCCATCGCCAGCGATGTTCGACTGTTAAGCCAATTTGCCCCCCAAATTGTCCAACGAGGAATGCCAGTCCTTTCAGAGCCCAGGCGGATTCGTTTGAGTTGCGAGGCAACAGCGCTCAGTTCTCATGTCTGGGAACTCCACGATGCCCGAACCCTCGCAGACAGATTTTTTCACAGCGGAACCAGCGCCTCGACCCGGTTCAAAGCAAACCGGCACACCGGGGCTTGCCCACCAGCCGCTGGCCGCGAGAATGCGTCCGCGCTCGCTCGCCGAAATCGCTGGCCAGGATCACATCACCCGGCCTGGAAGCCTTCTACCGCGCCTGGTCGCATCCAACCGATTTGGTTCACTCATCTTTTATGGCCCGCCCGGTTGCGGAAAGACGAGTTTTGCGGAGGCAATCGCGCGAGAAACCGGCAGCCGATTTGTTCGCGTGAACGCAGTCATGTCGAACGTCGCCGAGCTGCGCGACATCCTTTCGCAGGCCAGGCGGCAACCCGAGGCCGGGACCCTGCTTTTCATCGACGAATTGCACCGATTCAACAAGTCGCAGCAGGATCTCCTGCTGCCCGACGTCGAGGAAGGATCGGTCCGACTGATCGGGGCCACCACGCACAACCCAGGCTTCTACATCAATCCTCCGCTGCTATCGCGCAGTCATCTTTTTCGCCTGGAACCGCTCTCCACGGAGGCAGTTGCTCAGGTGCTGCGCCTGGCGTTGACTGACAAGGAACGCGGCCTTGGCGAACGGGGCGTGACGGCCGACGACAAGCTGCTCATCGAACTTGCGGTCCTTTGTGACGGCGATCTCCGTCGCGCGCTCAACGCCCTCGAAGTGATCGTCCTCGGGCTGGCCGAGAAATCTATTCTCGGCTCCGCGGATATCGAGGTTTTTGCACGGGAACGTCGTATTCGATATGACGCGGATGAAGATGAGCATTACGACACCATTTCGGCATTCATCAAGAGTTGCCGGGGTTCCGATCCGGATGCATCGATGTACTGGCTCGCAAAGATGCTCGCAGGAGGCGAAGACCCCCGCTTCATCGCGCGCCGGCTGGTGATCCTCGCCAGCGAAGATGTCGGCTTGGCCGACCCACAGGCCCTGCCAATGGCAGTCGCGGCACATCACGCTTGCGATTTTGTCGGTCTTCCAGAGGCGGAACTGACGCTTGCCCATGCGACGCTGTACATCGCCTGCGCACCCAAGAGCAATTCGGCCACGCTCGCCCTGGCCAAGGCCCATGCTCTTCTCAAGACGGAGCCTGTCCAGGCTGTGCCTCTCGCATTGCGCGACAAGGGAGGTCAAGCGAGCAAGCGTGCCGGGCATGGCAAAGGTTATCGATACTCGCACGACTTTCCCGAAAATATTTCGGGCCAGGACTACCTGGAAAGGCCCGTCACTATCTACACACCCAAACCCGTTGCCTGGGAGGCAAAAATCGCCGAGCGGCTGGCACGATGGAAGGCGTTGAAGGCCGAATGTGGTGCCGGGGCGATGACCCCGCATCATCGCACAACTTCTTCCATTTCCGGCAGTCCAACAGTCAAATCGCCCTGAGGGAGCCAGGCTGAACTTGTGGAAACAATACCCTGAGGCTATCACCTCAATCCAATCCTTCAGCTTTACCCGTTCTTGACGGCGAGACTCTTGAGCAATGTCGATATCTGGGTAAGCTATTCCATCATGAAGTTGAGTACCCCCGTGTTAAAGACCCTTTTGATGACCGCCTCCATGACGATGGTTGTTCCTATCCTGGCGCAGTCCGCACCGTCCACCAAACCAAGGGTGAATGAGAAGAGCCACGAACCGCCCGAGTCGGAAACGGTGCTTCCAGGCAGTGTGGTTCCCCATGGAGACGGTTGGCTCAGCCTCTCGCTCGCAGGCGGTACTTTCCGTCTCGGGTGCTACGACGCGAAGAAGCAGCCCATCGACATGCCCTTTACACGCGCAACCGCCCGCTGGAACTCAACGCTGCGTACCAGCGAGCAGCGCCTTGTCCTCAACCCTTCCGGCGATGGCAAAACTCTCAAGGGCAACAAGCCGGTCAAGCCGCCCTACGTTTTCAAAGTCTACCTGACGCTCATGAATGCAGATGATACGGTGGGCGCTTCCTATGTGATCGATTTCAGAGGCTGATCCAAGGCGCCATCGTCCCGCTCACATGCGACGCATGACAACGGCAACACGGAGATCTTCCGTGTGCGTGCCTTTGAAAACTCCTCTCGTAGGCGAACAGTCAAGGTAGTCCCGACCAACCGCAACCTTCACATGCCGCTCCTCGACGATGCAATTGTTCGTGGGATCAAGCGGCCACCAGTAGCCTCCGGGCAAGTATGCCTCAACCCATGCGTGGCTCTCACTCGCACCGATGAGCCGGGGTGACCCGTTGGCTTCGGAGGCCTTCCTTTCCGATTCCGTTTCAATATACCCCGTCACATAACGCGCGGGAATTTCCGCCGAGCGGAGTACCGCAATCATCAATTGCGCGAAGTCCTGGCAAACACCGGCCTTCAGTTTCAAGAAATCCAGCGGCGTCGAATCGACGCGGGTCACGCCAGGCTCGTACCGAAAGGTTTCCTTGATCCAGGAATTGAGCCCCACCAGTGCCGATCCCAGAGGATCCTTCGCCTTGAACAACCGGTTAGCAAGCGCATGGATCTCCGATGACAATACGATTGCCGGCGATGGCATCAGAAACTCGAACAGCCTGAGTTTTTCGCCTCGATACATCTGAACCGCTTCCGAAATGCTCATGCCCAGCGCGTGGTCCGGAATAGAAAGACGGCACGTATCCACTTCGCTGTTACTTTCCAGGATCAACTCTCTATGCCGCTGGATGATTGAGAAGGTTTCTACCTGGTTGCCAAAATAATCAGTATAGGCGTGGGTGTTGCACGCTGGATGCGTTACAAAACTCCTCGCATTCAGCCGTTGCCCCGCGTGATTGGCCGGCGTCAAGCGCGCCTCCATGAAGGACTCCGTCGCCGTCCCGGCGTAACGATAGTGCGTGCGGTGGCTGATTCGAAAACGCATGAAATTGGTGATCAAATCGGCGTGGCCGAAACTGGCAAGAATCGGGTTCACACGCGGCACACTGGATCACACCGCGGCAGGTTGACACGGTATTGCATGTTTCCGATTCTGTGGTGATGAGCCTCACCGCCACGTCATCGACTTTCGATAGCGTTGAATCCGTCGTGCAAGACATTGCTCAGGGTAAGCTCGTGATCGTTACCGATGACGAAGACCGTGAGAATGAAGGCGATCTGATCATGGCTGCGTCGAAGGCGACGCCGCAGACCGTCAATATGCTCATACGCTACTGCAGCGGCATTGTTTGTGTTCCGATGCTTGAACATCAGCTCAAGCGTCTCGGGCTCGGACCGATGGTTGCCCGCAACCGCGAATCACACCGCACGGATTTCACGGTCAGTGTCGACGCTGCCGAGGGCATTTCCACAGGCATCAGCGCCTACGACCGAACCCAGACGATACTGATCCTCGCCGGCGAAAACTCACGGCCCGAACAGCTTGTACAGCCCGGACACGTGTTTCCCCTGCGGGCCCGATCCGGCGGAGTGCTTGAGCGAGCAGGACATACCGAGGCTGCCGTTGACCTCTCGATCCTCGCAGGCCTTCACCCGAGCGGAGTTCTGTGCGAGCTCGTCAACGACGACGGCACAGTCCAACGCCTGCCTGAACTGATCGAATTCAAGCATCGCTTCAACCTCAAGATGATCTCTATCGCTGCACTCATAGAACATCGTGCGCGACGGGATCAATTGGTTGAAAAGGTGGCCAGCGCTCCTTTCCCGTCCACCTATGGCAACTTTGACCTCCACGTGTTCCGCAGCCGCCTTGATGGTCGGCACCATCTTGCGTTTGTCATGGGAACCCCAGGGCCGGAACCAACCTTGGTCCGGGTCCACAGTTCCAATGTCCTGAGCGATGTCTTCCTCTGCAAGGGCATGCACAGCCACCGGTCCCTCGAGGCGGCGCTTGAAGCAATCGCAAAAGCCGGAAAGGGTGTCATCCTATACATGGAGCCCACCAACGCGGGTGATCTTCTGGTCAAGAGGCTGACAGCCAAACCGGACGAGCCACATCCGCCCATGAGTTTTCGTGACTATGGAATCGGCGCGCAGATTCTGGCCGCGCTCGGGCTGCGACACATTCGCCTGATGACAAACAATCCACGAAAAGTTGTCGGGCTTGATGGCTACGGCCTCGAGTTGGTTGAACAAATCACCATGTAGGTCGGCGTCGCGGTGCAGATGGGGCCATGTTTTGCATGGTGAGTCTGCATCTTGAATTGATCATGCGAAGAGCCAGTCCATTGCATCCGGTTTAGTTTGCACCTCTTGAAGCCAACGTGCCCAATGGGCGGCTCACCATGAGTCTCGATTCCGCAAAGGCGCCTTCCATTGACGCATCCCGCTTCTCCTTCGGGATCGTGGCCGCGCGTTTCAACCTCAGACTCGTAGATGCCCTGTTGGAACGTGCGCATGCAGAACTCATCCGTGCGGGAATCAAGGCAGCGCGAATTCGAATTGAGCGTGTACCAGGGTCACATGAGATACCCTATGCCGCACACGAACTCGCCCTTGGCCGACGCACGGATTGCGTCCTTGCGCTTGGCGTGCTCATCGGCGGCGACACCAACCATCACGAACTTGTGGGGGAAAGTGTTTCCCACGCGCTTCAGCAGATCTCCGTTCTCACGCGCAAACCCGTGATCAATGGAGTGGTGGTTGCCAACAACCTCCAGCAAGCTGAAGAGCGAACCATTGGAAAGATTAACCGCGGTATGGAATTTGCCCATGCTGCGCTGGAAATGGCCGCATTGCGCCGCCGTTTGCAGCGGTGACTGTTCAATTGATGGCTGCTTCGTTCTTTCATTCATTCGATGAGTAAAGCCCAATTTGCCCAAAGACGCGACGGACGCGTTGCCGCGCTTCAATACCTTTTTGCCTGGAGCATGAACCCTCCTCTCGCCTTGGCCGACGATTTGCGCGTCTTCTTTGCGGGCAAGGACAAGCCGCGAGAACACTACGCATTCGGAGAGGAGCTGATTCACGGCACAATCCAGCATCTCCCGGAGATCGATGGCTACATTCGCTCGCTGGCGCACAACTGGGAGTTCGATCGCATTGCCAAGATCGATCTCACGATTCTTCGCCTGGCGATATTCGAAATGAAGTTTCGCACGGATATTCCTCCGGTCGTGTCAATCAATGAGGCCATCGATCTGTCCAAGGAGTTTTCCAACGCCGATGCGAAACGCTTCATCAACGGTATTCTCGATCGAATGAAGGGGCAACTTGGCCGCGATGCACGCAAGGCGGGATCCTGACGCATTCCAAGCGCCAAATCACAGCCACCGATTTCCGCAGTCATGCTCGGACTTTTCAAGAAATTCAAGGAAGGCCTTTCCAAGACGGTTGCGTCAATTTCCGAAAGGACCCTCGGACTGTTCTCGGGTCGCAGAATAGACGCGTCATCCTTGGAAAGTCTGGAGGAAGCGCTCTATACCGCGGATTTTGGCGTGGCCACCACGGAAGAAATTCTCTTTGAGATCAAGGCCGCCTTCAAGAAGGACAAGGATCTTCGCGGTCAGGACGCTGCCAGGATCGGAGCCACTGTCCTCGAACGTGTGCTCGCTGGAAGTGAGGGTACACTTACACCGGCTTCCTCGCCACCCACAACGATCGTGATGATCGGTGTGAATGGATCGGGCAAAACAACCACCTCTGCCAAACTTTCCTGGAGACTCAAGCAGGAGGGTAGGACGGTTACGCTTGCCGCTTGTGATACTTTTCGTGCAGCCGCCGTCGAGCAGCTGAAAACCTGGTCGCAAAGACTGGATCTGGAACTGGTCGCAAGCCACACTGGTGCAGATGCCGCTGCAGTTGCTTTCGATGCATGGCAAGCCGCGCGCGCCCGCAATCGGGACTACCTGGTCATCGATACTGCGGGACGCCTCCACACCAAGAGCAACCTTATGGAGGAGCTCGCAAAGATCCGGCGCGTACTGCAACGTCATGACTCCACTGCGCCCCATCACAGCTGGCTCGTGGTCGATGGATCGCTTGGAAGCAATTCGATCGAGCAGGCAAAGGTATTTCACAAGGCATTCGGATTGTCGGGGCTTGTGGTTACAAAACTCGACGGCACCAGCCGCGGAGGTGCGATCGTTGGAATTTGGCGGGAACTCAGGCTACCGATATACTTCATCGGCCTCGGTGAGCAGGCCGAGGACCTCCAACCGTTCAGCATTCAGAACTATTCCCGCGCGGTCTTTGGCATCGAAGGTTGACGTGGAGTTCTCGGCATTGGCGAAACCTCCGATCTCCACGCAGCCTAAGTTTGTCGGCCGCCGCTGGCTTTGGGTCATCGCTGCCCGCCTTGTCCAATCCGGACGCCAGGAGGAACAACAAGTAAGTATCAGCGACGGTTGGGCCAAACAATTACGTGACGAATACAGACGCCTGCTCGAGTGGATCAGGTCAATTGCGCCGCAGTTCAACAATCTCGTACACGCATCAACTCCCGGCGGCGTGGATTTTGCCTTGCCCATCGCGTGAAACTCTACCTTCAACTTAGTCATATTGGTTGAATGCTTTTCACTCAGAAGGGAGCGCACTGTCGTCTGATTTGCTCTGAGCTGCGTGTGCTCCTTCTTGTTCCCCCGCTGCGCCCTGTGACTCTATGAATATTCAAGGATCTGGTACCCAACAAAATACCTACGACGCGATTGTAATCGGCTCTGGAATCAGTGGCGGCTGGGCTGCCAAGGAACTGAGCGAAAAAGGATTGAAGACCCTTGTCCTTGAGCGCGGGCAGGACGTCAAACATGGCGACTATCCGACCGCGATGATGGAGTCCTGGGAATTTCCCGGACGCACGAAGATTTCCAATGCGGAGCTCTCCAAGCAGTTGAAACAGAACCGCACGGGTTACACCACACATCCGGGATCGGCCCACTGGTTCGTCAACGATCTCGAGAATCCTTATTCTGAGGACAAGCGGTTCGATTGGATGCGAGGGTATCAGGTTGGTGGACGGTCTCTCACTTGGGGGCGTCAGTCCTATCGCTGGAGCGACCTCGACTTTGAGGCCAATGCCGTGGATGGGATGTCCATCGACTGGCCCATTCGATATGCCGACATTGCCCCCTGGTACGACTACGCCGAACGATTTGCGGGCATCAGTGGCAGCAAGGAAGGACTTCCCCAGTTGCCGGATGGGCAGTTCCTCCCACCGATGGAACTCAACTGCCTGGAGCGCCAGGTCAAGCAGCGCATAGCCAAGGCGTTCAATGGCCGGGCCATGATCATTGGGCGCTGCGCGAACCTGACGGTTCCCCACAATGGACGTGCCAATTGTCAGTTCCGCGATCGCTGCATCCGGGGTTGCCCCTACGGGGCCTATTTCAGCAGCAATGCGGCGACTTTGCCGGCGGCCTATGCAACCGGGAACCTTACGCTTAGACCGTATTCAATCGTCAGCGAAATCATTTACGACAAGGAGAAGAAGCGGGCGAGGGGCGTACGAATCATTGATGCCCAGACGAATGAAGTGATGGAATTTTATGCAAAGGTGATTTTCTCCTGCGCATCTGCGGTCGCATCGACCTACATCCTGCTGAATTCGAAATCTGATCGGTTTCCAAACGGCTTGGGCAATGACAGTGGCGAACTCGGTCACAATCTCATGGATCACCACTTCAAGGTGGGGGCCAACGGGGAGTCGGATGAATTTGCTGACATGTTTTATAAAGGGCAGCGACCCAATGGGGTCTATGTACCCCGTTTCCGCAACCTGGATCGGAAATCCCAACGCAAGGACTATGTCCGTGGCTTCGGTTACCAGGGCCGCGCCAGTCGAACCGACTGGTCTCGGGGAATCCGGGAGCTCAACTATTTTGGGTCTCAGATGAAAGTCGACCTCATCGCTCCCGGACCCTGGCGCTTCGGCATGGGATCCTGGGGCGAATGTCTGCCGTATCATTCCAACCGCCTGTACCTCAATGACAAGGTTCGCGACAAGTGGGGACAGCCTACGGTGACATTTGACTGTGAGTGGAAGGAAAATGAATATGCGATGCGTAAGGACATGAAGGTTTCGGCAATGGAGATGCTTGAGGCTGCGGGCCTGAAGAATGTCACTTCTTTTGACGATCCTTTGGCACCAGGACTCTGCATTCATGAAATGGGGACTGCCCGTATGGGTAGGGATCCCAAGACATCCGTCCTAAACAAGTGGAATCAGGTGCATGCGGTGCCCAATGTTTTCGTTACGGATGGCGCCTGCATGACGTCTGCGGCCTGCGTCAACCCATCATTGACCTACATGGCGCTTACCGCCCGCGCCTGTGATCATGCCGTGAGTGAACTCAAGAAACACAACCTCTGAGCTGAGCTGCCGATGAAAACCGATGCCTCTGTCCATTCTGGATCTGTCGCGGAGCTGACGCGCCGCGATGCCATTCGCCGCGCCGCATTGCTGCTCGGTGTTGCGTTTTCGCCGTCACTGGTGGCGCGTGTGGTGCGTGCGCAGGAAGGGTATCCCGGCCCAGCGAACTCGGTCGGCCTTTCACCGAGTGAGCTGGAAACGGCCTCTGCGTTGGTGGAAAGAATCATTCCTCGTACCGATACACCCGGTGCGATCGATGTAGGTGTCCCAGCATTCATCAACGTGATGTGCGTAGGCTATCTTACGAAGGAAGAGCACGACCTGATCCTGGATGGCTTGGTTGAGGTGGAAAAGCGCTCCGCGAGCTTACAGGGTCGCTCGTTTTCCAAGCTCGGCGCAGCGGAACAGGATTCTCTTCTGCGGGCCATCGCCGATGAACCTCAGGGAAGGATGGGCCGATTTTTCCGGCAGATACGCGAATTGACGATCCTTGGGTATTTCACCTCTGAAGAAGTCGGGAAGAATGTGCTTCACTACAACCCGGTGCCAGGGGGCTTTGACGCCTGTGTCCCGATAGCAGATGTTGGAAATGTGAATTGGACGAGGTAGCAGGGTCAGAGGGATCGATGCATTCGATTTGAATTCAGGTTGTGTGCCCGACAGTTAGTCGCGGCGTAAGTTGGCGTGCGCGTTTACGACGCCTCATTAGGAGGCGTTCGTCCCTGAATTCCTGCCATTCGACTTATTTATTGCACAGTTCATCATGATTTGTTCACACTTTGGCCTAAATAATGCCCGGGCTATCCTTCAGGTCGCCCGGCTTGTTTGACTAAAAAAACAACAAATACCACATGAACTACCTCCGCATGTCGGGGATGGTGGCTGGGCGCTCCTATTCGGGATCCGCGATAGCCATCAACCGTAA
>CAUJJL010000125.1 GCA_963205455.1 Verrucomicrobiota bacterium
ATCCTGATGGTGATGGGGTTGTGCTGGACTGTCTTCGAGTTCGCCACGCTTGCCGCCAATGTTGTTTTTGGGGCCCTTATCAACGATGTCGTGCCGCGACAGATCATAGGTCGCTTTTTCGGCATGTTTCGGGTGGTCAGCCTGCTGACCGGGATCTTCTTCAACTACTTTCTGATGGGCAAGGTGGAGGGGCACTTCACGATCATCTTTACAGTGCTGGGGGCGGTTTATGGATTGGGTTTCACGCTGATGTGTCTGTTCGTGAAGGAAGGGGATTATCCGCCGCCTCCGCAGCCGGTACCTGGTGAGAGACGGGGCTTTGGCGTGGCCGTCCGCTCCTATTGTCGCGAGTGCTTCACCCGACCGTACTATGTCTGGGCGATCGCATCGATGGGCCTCGCGATGGTCGCCTTCCTTCCGGTGAACATGTACAGCGTGTTTGCGGCGAAATCCTTCAATCTGTCAATGGACGCGTATGGCAAGTACCTCGCCGTCACCTATGCGTTCTCGATCATGCTGGCGATGCCGCTTGGTTGGCTGGCGGATCGTTTCCATGCGACCCGTGTTGGCCTTGCTGCACTTGGGATTTACACGGTGGTGATGTTGTTTGCTTTTGCCGGTGTTCATGGCCCCCAGGCATTCGGCATCTTTTTCCTCCTGCACGGGGTGCTTTCCGGCTGCTATTTTACGGGTGCGGCCGCCCTTGGGCAGATGCTTTTTCCAAAGATCAAGTATGCGCAGTTCGCATCCGCAGCTGTTGCGGCACAAGCCCTGTTCACCATCCTGCTCGGTCCGGTGCTCGGAGGGTTTCTCGACCTCATGCACCACGATTACCGTTACGTTTTTGCTGCGGGCGCACTCATTTCGTTCGCCGCGTTTGTGAGCGGCTATGTCGTTTATCGCGGCTTCTTGCGCTATGGCGGACCGCGTGGCTATCAGGCTCCCGACTAGAAATCGGATGTCCGCATCCGATTGAGATGCGCCGCAGTGGCCTATGTCCAGCACCGCGCCTGCAGAGGAGCCCGGGCAGGGGAGGAGGTGCCGTGCCTACTGCTTGACGATGATGTTGTTCTTGACCTCTTTTACGCCGGGAATCGCCTTCGCAAGCGCTTCAGCCCGCTCCTTCTGTTCGAGCGAGTTGACAAAGCCACTCAACTGAACCGTACCGCGGAAGCTCTCGACGGTGATATCCCGAGCCCGGACGAGTTCGTCGGAGGCATATGCCTTTTTGATTCGCGCGGTGATCGCGGTGTTGTCGATATACTCGCCCGTGCTCTCCTGGGTCGCGGTTCCGGCGCAACCGGTGAGGCCGATGGTGGAGAGGGTCAAACCCAACGCAATGACGAGGCAGCTTTTATGAATTTTCATAGGGAAAGGAGTGGCTTTGCTTGGTAGATTCAGAGGGTCCGGCCCGGATGCAACGCGCATTTTAGAAAACGAATCCGGCACGTTTGTCTGCAGCGGTGACGGCCGTGAAGGCAAAGCGTGAGATGACGAACCCATGCGCGAGTGTAAGTTTGATTCGGCAAAAGTTCCCTGCTTTGGGGAAATTCCCTCAATCTTCCGTGATTTGAGGCACCTCTCAGAAACTCTGCGGTCTGTGGGGCGTTGATGATTCCGTATCTTGAAGCAATGAGGTGTTTTGCCCTACGCGTGTCGACTTTTCTACCTGCGGGATGCGCAGGATTTGGCCTCATGGACAATATTTCTCGATATGATATTCTCCGAACAACACGCCGGGCAAAGAATGTCAGGATTCAACACCAACTCCGGAAGGTCTAGAATCGTTGGTTGCTCTGCTCGCATGCTCCATGTCGTCAGGATTTGGGTGGCGCGGCTGAATTGTCGGCAGGATTTGCCGCGCGCTGCATTGAAATGAATTCGCTCGTCTATCCGACCCTTTCAAATTCGCTCACACCCGCAAACCCTGCGGAGGGAAAGCGTCGTGTATTCATCGTGGACGATCATCCGATCACACGTCAGGGCGTCAGGATGGTGGTCGATCGAGAGGCCGACATGGTCATTTGCGGAGAGGCGGGAAACACCGCCCTTGGCATCGAACTCATTTCCAGGTCAGTACCTGACCTTGTCATCATCGAGATCGCGCTCAAGAACGGGAGCGGCCTTGAGCTGGTGAAAAACCTCAAGACGCTGCTGCCCGATCTGCCGGTCCTCGTCATGTCGATTCATGATGAATCACTCTACGCGGAACGGGCCCTGCGCGCCGGCGCCAAGGGATACATCATGAAGCGCGAGGCAAGTGAAAGGGTTGTCGTTGCGATCCGTCGTGTGTTGTCGGGTGAACTCTACCTAAGCGAGAAGATAAAGGAAAAGATGCTTCATCGCCTGGTGAGGAGTCGGCATGACGAAGTTGTGTTCACGATCGACACGCTCAGCGACCGGGAACTGGAGGTCTTTCATCTGATCGGAAATGGATACAGCACGCGGCAGATCGCGACCAAGCTGAGTTTGAGCGTCAAGACCATCGATTCCTACCGCGAACACCTGAAGTTGAAGCTGCGACTGGAAAAGGGCGCCGATCTTGTCCGATACGCCATTCAATGGGTGCGCAGCGAAGGCCTTGTCTGACGTCGGGACGACCTGCGCCGAAAAGGCCTCAGGTCCGGTTCTGGCGGCTGATGCCGAGCGGTATGGCCGCGAGCAATATCGCTCCTTTCAGCACCTTTTGCAGATAGGGCGAGACATCCATCAGGTTGAGGCCGTTGTTCAGGACGCCGAGCGTCAGTGCGCCAATCAGCGTACCGGCAACAGATCCGCTGCCACCCGTTATGGACGCCCCTCCGAGCACAACCGCAGCGATGGCGTCGAGTTCGTAGCCGATGCCCGCGTTGGGCTGGCCCGACATCAGGCGCGAACTCAGCACCAGGCCTGCAATCGCCGCCGTAAGCCCACTCAGCGTGTAGGCAAGTATCTGATACCGCGCGACCGGCACCCCTGAAAACCGGGCTGCGGTGACGTTTCCACCGATCGCATAAAAGTAGCGTCCAACGACGTGGTGGCGAAGCAGAATAAACCCACTCGCGACAACGAGCAGCATGACGAGCGTTGGAATCTGGATGCCCGCGATCGAGCCGCGACCAAGCGAACTGAAGCTTTCAGGCAGGCCGGTCTGCGGATAGCCACCGGTGGAAAGCAGGGCAAGTCCGCGGGGAATCTCCATGGTTGCGAGAGTGACAATGATCGCGGGTAGTCGTGCCAATGCGATCATCATGCCGTTGAAAACCCCGAACAGCGCACCAACGAGAAGGGCAGCTCCTGCGGCCACCGGCACCGGCGCTCCTGAGAGCATGGTGCCCGCGGAGACCGTCATTGATAGCGCCATGACCGATCCGACAGACAGATCTATCCCACCGATGATGATGACAAATGTCATCCCTGTTGCGAGGATCGCGTTGATTGAAACCTGTCGCCCGATGTTGCGAAAGTTCTCCCAGTCGAGGAAGCGGTCCGTGGTCAACGAGAGCGCGATGCAAAGCCCTGCGAGCGCGATGCTCGCAAAGACCTCGGGCGGCCAGCCGCACCGGGATCGCCAGCCGGCAATCCGGGAGAGGATCAGATTCACCAGGAGAAGCCCTTGGCGTTGTCACGCGTGAGCAACCTGACATCAATGGGAACCTCGCGCGGCAGCGTGGCGCCCCATTTCGCGGCGAGCGCGAGACCGAGTGCAATGCGCACCTGATCGCGAGGAAACTGGGCGACCGTCGCCTTGAACGGACTGTCGGACTGAATGGCTTTCACGACCTCGGCGAGGCCGTCCACACTGACCAGGGATACATCACGCTTGCCGGACTCAATGGCAGCGGCAGCACCGACAGCGCCGCCGTCATTTACGCTGAACAAGCCGCGCAGTCCGGGGTGCGCTTGAAGTATGTTTTCAGTCGCGGCAAGCGCGGCACTGCGTTCCTGGCGGCCATTCTGGGTTGCAACGATGCTCATGCCGGGGTGCTTCGCGATTGCGTCCTTGAAGCCGCGCACACGTTCGAGAATGGGGACGACCGCGATGCCGTCGAGAATGGCCACATCTCCTTTCCCTCCAAGGATCCGTGCCAGCTCCTCGCCCGCGAGCAGACCCGCGTCGTAATTGCGTGAACCGACGAAGGAATCGATGGGACCGTTGGCCTGGGCATCGAGTGCAATCACGATCACTCCTTTCTGTTTCGCGGTGCGTACCGCGCTCTCAATGCCGGCGGAGTCGGTTGGGTTGAGCAGGAGGATGTCGATTCCTTTCTGGACCAGGTCCTCGACGTCTGCGATCTGCTTGGTGACGTCGTGCCGTGCGTCGGTCACGAATAGGTCCGCGCCCAGGGAATGGCCCGCATCCTCGAACGCTTCTCGCATGGCGACGAAATACGGATTATTGAGCTCCTGGAATGAAATTCCGATGCGGAGCGGCTTGCGCGGGCGGCTTGAGTCAGCGCTCTTCTCGGGTGAGCAACCAGCAAGAAAGAGGAAGCTGATGAGGAAGAGGAATGATGTCAGAATCCGGGGGGTGAACGAAGGGTGTCGCATGGAAAAGAGATGAATCAACTTTGAGGGGCCGCCGCCTTGTGAGGCCGATTACGGACAAGACGATGATAGTCGGCAAGTTCACAGGCCGTCCGCTCAGCAGTCCAGCCTGCAACCTCGGCCATCCACTGCGCAACCTGGCGCGCACGAAGGTCGGCGTCCGCATGGTAGTAGTGCCAGCCACTCCTGCGAACCATCACATCGGTAAGAGTGAGAGCCCACTCCTGATTCACGAAATGGGAAACAGATTCGGAAGAATAGGGCGCCGGAAGGATCCCGCTGAAACGAGTATCCGCGGCGGCAAGAATCGGCTCCCGCGCGGTCCGGCAGGGGGCCGCCGGGTGTCTGAGAAACTCAAGGAGCTTGTCGACCGTCTGCTCGGCCATGAGCCGGTAGGTTGTGAGCTTTCCTCCTGCAACGTCCCACCAGGCAGGTTCCGGGCTCAGGATCTGGTGGGCGCGTGAGATGTCCGAAGGGGAACCGTCAGGATTGGCGATCAAGGGGCGAAGGCCTGCCCAGGTGCTGATGATCTCATCCTCGCGGAGATGCAAGGTGGGGAATGCCGAATTCAGCGCTTTGAGCACGTACGCGACATCTTCGGGATCGGTTTGGACTGATTCCGGATCCCCGCGGTAGTCGGTGTCGGTGGTGCCGATGATGAGTCGCTCTCCCCAGGGAATGACGAAAAGGATGCGCTTTCCCTCGGTGATAACCACCGCGTCGGTGATGGGCAGACGCGCGCGGTCCACGACGATGTGGATACCCTTGCTCAGGCGCAACGCGACCCCGCTGTGGGCAAGTCCCTGTGCCCAAGGCCCGGTGGCGTTGACGATGGTGCGCGCCCGCGTCTCGAATTCGCGGCCGTCGCGTTCATCGCGGAGCCGCACGACCCAGAAATCTGTTTTGCGCTGGGTGGCGACGAATCGCGTATAATTGGAAACGAGCGCACCTGCTGCATTTGCCGACCGAAGCGTGTCGAGAACGAGACGGGCATCATTTGTGAGCGCATCAAAATAGCGGACCGCACCCCGCAGCCCAGCGGGATTCAACCCCGGAATGAGCCGACGAATTTCAGTCGCGGAGTAGCCGCGCGATGCGCCAAAATTGCGAAAGCTGCACAGCAGGTCATAGAGTTTGACGCCGATGCGAAGCTGCCAGAGCGGGCGCCCCACAGGCCGGTAGGCGGGAAACACAAACCCAAGCGGATCACCCAGGTGAGGGGCGATGTCGCGCAGGACGCGCTTTTCGAGGCTCGCCTCGCGCACGAGCCCGATGCGGCCCTGTTCGAGATAACGAAGGCCTCCATGGAGGAGTCGGCTCGAACGGGAACTCGTGCCAAAGGCAAAATCGTGTCGGTCAACGAGCGCGGTGCGAAGGCCTCGCAACGCGGCGTCGCGTGCGACACCGCTGCCGACGATTCCCCCGCCGATCACGAGGACATCGAACTCCCCATGCTCAAGCTGCTTCAGATTTTCGGATCTGGATGTGATTGGATTCATCCTCAAAAATGACCGGACTCAAGCAGTTCACCCAGTTCTTCCAGTGACGGAACGACGAGGTCGGGTGGTACCTTGGCACGCGCGGCGTCCTCAGCCGTTGCCTCTCCGGAAAGTACCAGCACTCCAAATGCGCCTGCACGCTGCGCCATCAGGATGTCGGTGTAGATACGGTCGCCGACCATCGCAATTTCGTGCGCCTTGAGGTTGTGCCTGGCCAGTATGCCGCTGAGCATATCAGGATCCGGTTTGCCGAGCGTGATATCCGGCCGTCGGCCCGCGGCTTTCTCGATGGCCGCGCAGATGGATCCGCAATCGACAAGGATGGTTGGCTGGTCCGTCGGGCAAACAAAATCGGGGTTTGTCGCGAGATAGGGTTTCCCCTGACGCACCCACCAGCATGCGCGGCCGAGTCGAGAGAACGTGAGGGTCGTATCGAATGCTGCGACGATCGCATCGGGTTCGTCGTCCGCCGAATCTCGTGTGGACATGAATCCCGCGGCTTCGAACTCGGCGATCATGCTCGGCGTGCCGAGGAAAAACAGCCGTTTTGCGTGGGGAAATCGTGCACGCAGGCAGTCAATGGTCGCCTGCGTGGAGGTGTGAAGCTCCTCACGCCGGGCCGACAACCCCATTTTCTGCAAATGGGCGAGGTAGTCGGTCGCGCTCTTCGACGGATTGTTCGTCAGGAAGGTGTATGCGATGCCGAGCGTCCTAAGGCGTTGGAGGAATGGGACAGTGTATGGGAACAGTGTTCCCCCCTTGTAGATGGTTCCGTCCATGTCCAGTGCCACGTGGCGGATGGAGCGGAGTTTTTCACTGGCGATGGGAGGCGCAAAGGTCCGCGTTCTCGCGAAGTTGTCCATGGCGAATCACTGTGTCCGGCCGTAGCCATGGGCGTGTGCCGGCCACGCAAGGAGAAAGAGAAATGTGCCAACGGCGGCTGTGGCGACGAGGGCGCCCAGTGCTGTGCTCCAGCCAAAGTGCTGGGAAACGTACCCCAAGCCGAGGCCTGAAAGGATGGTGCTGAGGTAGCCAAAAAGGCCGGTGAAACCGACCGCGGTGCCCGCGGCATGTTTTGTGGCGAGATTTGCGGCGATGATGCCGACGAGCGCCTGCGGTCCGTAGATGAAAAATCCCGCACCGCCCAAAAGGCCTGCTGCCAGCAGGGGAGAAGGGGAAGGAATTTTCCAGAAGAGAAACAGGAACGTCCCTGCCAGGGCCATGCAGAAAACGCAGGTTCGTGAACCACGGCCGCCAAATATGTGATCCGTTATCCAGCCCGTGGCCAGCATTCCGAGGATACCTGCGATTTCAAATGCGGCAACCATCCAGCCGGCATGGCTGAGTGACACGCCCTTCGATTCGGTAAGGAGCGTAGGCCCCCAGTCGAGTACGCCGTATCGGAACGTGTAGACGAAGAAATTGGCGATGGCGACGATCCATATGTACGGGTTCCCAAACACCTGGCGTCGCACAAAGCGCTTGAAGTCTGCCGGGGCTTCGCCGCCCGACTTCCTGCCTTCGGAATCGCTTACCTGGATTTCAGGGAGACCGACGGATCTGGGTGTGTCGCGAAGCGCGAACCACAGGAACACGCACGCCGCCGTTGCGATGGCTGCCGGTGCGAAAAAGGCCCATCGCCAGCCGTAACCGACCACATATCCGCAGAAGATCACCACGAGCGCCCCTCCGATGGAATGCGAGGTGTTCCAGATCGACATCTTGGTGGCGAGTTCGTTCGGGTGGTACCAGTGGGTCATGAGGCGGGCACAGGGAGGAAAGCCCATGCCTTGGACCCAGCCGTTTGCCATCCAGACAAGCCCGAGAACCAGGACCGCGGAACTGAAGCCGAACAGCACATTGGCCGCTGCGGACAGGAGCAGGCCGGTGATCATGAATGTGCGCGCATCGGTGCGGTCTCCGAGGAAACCATTGGCAAACTTTGAAACACCGTAGAGCAGGCCGTGAAGGGTGAGGAAAAGGCCGAGGTCGGATTTTGTAATCCCGAGGTCCTGCTGCATCGCGGGCATGGCGAGGCTCAGGTTCTTGCGCACGAAATAGTAGGCCGCGTAACCAATCATGCTCGCGATGAGCGTGCGACGCTGCCAGTACCGGAAACGCGCCTGCTCGTCGGGGGAGGATGTGATTTCAGGTGCAGACATGCTCAGGATGCCCAGGCTCCGTCCGGCCCGAACAGGGAGTGAAGGCAGCGGTCGAGGGACTGTGTGCGAATGGCCAGATCAAGGACCGTGAAGCGGCGACGAATAAAGTAGGCACGATGGAATGTCTGACGGAGCCGTTCGGCTGTGAGGCCGAGTTCAGCCGCTTGGGTCGGGGCGCCCACCGTTTTGAGGCGGCGTCGCAACTCCGAGAGCGGGACGAGTTGAGCACGAAGCTGCTTGCTTAGGACCGGCCAGCAGCGGACAAGCCTTCCAAGCTGTTCGCGCAACTCGTCAGAGGATACATGCTTCGCCGTGGTCTCTTGAAGCGCCGTATCAAGGAAGTCAGTGGCTGCGAAGCGGCGCCGGATGTCGCTTTCCAGCGTCGCCCGATCGGGCCACGACGAAACACAGCGATCGATATCCAATCGCTCGAACGGAATCTTGAGCATTTCCTCGTAGAGCGAGGTGATGGCAAGTGTGGCGAGGCCAACCTTGAAACCGTGGGAGGGAGCCTGTCCTCGGTGAGTGTGATGCTCCATGTCCCACAGGTGACTGAACTGATGTTCCGCACCGGAGGCGGGGCGGCTCGACTTTGTCCACTGCATGGCGAAGCCGCCGAGCATCAGCCCTTCCACAAGCGCACCGATTGCCTTGATTTCGCCGCGGCGCGCTCCTTCGGGATTTTCCAGTGCGTCCCGAAGCCCCCCCTGTACAATGGCCCAAGCGCGCTGCTCGATGGGCTCAACGCCCAGTGCGTGCGCAATCAGCCAATCTGCGCCTGCCGTGATTTTCGCCTGAAGGTCGGCGTATCCGGATGCCGTCATTTCGGGTGGCGCATGTCGGAGGATCTCAAGATCGGCAATGACGGCGCGGGGTGCAGGGCAGTTGAAGGTCTGCTTGGCCCCGCGGTGAGTGATGGAGGCGCCGAATGCCGTGTAGCCGTCCATCGACGCTGCTGTGCTCACGCACAGGTAGGCGCGATCCACACGGTGCGAAGCGAGCTTCACAAGGTCGTTGATGGTTCCCGAACCGACCGCTACGGCAATGGCATGCGACTGCCGTAGTACGGGCTCGAGTTGCTCTACAAAGCGAAATTCGGCATAGAGGCCGGGATCGTTGAAGATGTACGCTGCGGATTCTGCGAGCCCGGCTGAGCGGAGTCTCTGATCGACGGATTTCCCGGCGACACGATGTGTGGTGGGATCGCAAATCACGATGGCCTTGCGCCCAGGAAATTGTCGGCGAAAAACGTCAACGACATCAGCGCTGGCACCTGGAGAGACAAGCAGCTCCTTGGTTTCTGAAGCGGCAGCGAGCGCCTCGGACAAGGATTGTCTTGGCGGTGGGATGTGAGGATGAGAAGGAAGCGACGGTGTCGCTTGAACGGTCATGGGATTGATTCGGGTTTCCGGAATGGATTGTCTGTCTGCGACTACTTCTTTTTTGATCGCGACTTTCTGGGAGCGACGGGCGGCTGTTCGAGGGACAGAAGCGCGAGGGCGCCTGATTCATCGATGATCAGGCCCTTCAGCAACTGGCCCCGAATGGCGGCTGCAATTGCCGCGGAGCGATCGCTGCCGGAAACGACGCCGATCGTCAGCGGAATTTGTCGGATCTGGCTGGTCTCCGCGCTCATGACCTGGTCGCGCCAGACGGTCGCGCACTCGTTCCCATTGGCATCAAAGAAGCGCCCGCACATTTCGCCGATGGCACCCGCATCGCGAAGGTCCCGGATGTTTGACGGCGTGAGTGCGCCGCGCTCCACAAAGACAGAGTTTTCGAGGGTGCCGAGGCCGACAATGGCCACCTGTGCGCGGTCCAGGTGGTCATGCACGGCGCGAACCTGGGGCAGCTTGAGAAGGGCGTCGCGTGTGCGCCTTTCCGGGATGTAGGCGGGGACGTTGAGCGCGAGGAAACTTCCGCCCAGCCGGTGGGCGACGACCCGCCCGACCTCCTGCGCATCGAAGGCGCTGACCGTTGAGTCCACGCTGCCCATGGCTTGAACAACAGTCAGGGCCTTGTTTCGAGGTTCCGGCAGGTGATGGACAAGCTCGTAGATTGTGCGCCCGCCTGCAATGGCGACGACGTCGCCGGGTTTGATGAGCGACTCCAGTGTCGCTGACGCGAAATGTCCGACCGCACGCCTGAGGTCCGCCGCAGTGAGCCCCTCCAATGCCTTGATGACAACCACGGTATCCAGATGGAAACGGGCGCGAATCCGGGCCTCGAGGTCGGGATGCCGAGGATCGTAGTCAGCCACCGTGATGCGCACGATTCCGCGCTCCCGAGCAAGGGCCAGAAGGCGTGAGACCTTTGCCTGGGAGACCTTGACGAATTTGGCGACCTCGTTCTGGCCCAGTCCGTCGATATAGTAGAGGCGGGCTGCCAGGCGTAGGCGGTCATCGGAGTACGTGCTCGACATGGTGAAAGGGATCGGAGGTGAAGTTGAAGGACGGGGAGCCAATCAATAGATCACCCTCGGTAAAAACGAAAATCTGAAAGGCTCGCTTGACATGTCGGATACTGCGTGGCTGAAATAGCATCAGAATGCTGAATAGATATTCAGTCAAGCGAAACCCTGGTGAACCTCGAGAATTTTCCAACCCGTTCGATCAAGTCGCGGGAAACGCCGACGTCCGGTGTTTTCCTGCGCGACAAGGTCGTGCCTTTGAGTCCTTACCTGTTCCTTTCTTCCAACCCTGAACCCTGCCACCATGCCTGCCACCATGACCACCCTGACAACAGCCCATTCCTCCGCGTCCCTCTCGCGGAGTTTCCTTCAACTCTTCGCAGTGCTGCTCTCACTTTCGACTGCACTCCATGCACAAACTACGGCGACCGGAGGCGTTCGGGGCCGGGTCTTCAACGTTGCCACAAACGAGTACATCCGCAACGCCGAGGTCCGCATTGAAGGCACCCCGCTGGTGGTCTATTCGACGGATGGCGGGGCCTTTGTCATTACGGGCGTGCCCGCAGGGGAGGCCACCGTCGTGACGAGCTACACGGGCCTTCAGGAGACCCGAGCTACGGTGACAATTGTCGCCGGACAGATGGCAGCCCTGGACTTGAATCTGAAGGCGCTTTCGTACGGCGCAACCGGTGACAATGTCATCACGCTCGAAAAATTTGAGGTGGCAGATACCCGGAGCGGCCAGGCAAAGGCCATCATGGAGCGCCGTGTTTCCCTTAACGCCAAGAACGTCGTTGCGGCCGACAATTACGGCGAACTGACCATGGGCGATGTGGGTGAATTCATGAAGTCGATGCCTGGACTTTCCCTGGACTACACGGAAGTGGACGCCACCCAGGTGCGCATCGGCGGTCTCGACCCCAAGTATGCCACGTTCACCACCGACGGGGCGCGCATGGCCACTGCCACGTCAAACAACAACGCCGGCCGTCAGAACTCCTTCGAGCAGATGTCCATCACGGGTATCGAGGCCATCGAGTTCAACAACACCCTGACTGCCCGCATGGACGCCGACGCCCCCGCCGGCACCATCAATCTGCGCAGCAAGTATGCCTTCCAGCGAAAGAGCCGCTCCATCATTTTCCAGGTTTACGGCGTCGGCACCTCTGATGCCGATTTCCGGCGCGAATATTTTCCCGACGACAAAAAGCACAAGCGGATCTTCCCGTCCGGCCAGTTCGGCTACGCGGACATCTTCCTCGACGGCCGCCTTGGAGTCGAATTCAACACGAGCTACAACGCCAATTTCGTGCAGCAAGATCGCGTTCAGATGCGCTACAACTATAATACAGCCGCAACTGCGACGAAGCCTGCCGTCACGCCGGACAATCCTCAGTTGAATGACATCATGTTCCGCCCGGGTCCAAAGGAAACCACGCGTCAGGCCGCCAACCTGAGCGTGGACTACCGATTGACGCCTGAACTGACGCTCTCCTGGCGCAGCACCTACTCGTTCTACGATGTCGAGTACGTCAACCAGTACACCTATCTCTATGCGCCGGTTGCAACCCAGCCGGGATCCAGTTCGATCACACACCTGGTCGCCAACCCCGTGAATTTCACGACAGGTGCGGCGGTCACCGGCGGCAGCAGCCCGCGTTTCCGGACTGAGTACTCCCATCGTTATGCCGGGACCCCCGCCATCCTGCTTGCTCCCAAACTTGAGTATAAGGGTGACACGTGGGAGGTGAGCTTCCGCCCCAGCTATGCCAAGTCGCAATTCAAGTTCCGCGACATCAGCAAGGGTTTCTTTCAGCGCACGGACACCTGGATCACTCGGATCGGGTTTACGGCCGATCGCCCATCGGAGGATTCGCCGACATGGACGCTCAAGCAAACCGCCGGCCGACCCTGGGGTGACCCTGCAAGTGTGAATCGCGACGATGCAATTGGCATCAACGTCCGCAATCCAGAGTCCAATGCGTCAAACGAACAGGTTGTAGGCAACCTCGACATCAAGAAGCAGCTCAATGTCCGCGGAACTCCTGTCACGCTTATGGCCGGCTTGGGTCAGCGCTCCAACGAATGGAAGACGACCGAAGGTGCCTACCGGGCGTTCACGTATCTCGGTCCCACGGGCTCTCAGACGGCTCCCGAGGCAATCATTCCTGCCACACAAAACTATAAGTTCGATCTGAGCCTCGATGGAAAGGGCGGAAATGTAACGGCGCAGAATTTCCGGGCAGACAGCAACTATGGGCTGTACGATATCTATACGCAGCATCCGGACTGGTTCAGACCTGATACCACTGGCAACCTGACGCGCCAGTTCCAGAACAACAAGAAGATCAATGAGGAGATCAGCGCGGCCTACATTGAAGGGCAGACTCAATATGGAAGGGCTCGGTTCGATCTTGGGCTTCGCTTCGAGAAGACCAAGACGGAGGCCCTTGTGGCGGATGTGCGGGCAGACAAGGACGTTGTTGCCGCAGGGTATGCCCTGAACACCGTCGAAGGCATCCGATACAAGTTCAAGGACGGTCAGCAGAAGACCCGCAGCGGCAACTACGACGACTGGTTCCTCAGCGGCGGCGTAAAGTACGATATCACGAAGAACCTGACCGCGCAGGCCGCCTTCAGCGACTCCATTCTCCGCCCCGACTATGGCAATCTCGGTGGCGTGGTCACGGTCAATGACAATACCCAGGTTGTCAGCATACCGAATCCCGAGCTGAGGCCTGAGCACTCGACCAAATATTATGTCGGACTTATGTACTCACTTGAGCCTGCCGGTAATGTAGGTCTGTCCTACTATGAGCTTGCGGTGAACGACCTCCAGCAACCAGCCACCCCGATCAATCCCGAGGAGGCTGGTTTCAATCCCGCCGACTATCCAGGATATACGTTCACCAGCACGATCAACGGTGAGGGCACCTTCAAGACAAGGGGCCTTGTGGCGGAGTACAGTCAGCAGATGACCTTCCTGCCGGGCGCGCTCAAGGGCCTTAGCCTCTACGGTTCGATGACCCGCGTCATTGCCGATCGTGAGCGCGTCAATGTGCCCAATCGGGCGGCAAACTGGGGCGTGCGCTACCGCTATGGTCGATTCAACGTCCAGATCAATGGCACATGGACGACGATGTATCGCATCGGAAACATCAACGATCTGCCCACGACCAACAATACGGGCATTCGTTGGCTCGCGGCACGAGAGATGTGGAACGTCAGCGCCGGCTTCAGGCTGACGAAGCATTTCGATCTGATGCTCTCGGGTCGCAATATCTTCAACGAGCCGTCAATTCAGTATACAAACGTTCCCGGTCGCGTCTATCTCTACGACGTCTATGGCTCATTGTGGAGTGCCGGCATCAGGGGCTCGTTCTGACCGAGAGATGTTCCTGCGGAGCGGCTTCCTGAAGGAGACCGCTCCGAATGCCCACGTTGAATCGAAACACGTTCATACCACGGGAGGGTCACGCTTCGTCGTGACCTGATTGAAAGAGTGAGTAGGGAGAATTCGAAACTGACCATTCTCTTGTGGCACCTCCGGGAATCCGTTCCCATCCAGATATGAAAAATAGAACCCTGGTCCTGCTTCCGCTCCTCCTGCTTGCCGGCTGTGCTGCGTCCTATTCACCTTCCGCAAGCGAACGTGGAAGCGCACGCATGCCTCTCAAACAGAATGGCGGCACCTGGCCCACGAGTCATGTGCAGGGCATCGCTGTGGATGTTCGCGGGGGATTCATCTACTATTCATTCACAACCCTTCTCGCCAAATACGATTTCAGCGGCAGGCTCGTCGGCACGCTGGTTGGTTGGACCGGACATCTGGGTGACCTCGATTTCAATCCGGTCGACGGTCGCGTGTATGGCTCGCTCGAATACAAGAAGGATCGATCCTTCTACATTGCGGTGATCGATGTGAGTCGGCTGAACCAGGTGGGCGTGAACGCCGGTAGCTCGGACATCTTTCGGACCGTTTATCTGCCAGAGGTCGCCCGGGACTACACGGCTGACATGAACGGCGATGGCGTTTTCGCCGGAGACATCGCCAAGACGCTGGATCATCGTTACGGCTGCTCGGGCATTGATGGTGTCAGTTTCGGCCCCGAGTTCGGTCGCACGGACGGACCACGCCTGCTGACCGTCGCCTATGGCATCTATGCCAATACCGGCCGGACGGATAACGATCATCAGGTCCTTCTTCAATACGACATCTCCGACTGGGCGCGTTATGAACGCCGCCTCATCGAATCCGCGCCACACCAAAGCGGCCCGGCCGAGGTCCACGGCAAGTATTTTGTGCGAACAGGCAATACCACCTATGGCGTTCAGAACCTCGCTTATGATGAGTCGCAGCAGCGCTGGTTCATGGGTGTGTACAAGGGCACCAAGCCCGCGTTTCCGAATTATCTCCTTTTCGCCGTCGACGCCCGGGTGCAACCGGTGCGCGGCGACCTCATTGGCGTAAAGGATTCATCGGGTTCAGAAACTGAAAAAGGACTTTTGATCCCGCTTGCCGATGACGGGCTGAGGGACGCCGCGACCGGCATTCGCGGATGGAACCAGAAAGCCAACACAGGTTTCCAGCCTGTTGGAAGCGGACTGACCTACATCTGTGAGAATTCCGGCAGCAAGGGCAGCCAGACTGCGGACCTCACGCTCTACGGTTGGAGAGGCATCCCTGAGGCCCCCTATGTGCCGGCAAAATCATCCGACGTTGGGCATTGAAGCGAGTATGGAATGATCCGGACATGGGTTACCTTTGTCCCTGGATCATGCCCAAAATACACGGAGTGACGACGTCAAGCCGCTCCTATGCATTGAAAAAGCATCGAGAATGTTTTCTTTCGGGCTTCGCGCATGACACCCGGACCAACCCCCTCGCTCTCCGCTCCTTACACCCAACCTGCTGCCGAGGTCGCCCGTGAGCTCCAGGTGGACCCCGCCACGGGACTTGCCACCCCGGAGGCCCGCGCGCGCAAAGTCCGGTATGGTGCAAATCAGCTGACGGTCAAGGCGGGCATGAGCCCGTTTCGGCGCTTCCTTTTGCAGTTTGCCCAGCCGCTCATGTATGTGATGCTGGTCGCTGCGGGGATCACTGCGATGCTGGGAGAGTGGGTCGACTGCGGCGTGCTCTTGGGCGTCGTATTTGCAAACGCCATCGTCGGCTACATCCAAGAGGGAAAGGCCGAAAAGGCGCTCGCCGCCTTGGCCAAGATGGTGATCACCGAATGCACGGTAAGAAGGGAGAATCGTGTCCAGCGTATCGACGCCGTCGACCTGGTCCCTGGGGATGTCGTCCTCCTCCAATCCGGAGACCGGGTTCCCGCGGATCTGCGTTTCACACAGGTACGCTCTCTGCAGATCGATGAGTCGGCGCTCACGGGTGAATCCGTGCCGGTCGAAAAGCAATCCGCCCCCCTGGAACCAGACACACCGCTCGCCGAGCGCTCGAATGTCGCCTACGCGGGCACCTTGGTCACGTTTGGCCAGGCAGAAGGGATCGTGTGGGCAACCGGCGATTCGACCGAAACCGGGCGCATCGCCCAGTTGATCGAAAGCGCGACCGACATCTCCACGCCACTCACGCGGCAGATTGCCCGGTTCAGCCGCATTGTCCTGTGGGCCATCCTCAGCGTGGCTGCCGTCAGCTTCGTAATCGGCCTGACCCGCGGTCAGGCTCCCGGCACCATGTTCATGACCGCGGTGGCGTTGGCTGCCGGTGCCATTCCCGAGGGTCTGCCTGCCGCCGTCACGATCACTCTGGCCTTGGGCGTGAGCCGCATGGCCAAGCGGCGTGCCATCATTCGCAGGCTTCCTGCCGTGGAAACCCTGGGAAGCACCACGGTGATCTGCTCAGACAAAACCGGAACGCTCACCGAAAACCAAATGACGGTACGCGAACTTTTCGCTGGCGGAGAGCAGGCAGCCGTCACCGGCACGGGCTACAGCCCGAAGGGTGAATTTCAACAAAGAAATACTCCCCTCGCTCCTGCCCGCCATCCCGCGTTCCGTGAACTGCTTCTCGCCGGGCTCCTCAATAACGACAGCCGACTGGTCGAGATCGAAGACCGCCGCAGAGTGGAAGGGGATCCAACGGAAGCCGCCTTGATCGTCGCCGCCGAGAAAGCAGGCCTGCTGCCCGAACTCGACCACTTCCCCCGCGTGGACGTGATTCCCTTCGAATCAGAGTATCAGTACATGGTCACGCTGCATGAAGCGCCGCAGGGTCGACTTCTCTACATGAAGGGCTCGGTCGAGCGGGTGCTGGCCGCATGTACGACGGCCGTCTGCGCGGATGGCTCGCTCGGCACGCTCGACGCAGCCAGCATCCTGGTTGCGGTCAATACGATGGCCTCTTCCGGTCTGCGCGTCCTAGCCTTTGCGCGCGGAGACGGCACCCCTCTCGAAGGCAAACTCGAACACACCCATGTGAAAACCGGCCTGACCTTCCTCGGTGTGCAGGGAATGATCGATCCTCCGCGCAGCGAGGCAATCGTCGCCATCGGGCAATGCCAGCAAGCCGGAATTGCGGTGAAAATGATCACTGGAGACCACGCCCTGACCGCGACCTGCATCGCCGAGCAGCTCGGCCTGCGCGCCCGGAACGGAGCCCCGCTCAAGGCCGTGACCGGACGCGATCTCGAGCAGGTCCCGCCGGACACCCTTCCCGAAATCGCCGAGACGACCGCCGTTTTCGCCAGGGTCGCGCCGGAGCAAAAACTCCAGCTGGTCCGGGCACTGCAGTCGCGCCACCATGTCGTTGCCATGACAGGCGACGGCGTGAACGATGCCCCCGCGCTGAAACAGGCGGATATCGGCATCGCGATGGGGATCACCGGCACGGATGTCGCCAAAGGCGCAGCGGACATGCTGCTCACCGATGACAACTTTGCCTCCATTGAGGCGGCGGTGGAGGAGGGCCGCGGTGTCTTCGACAACCTGACGAAGTTTCTCGCTTGGACGCTGCCCACCAATGCCGGCGAGGCGATGATCATCATTGCCGCCATCATCCTGAACCTGCCGCTCCCAGCCCTGCCGTCGCAGTTTCTCTGGATCAACTTGTCCTCGTCCGTTCTCCTCGGCATGACGCTGGCCTTCGAGGCCAACGAGCGCGACCTGATGAAGCGCCGCCCCCGGGATCCGCGCCGCTCCATTCTCGATCGCAAAATGGTCATGCGCACCGGCCTGGTCGCGCTGATCATGCTGGTGGGCGCATTCAGCGCCTACCTGTGGGAACAGCGGGTGAGGGGCCAGAGCCTGGCGGCGGCCCGCACCTCCGTGGTCAACGTTATCGTGATGGTGGAGGTGTTCTACCTCTTCAACTGCCGCTCCCTCGTCCACTCGCTCTTCAGCGTGAAACTCTCCGCCAACCGCTGGGTGCTTCCTGGCATCGTCGCGATGATCCTGGCCCAGGTCGCCTTTGTCTATTCACCCCTCATGCAACGGCTCTTCCACACCGAAGCGCTCGATCTTGCCTCGTGGATCTATGCGGTCGGCGTCGGCCTGGCCGCCTGCGTGATCGTCGAGATAGAAAAAGCGATTCGCTCACGCTACGAAGATGGATCCTGACCGAACAAAAACGTTCGGAGTCTGGCCTTCAGGCCGTGCCGGAGAGTCGCACGCGGAGATGCGGAGGAAACCGTCTTGCCTCACCTGCGAATCGGTGCACCCGACGTCACCTGGCGCAACGACATTGCCAGGGAAGGATTTTCGGTAGATAAGAAAGGGAGCCAAGCCCGGCCAGGCAACAGACCCGGTCTGGGCATCCAAATCGATGTAGGCGATCTCAATAAACATCACGGCCATCCCACGGCAGAGCTGATCGCGATGCAAATGATTGCAATGGGGGCAAACAGACGGGGTCAGGCCTTGGGGTTTGGTGTTGACAGACGAGAACTGAAGGGATGAGCGGCAAACAGACGGGGTCAGGCCTTGGGGTTTGGGGTTGACAGACGAGAACTGAAGGCATGAGGTGCCGATCATGGCGCGACCGCTGCGCATGGAATCAGAGGCCGGGGTCTATCACGTCCTGAACCGGGGCAATTACCGGGCGGCCATCTTTCGCACCGAGAAGGCGAAGGCGGCGTTCCTGAAATGCCTGGACGAGGCCTGCGGCAAGACCGGCTGGCGGGTGCATGCCTGGTGCATCATGTCCAACCACTACCATCTGGCGCTCTCGACGCCGCGCGCCAACCTGGTGGACGGGATGCGCTGGCTGCAGGGCACCTTTTCGGTCCGCTTCAACCGGTTGCGCAAGGAACACGGGCACCTGTTCCAAGGCCGCTACAAAAGCCTGGTCGTGGACCCCGGCGAACGCCTCGGGCCCTTGTGCCACTACATTCATCTCAATCCCGTCAGGGCGCGGTTGTGTCAGTGCGCGGAGCTGCCCGCCTGGCGCTGGACCAGCCTCGGCTGGTTGACGGAGCCGAAGCGGCGTCCGGCTTGGTATGATCCCCGGCCGGCCTTGGAACAGGCCGGCGGATTGCCGGATACGCCGGACGGCCGCCGCAAATACCTCGAATATCTGGCTTGGTTGTCCGAGGACGAACCGACGCGGAAAAAACAGCGCTTTGACGAAATGTCCCGAGGCTGGGTGATTGGCGGCGGCGAGTTCGCCAAGGCGCTGGTGCGGGAGAACCGGGAGCTGACCGGAAAGGGGCGGCGCCTGGCCGCCGAAATGCAGGAAGCCCGCGAAGCGGTTTGGCAGGGGGAACTGGCGCGCCTGCTCAGGAAACTGCGCCGCAAACCAGAGGAATTGCTCCGCACCGGCAAATCAGCCGACTGGAAGCTGGCGATCGCCGCGGCGCTGAAGGAGCGCACCACGGTGACCAACCGCTGGCTGGCCACGACTCTGCGCATGGGCAACCTGCACGAAGTCAGCCGCAAGGTAAACGCGTGGACGCGCCAGCCCGATGCGGCCTTGCAGAAGAAACTTCAATGAACCCCAAACCCCAAGGCCTGACCCCGTTTCTTGCCCTACTACAACGAAGTGCGCCCGCACAGCGCCTTCGGTGACGCCACTCCGCGCACACCGATAGAAGTCTACCGCCAACCCATTCCGCTTGCCATCAATCAATGACGCCCCAATCAATCCGTCCGACACCGGGCCGACTCCTGCGGCAAGCTTTACGCTCCTGTCCTCGGAGTCGGCCAAGGCACCCAAAGCGCCTTTATCTCCCATAACTAAACCTACCCGATCCGCTGTCTAACGATCGGGGGCCACCTCAGACCGAAAATTATCAAAGCATGAATGATGGATATCTCATGGTTTCTTCCCCGTTCCTATGGTAGACTCAGGTTCAATTCCACGCTCATTCGGGATGGCAAACACGGCAACGCAATGGACTCCGAAATCAGTCACCGCGCCCAGAGGACTGCGTCATCCAAGCTGGCAGAACCAGGAAAAGATGACCTGCTACTTGGGTGAGCTTGCGGCAACAGTGCATTATAACCCCGCCCCTCAGTAACACAATGCTCGCTCTCTTGAAACCTCACAACGGCAATCTCAGAGCGTATTCCCAACCTTGGGTGGTTGCAGCGATTCGACTTGCGACGTTTACAACGATCTTCGGACTGACGACGGAAGCAGGCATCGCGCAGCCCTCTTCCGGCACACGCTCCATCTCTTCGGCGCCCAATGTTGTCCTGATCCTACTCGACGATGCAGGATATGCGAACACTAGCACGTTCGGCGGGCCTGCCTTGACCCCTAGTCTCGATCGGTTGGCTGCGTCAGGTCTGAAATACAACCGGTTTCATGTTCCGTCGATCTGCTCGGCAACGCGCGCTGCCTTGCTTTCAGGTCGCAACGACCATCGCATCGGATTCGGCGTCACTCCCGCAATGGGTTCTAACAACCCGGGCTATACGGGTGAATGGCCAAAGAGCGCCGCATCGATGGCCGAAATTCTGAGGCGCAACGGGTACAGCACTTCCGCTTTCGGAAAATGGCACAACACTCCCGAACACGAGATCAGCCCAATTGGCCCCTTCGATCGCTGGCCCACTCATCTGGGTTTCGAATATTTTTATGGATTCATGGGAGGTGCCTACAGCCAATGGGAGCCGCCACTCTATGAGAATACGGCGCCTATCGATCCCCCCATGAGGCCGGAACAAGGCTATCATTTTACAACGGATATCGCCGACCAGGCGATTCGATGGATACGGGCACATGAAGCGCTCGCGCCGGGAAAGCCATACTTTCTCTATTTCGCCACTGGGGCGACCCATTTCCCTCATCACGTCCCCAAAGAATGGATCGACCGATATCGCGGGCAGTTTGACCAAGGGTGGGACAACTTGCGCAATGAAATATTTGCGCGTCAAAAGTTGTCGGGGGTCATTCCTGCAGATACTCAGTTAACAAGCCGTCCCGAAGAACTCCCCGCATGGGACTCGCTCACACCTGAGCAGCATCGCCTGTTGGCGCGACAAATGGAAGTCGAGGCTGCATTCCTTGCTCATACTGACCACGAGATCGGCCGGCTTATTCAGACGGTTCAAAGCGGTCCCGGAAGCGACAATACGATCATCTTCTATCTCACAGGCGACAACGGTGGTGACATTGAAAATGGCATTGAGGGCCGAGATCTACCCGGTTCCCGCGAGGTACGAATGATTCACGCCGACCAACTTGGCTCTGAGAACGTTTTGAATGCCTTTAGTTCTGGATGGGGTTGGGCCACCAACACACCGTTTCGCTGGGGAAAACTGGTTGCTTCCCATCTAGGCGGAATTCGAAATCCGATGGTCGTGTCGTGGCCAGGTCACATCAAAAACATCGGCGGTGTACGCAGTCAGTTCTCGCACGCCACCGATGTTGCAGCAACTGTTTACGAATTGGGAGGGATTACCGCACCACCCTCGGTGGACGGAGTCGAGCAACTCACTCTCGATGGCATCAGCTTAGTCTACTCTTTCGAGAATGCCGACACTCCGTCGAGACGCCACCTGCAGATTTTTGAACAGTTGGGGAATCGGTCGATATACCATGACGGCTGGATGGCATCTGCGCGACATTCGGTGCCATGGGTTTCCTCAAGCAAACGGAAACAGGGCTTCCAAGAGGACACGTGGGAACTGTACGACCTCGACAAAGACTTCAGCCAGTCAAACGATCTTGCGAAGCAATTTCCAGCCAAGTTGAAGGAATTGAAGTCCCTGTTCGAAACTGAGGCCGCAAGGAACAACATCTATCCGCTTTGCCCGGCGCCCACGCGCCACCCCAGTGTCTTCACTCAGGGACGAATGGAGTTCAGTTATCCGGGGAACTTGCTCCGAATGCCCTCATGGGCAGCCCCCAGGTTCGATCGCAACCACCGTATCATCGCCGATTTGGTTGTGCCACCAAGCAATGCAAAGGGTGTCATTGTCAGCAACGGAAGTCGATTGGGCGGATTTGCGCTATACGTTGAGGATGGATACCTGGTGTATGAAAACAATGCCTCGGGTCCAAACGCGGCAAACGATCTCGTGCGCTCCGGCATTCGGCTTCCGCCCGGCGACGTCGAGATCACCTATGAATTCGAGCGCGATGAAAACACAAGCTCGCAAGGAAAAGTCCGCGGCAAGGGACGCCTCTTTGTCGATGGGAAACTGACGGGCGAATCCGGACCGCTGACTTTGCCACCTAGCGGGCTCGTGGAATTTCTGGGAACATTCAACCTTGGCTGCGCAAGAATTTCGCCGGTCAGCAACCGCTTTCGAATGCCATTTCAATTCAACGGCACCTTGAAGGAAGTAAGAGTGAGATTCAGCCCCTGATTTTTGGGCGCCCAAGAGGTGGCGTTTACTGCAGAATCGTGCTCCTCACCGGCTGCGCTGCGGGGAAACGGCGTCCCTGCCTTTCACAATAGCCATTCGCGAATTCCAGCCACCTTGACGAGCGTTCGTCAATTTTCTCAAACTTTTTTCGCCCGAACTCATGGCTGGTTTTGAGAGAAGCTGTTAGCCTGATACCATTGATACCTCAGCCATTCTGTCCTGTTCCTCTTCCCTTCCATAATGGAGCGATGGCTCCCGTTTCAACAAATGGAGCAGCACTTCTGAAGCCTCCCCGGTCGACCTCAAACCGTTCGAGCAACCCGCGGGAACAAAGAAAACCCCACCCTTAGATCAAATACAACAATCATGAATCGACGAAAATTCATCGCAATGGCGAGCGCCGGCACAGGAGCTGGCATTCTGACTGCAAATGCGGTTTCAGGGGCGAAGACTCCCGCCACCTCCCCGTCTCAGACTTCGAGACCGGGTCGCTTGAATCAGATCAAGGTCGGACTCTACTCCATTTCCTACGGTGGCACCTATTACCAGGGAGATGCCCTGTCCTTTGAGGAAATCGCCCGCCGGGCAAAACAATACGGGTACGAGGGAATTGAGCTCGACAACAAGCGGCCAGTTGGAAACCCGATGGACCTCAGTCAGCATCGGCGTAGCGAAATGCGCAGGATCACGGCAGACCTGGGTCTGGAAATGCCGTGCGTTGCCGCAAACAATGATTTTACGAGCCCGATTCCTGAGCAGCGCGAGTGCCAGCTGCTCATGGTCCGCGAAACCGCACGCCTCGCCAGTGACCTGGGAGCCAAGATCGTCCGAATACACGCCGCATGGCCAGGAGTACCGATTCACGAAGGTGTAGGCACGTATGATTTTGTCAGGCCCGACGCAAAGAATGGATTGGATGCCTACTCATTTCAGCGCCAGTATCCCTACTGCACATACTTTGACCGGTGGAGATTCGCACAGGAATGCATCGCTGAATCAGCAAAGTTCGGCGAAGAGTTCGGGGTAGTCATGGCCTTGCAGAACCACGGGCCATTGATCCGCTGTTGGAAGGATGTCTATGACATGGTCAAGATCGTCAATTCCCCGTGGCTGAAAGTTTGCCTGGACCTGCCCATCATGGAAAAGGGCACCGACAAAGCCTATGTGGCGAACGCCGTCCGTACGGTCGGAAATCTGCTGGTCTATTCCCATTTCGGAGGCGAATATTTCCGCGACACCGATGGCCGTGTAAAGGCGAAGCCTGTAAAGCTCTTCGACGATGTACTTCCGGACTATGCAAACTATCTCGGACTCTTGGGTGAAATCGGTTACAAGGGATACTTTTCATACGAGCTGTGCCATCCGCTGGTTAAGTATGACCGTAGTTTCCAAGGGATTGACTACGCGCATGAAAATGTCGAGTTGGCTCAAATTTTCCTCCGGTCAATACTTGCCAGTGCCTGACCGGAAGGCGAGCGGGGCAATCCGCCCGGCTTTTTTCCGCCTACCTCACCGGCGTGCGCAGCAAAAAATGACATCCGTAATTTTCGGAAACTCAGGCCTTCACACTCGCATAGGTCGCCCTGAGGGCGGATGCCGATGCAAGCAAGGCCTGTTGTTCCTTGGGCCAGAGTTCAACTTCCACGTGTGCCACCGCGCCGCTCCTCCCGACAATTGTCGGCACGCTTAGGGCAACGTTTTTCAGCCCATAGGCTCCTTGCTGGCAGGTTGAAACCGGAAGAACCTGCCGCTTGTCCAATGCAATCGCATGAATGACTTCCATGATGGTGAGTCCAACCGCCCAACCCGCGCCGCCTTTGCGTCGGATGACCTCGGCACCGCTACCCTTGGTTTGTTCGAAAACCTGCGACTGAAACGCTGGAGTGCAGCCTGATATTTTTGCCAGAGGCAATCCGCCATAGGTGCTGGAGGACCAGACCGGAAACATGGAATCCCCATGTTCACCCAGGATCAACGCTTTCACCTGCGTAGGCGCGAGCTTCAGTTCCCGTGCGATCAACGATCGAAAGCGAGTGGTATCGAGCATGGTGCCGAGGCCAAAAACCTGCGACCACGGCAGCCCCAGCGACTTGACGGCAAATTGAGTGAGAATATCGACAGGATTGGAGACGACGAACACGAGGACATCCTTCCTCATGCCCGCCAGTTTCATATTGTCCAAGATCCCTGAAAACAGTGCTGCATTGCGATTGACTAGATCGAGCCTCGATTCATCCGGCTTGCGACGTAACCCCGCGGTGATTACGAAAATATCACTGTCCTTGGCGCGCGAGTAGTCACCGGCATAAATCCTCTGATCCGACGCCACCGCTGTCCCATGGAGGAGATCGAGAGCCTCACCCTCGGCCATCTCGAAATTGGCATCCATGATCTGGATCTCGGAAACAACACCTCCACACTGGAGAGCAAAGGCAGCATTGGATCCAACCCGTCCGCCACCACCGACAATCGTGACTTTCATTGGGGCGGATTGCGCCCGTCGACGGGTGGCGCGCCGTTGTTCGAAAGACTTTTTACGATCTGATCAGTGATCTGTTGCACCAGGAGTTCAGCCTCAGGATCTGGAGCGGGATCCGCGTTCTCAGTTCCCGCGGGAGATCTGGAACCTGGAACGAGTACGCCGGGACGAAACTCCGCGCTGTCGCAGAGCTCACACTCCTTGAGATCCGCACGGGCATCAGGCATGCCCAGCTTCTGGCGAATCTTGATGAGCTCACTGGCCTGGCTGCCGGTGAAACGGTGCAGGCCGCCGCCCAAACCGGCCGCAATCCAAATGACACGGCAATAGGAGTCGATATTCTCCACTCTCCAGTAGGCTTCCTCGACATCCGCACCCCAAACAATCACGCCATGATTCTGCATCAAAACAGCCTGGTGGGACTTACCGACCTCCCCCACCTCATCCGCATTCGCAGCGGTCCCAGGGGTCTGGTATTTGGCGAGACCGATCTTGCCAAGAAAAACATCGGCCTCCGGGATCAGGCACGAAGGAATGTCGACATTGGCGATCGAAAAAGCGGTCGCGTGGGGCGGATGCGCATGCACACATGCCTTGGCAGCCGACTGCCTTTTCATGATGCCAAAATGCGTATTGGCTTCGCTGGTGCGTTCGCGCGTCCCCGCCAACTGGTTGCCGTCCAGGTCGACAAGGCATATGTCTGACGGCTGCATGAATCCTTTGGAAATCAACGTGGGCGTGCACAGCGCAAGATTGTCGCCCACCCTGACTGTGATATTGCCCCCATTGCCGTCCGTGTATTCACGCTGCCAAAGTCGTCGCCCCATCTCGCAAATCCGCTCCTTGAGTACTTCAAGGGCGGGTGAATTGAAGTACTTCTCAATTCCAGCGCGAGTTGTCGGGTCTCCACCAGGTTTCCAAGAGAATTCTCCTCGGGCAATACCCGCCGCGGTAGAATTCCTGCTGACGCCGGGACAGGAGGTCCCCACGGCTGGTTTGAGCCGACTGCCAAACAGGTCACGGGCGGATGGTGTCAGGACTGCGCCGACGGATGGCTGCTCACCTTTCCGTATCATTTCCTCGGCGTCTTTGGCAGTAATCAACTTGGACACGGCAATGGCGGGTTAGGCAGAGGGAGGAGAATAGGACGCATCGTCCACGATCGCGGCGTTGAAAGCATCAACGGGGCTCGGTTGTGGAAAAGGCATCCCGGCTTCCGGCCCCTCGATGTACCCAATGACGTTACCTGAACCAGCCCCGAGGTTGTCGTAGACGACGAGGCTATTTCCTGGAGCGAGCGGAATCACGGGAGCACCTTCGTACTGTCCACGGTCGAAGGGCTGCACTAGCAATAGGCGGCAACCTGAATAGGTAGCTTCCTGCTGCGAAAGCGTGATACGGCCAATGACATAGCCGAGGCGCATGATCAGGTCGGCTCCTTTCCGGAATCGTCGAGGACCGCCACAATGATGTTGCGCAACGGCGATTTGGGGTCTCGCACATGGGCACGTGTACTGACCCCGTCGGTAGAGATCAGGACTCGCTGGTGTAAACCTGCACTAAAAGGGTCGATCGCAAGGATCGGTTGCCCCTCATTCCGACCGCTTTCGTCTATCGGCTGACAGATTGCCGAACGGCATCCGACCATGCTCGGGTGACAAACGGTCGAGACTATCATCCCGTCTATGCGCGCCACTATCATGGATCAATAGATTCGAAGGTTATCCACCATGACACAGCGGCGGGTGCGGGTAAATGTGCCGGGGTTCGTGATTCCTTCACCCGTAGTAGTGGCGATCGAATAGCTGAGGTATCCTTCTCCCCCAAGACCCAGTCCTGCAACACATGGACCGTTCTTGACAAGAAGCGTCGTATCCAGCGCGCGGGCCATCGCGGTCATGTGGTCAACGTTGAGAGAATGAATCATAGCCGAATGCTTGTAGCCATGCTCGGACTTCTTTGCGAATTCGATGGCCTGTTCGAAATTCTTTACCCGGATCACCGGCAGCATCGGCATCATCTGCTCTTCCACCACAAAGTGATGTTCCGGGCTGGTCTCCGCAAACAGGAGTGGTGTTCCGATCGCAACCCTAGCTCCCGCGTGCTGCGCAAGCACAGTGGCATCCGCTCCCACGAGTTTCCGGTTGAGAACCGCATGGGAACATCCACCAGCATCCTTGGACACGGAAAATGCAGCCGAAGTCAGCCTTGCAAGTTCCGCAGCATTGAGAGGTGCCGCTCCACCCGCCTTGAGCGCTTCGATGAACTTGTCAGCAATCGCTTCCAGAACAAACACCTGCTTCTCGCCGATGCAGAGCAGATTATTGTCATAGGCGGCGCCTTGAATGATGTCGCGCGCAGCTTTTCTCGGGCAACCTGTTCCATCGACGACCGCCGGAGGATTGCCGGGGCCCGCGCAGATTGCCCGTTTGCCCGACTTCATCGCTGCGCTGACGACGCCCGGTCCCCCCGTGACGCAAAGCAGCCGAACAGTTTCATTCTTCGTCAGCGCATCGAACGATTCAAGAGTCGGTTTTCGAACCGTACACACCAGGTTCTCGATTCCAATTGCAGCAAGAATGGCCTCATTGTAGGCGCGAATTGCGTGCGCGGCAGAACGCGCACCGCCCGGATGCGGATTGAACACCACCGAATTGCCCGCGGCGACAATATTTATGATATTTCCGCTCAGCGTCGGCACCGAATGCGTCACAGGCAGAATCGCACCCACCACTCCAAAGGGAGCACGTTCTTCAAGTGTGATCCCGTGATCTCCGCTGAGCCCATAGGGCCTCAGCCATTCAACTCCCGGAACAAGCCTTACTATCTGAAGCTTCTCAATTTTGTGTTCAAGCCGACCGATCCCTGTCTCTTCGAATTCCAATTTTCCCCATTCGGCCGCCTTTCCAGTCGCCATCTCTTTGACAATCTCGACCACCCGAGCGCGACCGGAAATTCCCTTCTCCCTCAGTTGTTCAAATGCGACCTGCGCGGCGACACAGGCTTCATTGACATCATCAAATATTCCGTAGGACTTCCCGCCATTGCGCACAGCAGAAACAAGCGTATTCGACGCGGGCACTGAAACCGAAGTCGATGGAGCGGGCGAAGGTGAAAGGATGGGCGAACGGGCCAAGCTGCTCATCACATCCGCCACGACAGCCCGCACCGCCTCTTCATCCAACTGCATTGTCGCATTCATGAATTGTTTGAGATCCGTCAGAGTTCGTTCATTTTGCGGCTGGATAGATTTTCTTTCCCAATACTTCCACGGAATCGACGATCCCGACCACCGCAGCATCGATGGGCAAAGATTTCATGCCAGCCGCCTGACGTGCGGAACTGCCCTGGCAAAACAACACCACTTCATCCAGACCGGCGCCGAGAGAGTCCACTGCCACCACGGTATTGGCACCAGGCCGGAACTGCGTCGGATTGGACTCGTCCACAAGGAGTGGACGCAGAATGACGAGCTTGCGACCTGTCAGGGCCTCGTCCTTCTTGGTTGAGACGGCTGAGCCGATTACACGTGCGATAAACATGGCGACATGAACAACTGGTTTGCCTTCCCTCGACGGTCACTACGATCCGTATCGGGATCCGGCAGGCTATTTTTTCCCAGCAGTTGCTGAGGATTTCGGCAGGATCAGGGCAATGTCGTCATGGGGGCGTGGAATCACCTGTACGCTGACGACCTCGCCAACAGTACGTGCGGAATGCGCGCCGGCATCGGTGGCCGCCTTCACGGCAGCAACGTCGCCGATCACGACGGCACTGACAAGCGCGTTGCCGACCTGCTTCATCGGACCCGCAAGCGAGACGTTTGCGGACTTGAGCATGGCATCAACAGCGGTTACAAGAGTCGTGAGACCCCGAGTTTCAATGAGACCAATGGCTTTTGCGGGCATGATTTTATTGGGTTGGAAAAGGTCTATCGTAGTGCGACGGAATCCTGGGGGAAACGATTGTCCGCCCGGGAAGAAATAATGTTCAGACGGGTCTCTCTAGCCACAACGAGTTCTTCGTTGGCAGGAACGACAAAGATTTTGGTTCGCGATCCTGCGGCCGAAATCGTGCTCTCGGAGCTAGTCGCGGCATTCTTGACGGGATCGAGGATCAGACCCAACTGGTCAAGATCTGTACATATGGCTGCGCGAAGCGTGGCATTGTTTTCTCCAATGCCACCGGTGAAGACCAGCGCATCGCATCCATTGAGCGCGAGATAGAACGCCCCAATCCAATGACGGGCAGATTCGACAAACACCTCGACTGCGAGACGCGCATTTCGGTCTCCTCGCTCAGCCGCCTTAAAAATCTCCCTCAAGTCATTGCTTACCCCTGACAGACCTAGCAAACCACTCTCCCCAGCGAGCTGTCGCTCGACGTCAGACAGCGACAGCTTGAGCGTCTTCATTGCGAAAGGGACGGCAGCAGAATCCAAATCACCCACCCGGTTGTTCTGTGGCAGGCCGGACTGCGGGCTGAAGCCCATGCTTGTGCCGATTGCAATGCCGTCTCGAATTCCTGTAATCGAGCTGCTGCCACCCAGATGGCAGGATATGACCCGCAACGCGGGACGATCGGTCATGAATGGAACTGGGCCCGTTTGATAGAGACTCCTCACACGCCGAGCGATATCAAGGCGCTCAAGCATTTCCGCCGATCGTTCGGCGATGAACTTGTGGCTGGCGCCGTGATAGCCGTGCCGTCGGATACCCGCCGCATACCACGCCTCTGGTACGGCATAGCGAGTGGAAGCCTCCGGCAGCCATTGGTAGTAGGCCGTCTCGAATAGGGCAATCAACGGTACGCCGGGCAGCTTTTCCCGAAATCGCCTGATTCCAGCGGCATAGTGGGGATTGTGGGCTGGAGCAATCTCGCGAAAGCCTTCCAATGCCGCCAAGACTCGATCATCCGCGCGGACACATCCGGTGAGATTTTTTCCCAGAACTGTCTTGAATCCTACACCGTGTAGATCGGAAACAGAATGGAGGATTCCCGAAGTCTGAAGTTCCCCCAAACAGGCATCAATGGCCCGGTCGTGGTCCACAACCCGTTCGTAGCCTCCTTTGGCCAAAAGCGTCGCTTCCCCTGCTTCATCAAACTTGAAAAGTCGGAACTTGAAGGAAGTCGAACCGAGGTTGGCCACGAGTATGTTCATCGGAGGGAAAACACGGACTGCCGTAGTCAGGCGGTACGTTTTGCAGGAAAGAAAGAGAGTCTCCCGTCTACTGGCATATGCATCACGCGGAAGGCTGGATGAGCCATTTGCCCAGACCGGCAAGTTCTTCATGCGGCCTGGGAATGACTTGCACCGCGACAACCTCTCCGACTTTGGCTGCTGCTTCCGCTCCGGCATCAATTCCCGCCTTGATGGCGGCGACATCGCCGCGGAAAAATCCGCAGACATAACCACTGCCAACGGCTTCAAAGCCCGTCATCGTGACACTGGCAGACTTGAGGGCAGCATCCGACGCTTCGAGAAGCGCGCAGAAACCCTTGGTTTCGATCATTCCTATTGCTTCCTGGTTGGCCATAAAAACTCCTGTTTAAGTTGATGTCAGAATCCGACGTTTCGAATGAGTTCCGAGTGGGGCCGCGCAATGACATGCGAGCATACGAGCTCGCCCACGCGTTTCGCCGCTTCGGCTCCGGCCTCCACCGCCGCCTTTACACTGCCGACATCGCCCTTGACCACGACGGTGACAAAGCCGCCGCCGATCTGGACCTGTCGAACAAGCGAGACATTCGCTGCCTTTACCATCGCGTCGCTGGCTTCGACGCTTCCTACGTAACCTTTTGTTTCTACCATGCCAATGGAGTCATTCATGATTGCTATTGGTTGATTGGGTTGTGACTGACTGGGAAAATTAGGTCAGGAGCTCGACGAAAGAATCGGTCTGCAAGGCACACGCATTGCCCTCGTCGGTGTCGATGTGAACTTCGAGCTTGAACTCCGGATCGGCCCTTACGAGAAGTCGATCAAAGGTCGTTGCACACGGCCCACCCACCCGGAGGCGCATGTAATCACCCGACTTGACACCATAGAACGCAGTATCTTCGGGATGCATGTGCACGTGCGGCGCGGCACGGATGACTCCTTCAGTCATCGAGAAGAACCCATGAGGGCCCATCAGCATGCAACCGGGTGTGCCCGCGATGTTTCCAGACACACGTATCGGCGCCTGAAATCCGAGGGAGATCGAATCCGTCAGCGCAAGTTCGACTTGGTTGATGCTTCGACAGGGTCCAAGGACACGAAGATTGGATATCATGCGACTGCGCGGACCGATCAGGGTCACCGTTTCCTTAGCGGCAAATTGACCTTTCTGATACAGCCATTTCATCGGAGTGAGCCTCGCTCCCGGCCCGAACAGCACCTCTACTGCCTGAGGTGTCAGGTGACAGTGGCGCGCACTGATGTTCACCAGCAACGGATTCGGAGCGAGCGCCGCGCGCGGCACCCGCTTTCCAAATCGCTGATAGATCGAGCGACGCACGAGGTGCTCGATCTGTATCCGATGGGGTGCTGGAGGAGTCAACGACATGGAGTAGATTCGATTTTTGCGCGATGCGTCGCTTAGCTATCTTCCTATCAGGGCTAATACGTCCTCGTGAGGACGGGCAATGATGTGCGCCGCAATGACCTTCCCGAGCGAGCCCACCGATTCCTTACCCGCCTCGATTGCCGCTGTGACCGCAGCGACATCCCCCTGAACGATGATTGTGACCAAACCAGCGCCGATTTTCTCCTTCGTCACGACGGAGACGTTCGCGGCCTTCACCATCCGATCCGTTGCATGTAGCAGGGCAGTGTATCCGTGGGTTTCGAGAATGCCGATGGCAGGAGGAATGTTATTCATGTGAGGAGTGTGGTTGGCGTCGGGGCGGGCTCGATCGGTGGGAAGCAACTGCTCACGCGAATTGAGCAAGGCATTGATAGTATTGGGACTCGTGGAAATCGCACGGATTTCGGAGGAAGGCGCCGGGATCTGGCTTGCGATGGCGGTGACACCCATCGCAGCCGCAATGGATAGCGCCGATTCAGAGGCAGCTTTGATATCTCCGGTTGCACCACGCAACCGCATTACAACCTCCTTGTCTCCGGATGTGTCGAGGCCAAGCAATTCGACGTTCGATGCCTTGCAAACCCGGTCCGCCACAACAACGGTGATGCTGAGAAAGGGCGTACCAATGAAGGCTAGGGACTGTGAGTTAGTGTCCAAGAGTGGATGAAGAATTCAGGAAGCCTTGCAGATGCACTCGTGACCGCCCGGCTTGTCTCGACAGGAGCAGGACTCGCATCCCTGGCAAAAGGTCGGACGGAGCAGGCTGCGTTCAGGCTCGTCGCCGGCGTAGACCCATACCATAGCCATCGGTCCGCGTGATTCGTTCAGGAAACGGTGGGGCAAGCCTCTGGGAACCAATGCGGTATCGTTGTCGGAAAGAATGTATCGCCGCCCCGCCACCTCGCAAATAGCCGAACCTTCAACGATCGTGATCGACTCGTCATATTGGTGGATATGGCAGGGTAACGAGGAACCGGTCTCAAACCTGGCGTAACCGCCACAGATGCCCTTGCTGCCATAGCGACTCGCGAACAGGTCGCGGAAAAACGCGCCCTTGTTAAGTTCGTAGGTCTCAACCAGCTCGCGACGCGCAACGAACTCGGGATCCCCTGGTCGCGCGGACCCACAACCTAGATCCTGGAACGGAAATCGGCCAGCAACAAACTCCCGCGTGGGTGAAGAGGACGCAAACGCAGAGTGCACGACGGCCGCCACGACGTTCGACTCACCATAGGCGGTATGGACTACACCGGCAGGAATATGAATGGACTCAAAGGGCCGTAGACGATACCTTCGACCTTCGACAGACACGACTACTGGTCCTTTGAGCGGGGTGACGACCTCGCTAAAGGAGTGGCGGTGATAGGAACTCTGGGCACGAGGGGAAAGGTCGGCTATCGCAGTACAGAGGTTGATCGCTCCACATGCGCTTGAAGCCATGAGTCGACCCCGAATGCCCGGTGCCAGCTCTTTGACATCGGGATGGTTGGCCCGCACGATGCTCTCGGTCCTGTCCTGGACGCTGGAACTCATGAAGTGTATCGGTTCATCGGTAGCCCTTGTCCACCCGGATTTCCTGTTCGACTCGCTGGGGCGATTTCATCATCAATGCCAGGCGTTGGGTGGAATGACTCTTCCTGCGCGCTCCAAGGCCTCTTTCGCCGCGCGGATAAAAAATCCGGTATCAAAGCCTAGTCCTATCATCGTAAAGCCCTCGTCGCGGCGACGGGCAATGTCGTCCAAGGCAAACGCAACTATGCCAAGCGGCTTGCCAGCGGCACGAGCCTGGACACGCAGCGCATCAAGGCGGCGCGTCACATCCGGATGACCAGCAGTCCCAGGATGTCCCGATGTTGCCGCGAAATCGTGCGGCCCGAGGAAAAGCGCATCGATTCCCGGCAATTCAAGGATCCGCGCCAAATCGCGCCCCGCTTCAGCAGTCTCAAGCAGCGGAATCACCAAAGTCTGCTCATTCGCCGCCCGGACACAGGAGCCGATATTCGATGCCCAGCGGGTGGAGCGCTCTGCGCCAATTCCCCTGATTCCTTCGGGAGGATATTTCGCATAGCGAACTGCGGCCGAGATTTCCTCCGCGCTACGGGCCTGAGGCACCAGGATTCCGTCAGCTCCGATATCCATGATGCGCTTGATCAACCCCTGATGGATGTCGCTGACACGAACAAGTGCCGTCATTCCCGAAAGATTGGCCACCCGGATATGTTCCATCACGACACGGAGGTCGAGATGACCATGCTCCGCATCAATCACCACCCAATCAAATCCCATGCGCGCCGCGATTTCGGTCAATGAAGGAGATTCCAGCGTGATCCAAAGTCCGTAGGACACCTCTCCGGAAGCGAGCTTTCGCTTGAACGAAATCGCACCAGGAAGATCGCAGGACGAATTGGCCGTCCTGCCATTTTCGAGTGTCGCCGCGGCGGAAACGCGCCGCTGGGAAGGCAGGTGCCTGAGGACGGCATCCCGTACAATCTGCTCGAGTTGTTGGGGTTCGATTGACACTGGGAACTGTGGAAATTTCGCTGAACCTCACCAAGCGGTGGAACTCAACGAAGCTGGGGATAAGTTGATGAGAATCTTGCAGAAGAAAGGCGTCCCGCAGGCGAAGCCTTACGCGGGGCAACTATCAAAACTGGGAAATCATTCGGGCGTTTTAAGCAGGTAGAAGCGCAGCAACTCATTGTGCCTCTGCATCGCGGCACGGGCTGACTCGTGATTGCGCGACCTGAGTCCTTCGAATATTTCGCGATGAACACGCGCAGTAATCTGCAACTGTTCCGTGGTATGAATCCCCAGGAGATGGAGCTGATCTCTGCGGAGGATCGACTTCGCGATGGTCATGAATCCCGCCAAGACCCCATTCTTCGTTCCTGCTGCCAGCACAAGGTGAAACTGAAGGTCCGCCTCCATGAAGCGCTCTTCTTCACGAATCCGGATCCCCTCCATCGTACAGACGTGGGCCTCCATCTCTGACAATTCATCCTCCGTAATCTTTTCAATTGCGAGATCCACCATCGGAGTCTCTATCAGAATACGGGCCTCCACGACTTCAGCGAGCGTCTTGCCGCGATCAAGCAATCCCCACGAAATTGGCTTGCTGAACAGTTCGTGCCAGCGGGTCGTGACATAGGCCCGGGTCCCATTCTGCTTTTCAACTATTCCTATCACTTCGAGAGCCCGAAGCGCTTCCCGCAACAGCCCCTTGCTGACGCCGAGGTGCGCCGCAAGTTCGGCTTCAGAGGGGAGTTGGTCGCCTCCTTCGCAACGCTCCTGAATGATCCGCACCAAGCTTTCAGCAACGACGTCAGGGAGCTGTTTTTTCGGGGGGAGCGTCACAAGCTCCAAATCACGAAGAGTTAGAACCGCCATTGACCTATACGAAAGGTCGCAAGCATCAATGTCAACAAATTTGGTTTAGCAAGAGTATCCACGCAACTGTGTGTGATAACATTTACTAGCATTGTGTTAGGAATCTATCGATTGACGCCAGAAAGAAAAAGATCTATAGTTGGCCTTTCCGAAAGCTTGGAGTTGACACGACACTCCAATCCTATGGGAATCCTTGGGTCTCTCGAAAAACTCAACCCTATCCCACTGTGGGCCACCGAAAAATTGCAATCGTGATGGACATGTCGGGTGCCAGTGCCCGAGGCCTTGTCGAGGGGGTCGCCCACTACATTCGAGATCATCAGCCATGGGAATTTCACCTCGTTCACAACCTGAACGAGGAGGCCCCTGTTCCGGAATGGTTCGCCGATTGGGATGGAGATGGAATCATTGCCAGCATCGATCGGCCTTCCATTGCTGAGGCAATAGCGCGATGCCATGTCCCGACTGTGGATGTTTCGAGCAACCGTTTCATTCCTTCGATCCCTTGGATTGAGATGGACAACGAAAAGATCTCCCAGTTGGCCGCCGAGCACCTGATCCAGCGAGGTTACAAGCATCTCGCATTTTGCGGCGATGATCGTTTCGACTGGTCCGCCCGTCGAAGGAAATTTTTTGTCGAGCACGCCCACAAGACCGGATTTTCCTGCTCGTGGTTCGAATTGACCCGTGGGTTCTCAGACCTGCGCACTCCGATGGAACAAATCGGTCGCTGGTTGCAACAGCTTCCCAAACCGGTGGGGCTGATGGCCTGCAGCGACTCGCTCGCGCAAAAAATTCTCGACGTCTGCCGCTTTCGCGGTCTCGCCGTCCCGCATGAGGTTGCCGTCATCGGAGTCGACAACGACTCACTGTTTTGCGAACTCTCATCCCCCCCGCTCACAAGTGTGATGCCCAATACGGGCGCTTCCGGCTACCAAGCTGCTGCCCTGCTGGGAAAGATCATGCGCGGCGAGGCAATCCCTCCCGAACGGCATGTTATTCCTCCTTTGGGCGTGATTGCCAGGCAGTCGACAGATATCCTCGCTGTAAGCGACCCCCACATCCAGGAGGCGGTGAAGTTCATCAGGGCGCAGGCATGTTCCGGTATCAAGGTGAATGATGTCGCCCGCAAAGCCGCGCTTTCGCGCCGGGTTCTCGAACTGCGATTCAAGAAGCTTCTTGGACGAACACCAAGGGAGGAAATCCTGCAGGTGCGGCTCGAGCATGTTAAGACGATGCTGCGAGAAACTGACCTGCCTCTCTATCGCATCGCCGAAGAAACGGGATTTGAGCACATCGAATACCTGAGTGTCGTTTTCAAACGCGAGACAAAGGTCACACCAAGCTTTTACCGCACAGAAGCCCAAAGATGATCTACGCTCCGCGAATTCGTGGCAGCCGTCACTTCCGGCCCTCGCCGGAGGTGCCGCAATCTCGGGAATGGCAATGCTACCGTTTCTATCCTTCAAAGTCTCTTGGCCTAAGCGTGCGCAAAACGCCGTACCTCGACGTTCATGACCGGGTTCGGTCGACCCAGCCATGAAACGAGGGCTATTGATCCTCACCTTGCTGGCTCTTGCGCGTTGCGGAGCCCAGACATCATTCGGCAATCCGGACATTGTGCCGACTGCGATGTTTTCGGTGCCCGAGGGCTTGGAGGTCACAATCTGGGCCCGATCACCCTTGGTGCGCAATCCGACCAACATGGACATCGATGCAAAGGGACGGATCTGGATCACCCAAGGTGTGAACTATCGGAAAAACATCGGCCGCGATCGTGATGGAGACCAAGTTGTAGTCCTGGAGGATACGGATGCAGATGGTCGCGCCGACAAGAGCACCGTGTTCGTGCAGGAGCCCGGCCTGATCGCACCTTTGGGAATCGCTGTCATTGACAACCAGGTAGTCGTATCCAACGCACCCGATCTGATTGTCTATACAGTCAAGAATCCGGATCGTAGGTATGATCCGCGAATGGATCGCAGGGAAGTCCTGCTGACAGGGTTCAATGGAAGGAACTCCGATCACTCACTGCATTCGGTAACGTTTGGGCCCGATGGGCGATGGTACTTCAACCACGGGAATTCAGGCGCGGTTTTCACCGATCGCTCCGGGCGGACGTTCCGCATCGGTGGAAGCACCGGAGGCACCAGGGATTTTGGCTGGAAACCATCCGATATCGCCGGCGCAAGAAGCGACGATGGCCACGTCTACGTCGGAGGTTTCACAGTGCGAATGAATTCGGACGGCACAGGTGCCGACGTGATCGGATACAACTACCGCAATTGCTATGAGCAGTGTGTAACTTCATTCGGAGATGTTTTCCAGAGCGACAACGATGATCCTCCCGCTTGCCGCACATCCTTCGTCCTAGAATGCGGAAATGCAGGATACTATTCACGGGATGGAAAACGGACATGGCAGGCTGATATCCGCCCCGGGCAAGACACACCCACAGCAGAATGGCGGCAGGATGACCCCGGAGTCATGCCGGCAGGTGACATCTACGGAACGGGAGGTCCCAGCGGAATTGTCAACTATGAGGGCGACTTGCTTGGCGAAAAATGGCGCGGCCTGCTCATCAGCGCCGACTCCGTTCTCAACAGCCTGCTTGGATACCTGCCCAGAGCAGAGGGCGCCGGATACAAACTGGAACGCATGATTTTTCTTACAACGAACAGGGAGCAACGACTGGGAGGCATTGACACCCAACGCACCCCTTCGGAACTGAATACATGGTTTCGTCCTTCAGACGTTGCAGTGGGGCCGGACGGTGCCATCTATGTGGCAGATTGGTTTGATCCGCGAACCGGTGGACATGTCGACCTCGACACCACAACAAGCGGAACCATCTATCGTATTGCGCCGAAGGGATTCCAGGCGGGGGTCCCCCACCTGGACCTGACTACCACGGAAGGTCAGATCGCTGCGTTGAAAAGTCCGGCTGTCAATGTGAGGGCATCCGGGTTCATGCGACTGAAGGAGAAGCGTGATAAAGTCGTGAGACCTGTGGCGGCATTGCTCTCGGATCACAATCCTTTTGTCCGCGCCCGCGCGGTTTGGCTGCTAGCGCAACTCGGCCAGAAAGGCGTGACTGTGGCCGAGGCACAATTGAACTCTAATGATCCGTTGTTGAGGATTGCCGCCCTTCGCGCGCTCCGGCGCGTGAATCACGATTTCCTAAAGCACGCGTACAAGCTCGTCGCCGATCAGTCGCCAGCCGTCCGACGCGAAGTCGCTCTGGGATTGCGCAATGTCCCCATTGCCGAATCTCAGGAATTGCTGCTGAAGCTGGCGCGAGGCTATGACGGAATTGATCGCACCTACCTGGAGGCATGGGGTATTGGATGCACAGGAAAAGAGAATGAGATTTCAGCGGCGCTCTCCGCAGACCAGGCCGAAAAAGACTCGACATTGTGGTCACGCGCTTACGCCCGACTTCAGTGGCGACTCACTGCAGTCGCTTCAGCCCGCGATTTTGCCAGGCGTGCGGGCGCGGATGGACTTTCCATGGATGACCGGGTTGAGGCGATCACTGCGCTCGGATTCATGCCATCTCGCGCAGCCGCCGATGCGCTGTTGGAAATCGCTCAGAATTCACCCAATTCTGCGCTTCGAGAGCAGGCGCTCTGGTGGCTCCTCAACTACCGCGATAGCCGGTGGACGGAATTCAACGTCAGCGCCGAACTCAAACAGCGTGGGCTATACGATCCCGATTCCATCGTATTGTCCGAAGTCACAGTTCCCGCTCCGCAAGCCGCAATGCGGCTGAAGGCCGACGCGATCGCAGGACTCGCAGGAGATCCGGAACGCGGCGCGAGTGTTGCCCGGCAGTGCATGCTCTGTCATCGAATCGGGAAGGATGGCATCGACTATGGTCCGGATTTGACCGGTTTTGCACACCGCCAGACGACCAATGTCCTAGTCGGCGCAATCCTGAATCCATCCTCTGACATTTCACTTGGTTTCGATGGCACTGAAATCGTCCTGAAGGATGGCATGGTGATTCATGGCCGACAATTGTCATCGGGAGACCCGATTGTCATTCAGTCAACTGGCGGACTTCGGCAAACGATTCCAAAGGACAAGATAAGGGCAAGGCGCTCGCTGGGTCGTTCCCTTATGCTCAGCGCCGACCAGTTACACCTCACTGCGCAAGACGTCGCCGATATCGTGGCCTATCTAAAGAGCCTGAACTAGCAAGGCCACCGCCACGAGCCATTGTTTCCCTGCCCCACCGATACCATGAATCCGCGAATCTCCGTCGCAATCGCACTGACCCTATGCACTACGGGCGCCTTCAGCATGATCATCTCCGACTATGGCACGATGCCCGACGGGCGAGTGGTGCATTCCTATACGTTCTCGAATGTTTCCGGACTCCAGGTAACCCTCTTGAACTATGGCGCAACGCTTGCGTCCGTCAAAACTCGCGACCGCCGCGGTGTCCATGAGGAGATTACGTTGGGCTACGATCAATTCTCCGGCTGGCTGAATGATCCGTCCCATTTTGGCGTGACCGTGGGTCGTTTCGCCAACCGGATCGCGCACGGCAAATTTACCTTGGACGGAAAAGAATATGTTCTTGCTACGAACAATTCCCCTGGGGGCATTCCCTGCCATATCCATGGTGGCATTGTAGGTTTCGACAAGGTACTTTGGTCCGGGCGCGTAATTGAATCGCCAAAGGGACCGGGTGTCGAGTTTACGTATGTCAGCGCCGACGGAGAGGAGGGCTACCCAGGAAAACTTACCGCCAAGGTCACCTATTGGCTGTCGGACGGTGACGAACTCGGCATCGAATTCAGAGCCGTCACTGACCGGACGACAATAATCAACCTAACCAATCACACCTACTGGAACCTTGAGGGCAATCCCCTTCACCCGATATCCGGACATCTTCTACGGATCAATTCCGATACGATACTTCCAGTAAACAAAGGGCTCATTCCAACGGGCGAACGCATGTCGGTTGTGAACACACCATTTGACTTCACCGAACTGCGGGAGATCGGCAAGAGAATCGGCGACGAGCACGAGCAATTGAAACAGGCCAATGGATATGACCATTGCTGGGTCCTGCGCGACATCTCCGGCGTTAAACATGCGGCGCAGCTTTTTGATCCAAAATCTGGACGGGTCGCAGATCTCTTCACCGACCAGCCCAGCGTCCAATTCTACAGTGGAAACTTCCTGAGGGGCGCATCAAAGGGACGGGGAGGCATCCAATACCGATTCCGCACCGGCCTGTGCCTGGAACCCGAAAACTTTCCGGACGCACCGAATCATCCTGACTTCCCCTCGGCGCGTTTGGAACCGGGTGAAGTCTACCGCCGCTCGATCGTCTGGCGCTTTTCGACTCGATAGGCCCCCACTCGGGTCCTGAAAGTCAATTGGCGGCCGCGGTCGTTGGAGTCCCCAAAGGCTTTGCGGCGTTGGCTGTCAATTGCTCGAATCGCGCACGCATTTCCGCTACTTTTCCAGGATTGCTGGTCGCGAGGTCGATCCGCTCCTCAACGTCCGTTGCGAGATTATACAGTTCGACGACCATCTCCTCCGGTCGTTGGATCGGACGTTTTGCGACGATCAGCTCGCTGGGACCAATCAACAACTTGAAATCCCCCATACGAATCGCACCGGGATATGGGCCCGTCGAACTCGACAAGAGGATCGCTTCGTGCGGAGTCGGGGCTCCTCTTGCAATCACGTCCCATACATCCTCGCCGTCCAAGCGGCGTCCGTTTTTGGGCCTCAGACCAGCCAGCTTAGTGAAAGTGGGAAACCAATCGACGACATGAATTGGCTCGTTCACCCGACTGCCTGCAGGGACCCGGCCGGGCCAGTTCACAAGTGCATTGAGACGTACTCCCCCTTCGTAGATGGTCGATTTGCCAGATCTCAATGGCGTGTTGTCCGCAATTTTTCCTGGTTCATACCCGCCGTTGTCGCTTGAGAAAACAATCAGCGTATTGTCTCGCAATCCAGTCTCCTTCAGAGCGTCGACCACCTTTCCGACGCCAGCATCCATTGCAGTCACCATGGCTGCATAAGTTTTTCGCTCTCCGTCGAGATCGGGATAGGCAGCCTCCCCTTCGGCAGTCGCCTGCAAGGGTGTGTGAACCGCATTGAACGCAAGATAGAGAAAAAGCGGCTTGTCCGGACTCTTTCCGCGAATCAAGCGACAGGCCTCCTCTGCCAAGAGGTCAGTGCTGTATCCGTCATCTGCCACCAGTTTGTCGTCCCGGTGCCAATCCACAAATTTCCCTCTCTTGTGGGTGAAATAGTCCACCATGCCAAACCATGAACCGTACTGATGGTCAAATCCTCGGCGGGTCGGAAGGTAGCGTTCATCACTTTCTCCCAAATGCCACTTTCCAACCATCGCGGTCTCGTACCCCCCTTCCCGGAGTGCCTCGGCCAAGGTCCGCTCTTCAAGTGGCAGACCCCAAGGAGCCCGCGGAAATACCACTGCGTAAAGTCCTGTATGCACCGGATACCGTCCGGTCATCAGCGCGCCGCGCGTTGGTGAACAAAGCGGTTGGCCATAGAGACAATTCAAAATCGCGCCCTCAGCGGCCAACCGATCAAGATTTGGCGTCCTGATTGTCCGGTTTCCGGAGAAACCCGTGTCGCGATAGCCCATGTCGTCCACAAGGATGTAGACAATATTCGGTTTTGGAGCAGATGCGGCAATCCCCGCGCACCCTGCACCGAGAGCCAAACAACTGAGAACAGAAGTGACAATTTTCATGGCAATAGATTCTCTCGCAATCTGAAGAATTCTCCTGATAGGCATCTGCTACTTTGGAAGGACCTGGTGCGTGCGTGCCCATTCGTGCCACGCCTGCTTCAGCTCCAGCAAGTTCTCGGGATAATCCGACGCGACGTTGTGCAGTTCCGTGCGATCGGAGGCAAGGTCGTAGAGTTCCCAGTCATTGCTCCTGGAAGGCTGGATCGCCTTCCAATTCCCATAGCGAACGGCCTTGTTATTGTATTGTTCCCAGAAGAACCACCTCGATTCCCCAAGCTCACCCTCGACGAGAAGTGGAACCAAACTCCGCCCTTCCAATGGAAATGGTTTATTGCCATGATTCTCGTGCGGGTAAGAAGCACCGCTCAACTGAAGAAGGGTCGGCATGACATCGTTGATGCATCCAGGCGTTCTGACAATCTCGCCTGTCTTTCGCCGAATGCCGCGTGGCCAATGCACCACAAGCGGGGTGGCGATCCCCCCCTCATACAGGTGCGACTTGAATCCGCGGAAGGGCACACTCGAGACGTTGGCCCAGCCTCGACCATAGGAAGACCCCTGCGTCGGATCCCCTGCACCCAAGCTCCCGGCCTCAGGATCATTGATCGCGCTGAAATTGCCGCCGCCGAAGTCATTCCCCGGTTCATCACAGGCTCCGTTGTCAGAAAGGAAGAAGATGATCGTGTTGTCCAGTTGCGCGCAGTTTCGCAAGTAGTCGACCAACCTGCCGATGTTCCAATCCAGACGAGATACTTGAGCGGCATAGACGGCCATACGATAGTCCATCTCAGTTATCTGCCTTTCCGAAAGTGTCTCCCATGCACGGACATTTCCGTCACGTGGTGCAATATCTGTCTTCGCACTGACGATCCCAAGCGTTCGAATCCTGGCGTTTCGCTGAAGTCGCAACGTGTCCCAGCCCGCGCGATAGTGACCGACAAATCGGGCTACGTCTTCGGATCGCGCGTGCAGCGGCCAATGTGGAGCATTGAACGCAAGGTAAAGAAAGAACGGGGCAGAATCCTTCTGTTCGCGAAGAAATCGAATAGCGTGATCGGTGAAAGCATCGGTCGTGTAATAGTTGGCGCCATCCGGGGTTGCCAGAGCCTCGTTGTCCAATGTCAAACCACGCAGCCCCGTTGGCCGAAAATAAGATCCGGATCCTGCTAGAATACCGTAATATCGTTCGAATCCTCGCTGAAGAGGCCACTTCTCGCGCCCATTCTGGCCAAGGTGCCACTTTCCGGAGAGATAGGTGTGGTACCCAGCGGGTCCCAACACTTCTCCAATCGTCACACAGCTTGCGTTCAGGAATTTCGTGTATCCCGGAGCCGCATCTGGATTGCCAACAGCCCCGGGGGACTCCGCAAGTTGTCCCATTCCCGTCTGATGCGGATGCAGTCCGGTCAACAGTGCCGCCCTCGTCGGCGAGCAGCGCGCCGAATTGTAGAATTGGGAAAAGCGAAGCCCGTTAGCAGCGAGCCCATCAATGTTTGGCGTCGGGATTTCAGATCCATAGCACCCGATATCCGAGAACCCCATGTCATCCGCGAGGATGATGACTATGTTGGGCCGCCTCGAAATCGTGCGGTCCGGCATCCCCCAGACCACCCATGCCGAAAGCCCCCAGCATATGCAGCCGGTCAAGGACCTTGAGAAATTCATAGAACGCCAAGATCGGACATAGGATCGGGGATGTGCCACTGATGACCTTCAATTCCGGCGTCTTGCTCAAACGCATACTTCTATGCGAGTAAGGCGCCCAACACTGCAACATTCGGAACATGGCACCAAGAGTTCTCCCAATCGAAACATCAGATCCCAATCGACAATGGGTGGTTGCGACCAGATGGTCACGCGGCAAGACAAGCCCGAACCAAGGAAACCCTGAGCAACCGGGAAACTCACGAGACAGAGCGTACCATTTTCCACACCTACAAGCCATGAGATTGAGCGCAGAAAAAAGGAGCTTTTTCCCGCAACATCTCTTCCTAGACCAGAGCACGACCAAGGAGTGGGGAGGAGCATCGTGATTCGACGGAACATGATCAGGGACTCATCAATCGGAAATGACACTCCATCCTTGCCAGGTCCGCCGTTGAAATTAGCCTGGCTCAATGAGCCGCATTACACGCCGTCAATCCATCACCTCACTTGCCACCGCGACGGCTGTGGCCGCGTTGCCCGGTTCCTTGGCTGGCAACGAGCGGACGCCCGCCTCGTCCGCCCGCGCCATGGGAAAGTTTCATCATTCTGCGTGCAAATGGACGTTTTCCAGCATTCCCATGGAGCGTCTTGCGCAATCCGCCTCGGACATCGGTCTGGAGTCAATTGAACTTCTCGAACCGGACGATTGGCCCTTGGTCAGAAAATACCATCTGACCTGTGCCATGGCAAAGGGCACAACAACCATTGCAAAGGGGTTCAATCGCATCGAGCATCACGACGGCTTTGTGGCCTCCATGACGGATCGCATCAAGGCATGCGCAAACGCCGGATTGCCGAATGTCATCTGCTTCTCAGGAAGTCGCGAGGGCATGCCAGATGAACTCGGGCTCGAGAACTGCGCCATCGGCGTCAAACGCATTGTGGGTGTGGCGGAAAGAATGGGGGTGACCGTCTGCATGGAACTGCTGAACAGCAAAGTCGACCACCCTGACTATATGTGCGACCACACCGCCTGGGGCGTCGAACTCTGCAAGAGGGTCGGATCGGATCGCTTCAAACTTCTCTATGACATCTATCACATGCAAATCATGGAGGGAGATGTAATCCGGACCATCCGCGACAACCACCGCTTTATTGGACACTATCATACCGCTGGCGTCCCGGGAAGGCACGAAATTGACGACGGACAGGAGCTCTTCTATCCGGCAATCATGAGAGCCATCGCCGAAACGGGATACTCAGGATTCATTGGACAGGAATTCTTGTCGAAACGCGACCCGCTCACGTCGTTGCGGGAGAGCCTGCGCATTTGCAGCGTGTGATCACGCTGACTGTCCGGTTTCAGACCTTGAATCGTTCTCCGGGCGGATACTGCTCCGATGGTCGTTCCGATCATTTCAAGTCTTGATTGGCAGGTGACACCTAGAACCAACGACTGAGAATCAAGAAGGCTCCGATATGGTCCGCTTGATGATTCAGGCCGACAGTTGCGGCGATGTCCACAGTCAACGATTCCGAGAACGCATGCGTAAACATCACACTCGAATGTGCTTTCAATTTTGTGTGGTCCGCGGTGGACAGACAGCCATTGATCTCGGCGGAAATGGAATTCTTGCCATCAATTTCCCATCCGAAGACAAAGCTGTGCCTGAATTCGAAGGATCGCATCAGATCGACTTGAGAATATCGAATCTGCGAGTTTGCCGTGAAACGGGTTCTATCGCACTCGAACAGATTTACGGCGACCAGAAGTGAACCACCGGAAGCTGTCCGGCCAGCACCGATGCCATCATGACCGGTGCCGATCATTGAAAAGATACTTCCGCCAATGGCAAATCGCCCTTGATCATTTCCGACGAAGTTTCTCTTGAGTTGCAGGGTGGTATCTCCCAAACCGTCGGCTGATTCAATTGCTCCGGTTGTGCGATTCTTCTCGCGTATTGAACTATGGCCGCTGTGAAAGACCTGCAATTCGAGATCTGCTGTTAGCGCAGTCCGGAGAACAAGGCCAAAAATGGTCCGATTGTCACTCGAGATATGTTCGATCCGATCGCGGCCATAGGAAAAGACGCCACACTCAATCTGCGACCTTTCTTTTTCGAGCGTGAATGGTCCTTCCACGAAGTTTGCAGGATCCGTATCGACCGGTCGGCCTGATTCGGGCGACCCCAATGCTTCGCCCGTCGCAGCAACGAAGGGCAGAATTCCTAGAATCAGACTCCATATCAACAGGCGCGGCACGGCCGTTCGCAAGTCCATCGTGGCCGAGGATCATTTCTCCGCTGCGACCTGCTCAAGTATGCCTATCCGCCAAGGGATGCTCCCATAACGATTGCCACGATACTCTTCGTCATTGGCCCCCTGAAAGACGAGGCGCAGGTTCGCGGGGTCGACCTCAAGCATCTCGTCAAACCCGCTGCGGATCAGTTCACCGTGGCTGATGTTTGTGGTCCATTCAGGGGACTGCGTGACGTTTTCGATGTTCGCAAAAGCCTTGTTCCGACTCGCGGCCAACGGTTCCCAAGGCCCCTCCAATCGATCCGCAAGCCACGCCTTGTAGTAGCGTCCCCGGTCACCGATCGCCTCAATTATCGTCAGGTACCGTCGCAGGCCTTTCAGCCTGTAGGTTGCCGATGCTTCGAAGAGCTCGGGCTTCGTGTCCTTGAGCACGAGTTCCGGTCCCTTCCAACCTCCAGGAAAAGCATCTCTATTCGTTTCCCAACGCCAAAACGTTCCGTCGTCACAAGTATGGAAAAGGTGCGCTTTTTTCGCGTCGCAGATCACCCAAAAATCGAGCCACTTTAGTCGTTCTACTCCAGGGGGCAGCTCTGCAATCAGTGGCTCCGGTTTGCTCCACGAAGACGGATCGGTGATCGTCGTTGTGGTCGAGTAATAGGGTCCGAAATCCAGCTTCCGTTTCTTGTCGGCCAATTGGTAAATCAAGTACCACCTGCGGTGCGGTGTAAAATAGAACACCTGCGGTGCGCAGTGATACTGGTCATGCAAGCCCAACGAGTAACGTTTGGCCTGCCCTGCCTCGTTCCAGTCCGAGAAGCTCAACTGCTGCATGTCAACCTTGCCGGAGGCCATCCTGTGGGTGGCAATCATATGCCAGACTCCTTTGACATGGACTACCGTCGGATCTTTAAGTGACACCTCGGGCACTGCAGCACTATTGTCTGGAGCGATCAAGGCCGACGAAGCTTTCCATTGGAATTCGCCCGTCTTCAACCACCCGGGCTCGACCGCTTCCACCCAGGAGGGGCAGCTCGCAAAAACCAATATAGGTATTGTGTATTTCATTGTAGCATCCCTCGACAGTTTCAGTTTAGGAAGGCAAACGATTGACCGCTTTCCGAGGGGGCAAACAGTTCTGAGACTACTGCAACAATGCCGCACTCGAGTCGGCAGACCGACGGTGGAGGAGAATGGCTTGTAACTGCAGGAGCGCGAACGATTCCGGACTCAGGGCGATCCCGGTGGCGAATGATTGCGAAGGTCCATTTGTTCATGTTTCGGCAATGATGATTTGATAGTAGGATTGGAACACGCAATTCGGAGCGAATGGTTACCAGATCAGGTCACTCACAAGAACGGCGCTGCCTTCCGGAGCCCGCGCCAACAACTGTTCACAATCCCCTGCTTTTCGTACAATTAGCTTCCACCCCCCGGGTTCGGGCACATCAAGATAGTACTCACGGTCTCCTATCACATATCCCGTCGCCCTTGGCTTGATAGTGGCCGCCTCCGCCAACAAGAGCCAGGCTGCTCCCGACCGCGCAGGGCCAGAGACCCTGGATCCATCGAGCATCACCCGCATAGTCAATCCCCTGCGATCCTGCCGGGCAAAAAATTGCTCAGTTCCATGGCGCGGTCCGACCGACAACCTGAACAGAAGCTGCCCTTCGGAATCACGATCAACACCGTGGGTACGTACCGCCGCACCGGTGCCCGACCCGGGCCAAACGTCCGCCGCACTCTGAAGCCAGGCCAATGAGGGATATTCCTTGTGCCTGACTAGCGACCCTCCAGGAATCAGAAATCGACCGAACCTGGAATTCATCGCTCCACCAGATTCTCCAAGGAAATCACCCCGCCACATCAGCAACAATGCAGCATCCTCAACCGAGCAACAATAGTGGATGCCAGTCGGTGACCCCACTGCCACAGATTGATGTGCAGGGCGAGAGCCGGAAATGCACAATCCTTCCTCAATTCGCACCTTCTCCAGTGGTGCATGGGGTCGAATGGTAAAGGCGGCTCCGCGGGGGGGGGATGGCAAACTGCGATAGAGAATATTCCGGAAAGCAACGTCACCGTGATCCCCTTGCAGCATCAACGGACCTGAGGCGTCTTCGCCCTCAAGACCCGGAGCTCGCGTCGGCCCAGACACATCCCGGTGTTCTTGAACCAACACTCCATTCAGTTCCACACGATCGAAGTGCGCCGGAGCCACTTTCTTTCCCATCGTATCGAAACGCGGCGCGCGAAATACGATCCGCAGGTGTTGCCACAATCCCGGCGCACGCTCGACCTCCACGAGCGGCGAATATCCCTCGTATCCTTTGTGGCCCTCGGGGCGGGTGGCATCCCAACGCTGATAGATTGAACCTGTATCATGCGATGCCCGGCGCGGCTTGCACCAGGTATCAGTGATCTGAACTTCATACCGACCCTGCAGATACACTCCCGAATTGGACCCGACCGGCACGAGGAATTCGAGTTCCAGTTCGATATCTCCGTGATGCCACGTTGTGAGCAGGTGCTTTCTGGCCGCGGGCGTGGCTCGATTGATCAGGATTCCTTTGCCAGGAACAGGGATCAAATCTTTTTCAACACGCGGATCGCCAGCGAGCGCTCCAGCAACAATCCAATTCGCCCCTGGTGAATCGAACTCTGCCAGAGAGTTCAAATCCAGGCGCTTCATCGGGGGCGCAGAACCTGAGCCGTATGACAGCGCCCCTACAAACATGAACAACACCCCACATGGAAGGATATCGCGGATGAATCTGCACACGCTCGGTACGAACATTTCCCTCAGCAAGACGCTCTTCATACGCGCATTGGCGCATTCGATTGAGAGGACAATCATGGAGATTTCATCTGTCGTCGTGAGAACCGAATCCCCTCCCCCCCTAGCCAACAGAGGATAGGTCAAGCCCGAAACTCAGCGTTCAAAGAGTACCAGTTCGCAGCAATCCAATGCCATGAGTTTTGACGAAAATGTAGTTAGTTATTTCACCCAACTATGGAATAGGTTCGCAACCCTCTCGAAGGAATCGTTTCGTTGGTTGAATACGATCAATCCACCTAATCTCCTAATCCCCATTTGGCTGCCCGACATGGATTCGAACCATGACTAGGCGAGTCAAAGTCGCCTGTGCTACCATTACACCATCAGGCAAGCGTGTGTGGAACGGCGAAAAGTGTCGGTATTCAACCTCAGGTCAAGGCCG
>CAUJJL010000126.1 GCA_963205455.1 Verrucomicrobiota bacterium
GGTACCAAAGTCGCCTCACGGCATCGACACCGATCCGTCGGGACGCTGGATCGCTGCCGGTGGCAAGCTGCAACCCGTGGCCTCGGTGTTTGATTTCAACAAAATCCTGGCGGCGATCGAGAAGAAGGATTTCGAGGGCGATTTTCGTGGTGTGCCTGTGATCCGCTATGAAGCGGCGCTCGAAGGTCTCGTGCCGGTCGGACTGGGTCCGCTGCACACGCAGTTCGATGGGCGCGGCAATGCCTACACCTCCCTGTTCATCGAGTCCGTGGTCGCCAAGTGGAAGCTCCCTCCCTGGACCGCCGAAGAGAAGGCCGATCTCAACAAGGTCGTTCTGGACAAGATCGATGTGCATTACAACATCGGGCACCTCGTGCTGGGTGGCAGCGACACGACCAAGCCGTATGGCGATTACCTTGTTGCCATGAACAAGCTCTCCAAGGGCCGGCACATCTCGGTGGGACCATCCCAACCGGAGTCGAGCCAGCTTATCGATGTCACGGGTGAGAAGATGACCATGCTCTACGAGACGTTCACGGAACCCGAGCCGCATTTTGCCCAGATCATCCGCACCGACACGATCAAGGCGATCGAGGTGTATCCGAAGGCGGAGAACAAGCATCCCCATGCGGTCTGGGACGCAAAGGACACCGGTGTCGTTCGCAAGGGCAACCAGGTTGAAGTGAAGATGATAGCGATTCGCAGCCGCTTTATCCCCGACCGAATTGACGCTCGCGAGGGCGACGAACTGATCGTCCACGTCACTAACGTCGAGCAGACCACCGACATGATCCACGGCTTCGCAATCGTGGAACAGGACATGAACGTGGTGATTGATCCGGGTGAAACAAAAACGCTTCGCCTAAAGCTCAAGAAGGCCGGTGTGTTTCCCTTCTACTGCACGAACTTCTGCTCTGCGCTACACCAGGAGATGCAGGGTTACCTCGCGGTAAAACCCGCGAACGAGATCGCTTCGCGATAGGCACTCCAGGCTGTTTCGCCTGATCAATCCGTTTGGTGCACGGCCGGTCCGAACCCTGCCGTGCGCCCCTCCTTCCGTTTGCCATGAAAGACTTCCTTCGCCGTGAGATTTTCTTCCTTCGCCGTCCGCTGAATCTGATGTCGCGGCTGCTCCTTTTGGCTGCAGCAGGCACCCTGGTGGCGGCCGCATTCCTTCCGTTGTGGAAGATCCATCTGGTCGCGCCGCAGTACCGGGAGGGTCTGGCGCTCAACATCTACAGCTATCAGCTTATCGGTGGGAACAGCGGCCAGGACCTGCATGAGATCAACACGCTGAACCATTACATCGGCATGAAGACGCTGTCCGAGGCGGACTTCGCTGAGATGAAATGGATGCCCTTCGCCCTCGGCGTCTTTGTGATCCTCGCGCTTCGCGCCGCCGTTATCGGTCGGATGGCGAGCGTGATAGACCTGGGCGTGATGTTCCTGTATTTCACGCTGTTTTCGCTCGGGAATTTCTACTATCGCCTGCACACGTACGGTCATTCGCTGGATCCCACCGCCCCGATGACCATCAAGCCGTTCACGCCCGTGGTGATCGGCAGCCAGAAGATCGCGAATTTCGTGCAAACCAGCCTGCCCCAGTCGGGCGGTTACCTTCTGGCGTTCTTTCTCCTGTTGATCATGGCCGCGGGCTGGAACTCGCGCAGGGAAACTCCGTGAACGCCTGGGGTATCCTGCTCTTCTGCCTGCTCGGTATCACGAGCCTGTTCGGTGTCACTGCGGGTGACGCCCTGCGGGCGCGCATCGCCGGTGCAGTTCCTGGTGAACGCATTGTCGTTCATCCGGGAATCTACGAGGGGCCTTTCACGATCGAGAAGCCGGTGCACCTGCTCGGTGAACCGGGCGCGATTCTTCAAGGCGATCACCAGACCCACATTGTCGTGGTGCGTGCCGCGGATGTGGAGGTTGCCGACTTCACGCTGCGCGGCTCCGGGCGTGCGTTGGGGAAGGACGACGCGGCGATTCACATCACCGGTGCACGGGCAATCATCCGTGACAACCGCATTCTCGACAGCCTTCACGGGATCTATGTTCGACGGGCGGACGATTGTCGCATTGCGGACAACACGATCATTGGCGACGGCATTTCCTCGGACCGTGTGGCGGATCCAACCGTCGCCCCGCTGAAACCGGGAGAAGCCGAACTCTGCGATGTCGACAGCCTGCAGGATCGACGAGGCAATGGCATCCACCTCTGGAATTCCCGTGGCCACGTGATCGAGGGCAACCACATCGAAGGCACGCGCGACGGTATCTACTTCTCATTCGCCGACGCCACGATGGTGCGTCGCAATACGATCGTGCGTGTCAGGTATGGACTGCACTACATGTACTCCGACGACAACACCTTCGAAGAAAACACATTTTCCGAGAATGGCGCGGGTTCGGCCCTGATGTATTCGAAGGGCATTGTGCTTCGCCGCAACCGGTTTCATGCCAACCGGAGTCATCGCGCTTATGGCATCCTGTTTCAGTCGGTGGACAACACGCTCGTGGAGGGCAACGAGATCGACGGCAACACGCTCGGTTTTTACCTCGAGAACTCCAACGATGTTGTCGTTCGCGACAACCGGATCGTCCGGAACTATGTCGGCTTGCGCGTGAGCGACAGCACGTCCGGGAGCACATTTGTCGGCAATCGTTTCAGTGGAAACGTCCATGCGGTGGAGACTACCGGCTTCAATCAGGCGAACCGTTGGTCGGTCGACGGTCGGGGCAACTCCTGGGAGGGCGCGCTGTCACTTGATCTGAATCGTGATGGCGTGGGTGACGTGCCTCATCGCGAATCCGATCTTTTCGGCCAATGGCGCCGCACGTTTCCCGAGATCGGGCTGCTTTCGGCTGCTCCCGGCGAGCGGCTGCTTCGTTTTGTTCACAGCCGCATCGCGTTGCCCGGCGTGCCTGGAATCACCGATCCGCATCCCCTGCTTGCAACAAAGGACACACCATGATCCTCGCCCTTGATCTCAGGAAATCATTCGGGAAACGCCGAGTTCTGACCGGGCTGACCTTGGAGGTGCAGCCCGGCGCCGTCACCCTGGTTGTCGGAGCCAATGGAGCCGGGAAGACGACGGCGCTGCGGCTGATTGCCGGGCTCTCGCGACCCGACGTCGGCACGGTCTCCATCGCGGGTCGGGACCTCATGCGTCAGCGGCGGGAAGCGCTTGCCCTGCTTTCCTTTTTGCCGCAGGCGCCGCGTTTTCATCCGCGCCTCACCGTGCGGCAGACAACGGAATTCTATGCGCGGCTGAGAGGACGTCCCTTGGCGCAGGTTCCGGTTGCTCTCGATGAATGGGGGGTGCGCGAGTTTGAGGATGTGCCCACCGGCAAACTCTCGGGTGGACTGCGGCAGCGCCTGGCCCTGGCGATCTTTGCGCTCCCGGATGCTCCGGTGCTGCTGCTCGATGAACCTGGGCTCAGCCTGGACCCCGTGTGGCGCGAACGACTCCAGCAGTTTCTTCACAAGCAGGCCGCACATGGGCGCACTGTACTCGTCGCGACTCACCTGCTCGGCGAATGGGAAGGGCGCGTGGATCGCTGCCTTCTGGTGGAGCAGGGCAGGGTTTCGGGAGAGCTCCCACCCGACCGCCTGCGTGAGTCGTTTCCTGAATTGGGCGGAACGGAATTTTCCCAGGCGCGCCTGCAGACCTGTGCATGAAATGACGAAGCGTTTCCATCATTTGTTCCAATCATGAATTCTGCCGTTGCCATTCCTGCATTTGCCGATGTCGCGGGAGCTGCGCTGCGCCGCGAATGGGTCAGTCACCGGCTCAATCGTTTTCTGCATGCGCATCTGCTGCTGATCCTGGCCGCGGGATTGCTCCCGCTTCTGACTCCTGATGGCGGACTGGCCCGCGGCGCCGCATGGTGGGTGCTTCATGCCGTGCTTTATGCGGTTTCGCTTTCCGCGCTTCTGCTCGGCCTCAGCTCCGCCCATGCGGAGTCGGAGGAGTTTGTCTGGTTGCTGGGTCAGCCGGCAGGAATCGGACCGTGGCTCGCGGGCAAGGTATTTGGACTGATCGCACTCGCAGGAGGTTCGGCGCTGCTGCTCGGCCTGCCTGTCACCTTGATGGGAGGTGGATCCAAGGCCTTGCTGCTGGCGACGATTGGCGCCGCTGGTGTTGCCAGCCTGTGTGCGCTGATTGGACTTGCGATCGGCTTTTGGGTGCGCGACAGCGTGAGAGGATTGATCGCAGCGATCGCCGCGTGGCTGCTGCTATTGTTTGGGGTGGATCTCTTGTTGCTCGCAACCGCGGGTGCTCCGTGGGTTCAGCAGAATCCCGACTATTGGGTTGCGGCGCTGATGCTCAATCCGCTGGACGCCTACCGGGTCACGATCCTGTTCGCGGTCGAAAACGCAGCCTTTGGCAGTCTGCAGGCCGGTCGGCTGACAGCCTGGTGGATTGCACACGCAGGATTGTGGCTGGGCCTTGCGACCCTCACCGGCGGCGCGCTGGCGTGGGCGGCGAGTTGGTGCGGCGCTCGTCGTCGGCTCGACGGTTGAACGTCAGGGTTCGCTATCCTTGTACCGGTGGAGGCCGGCGGGATTGAGGATATCGATCCGCTTGCCGGCGACGCCGATGATGCCCTCCGTGCGAAAGCGGGCGAAGGTGCGCGACAACGTTTCGCTCGTCACGCCGAGCTGTCCCGCCAGCACTTTCTTGCTCACCGGAAGCTCAAAGCTTGTCTGCTCCCCGGCAGCCTGGAGGATCCAGTCGGAAAGCCGAGCCTCGATCTGGCGGCCCTTGAGATCGTGCAGGCTCTGCACGAGATGCTTCAGGTGCAGGCTCATGGACGCGAGCATGTGCAGGGCGAGTTCCGGTTTGCGGCAGACCAGTTCGCGGAAATGTGCACGACGCACGAGAACGACTTGGGAGGTTTCCAGAGCGACCGCGTTTGCGGGGTAGGCCTCCAATGTGGCAAGTGTGACCTCAGCAAAACTCTCGGATGGCTGAAACACGCAAATTATCTGCTCCTTGCCATCCGGCGTGAGACGGTAGACACAGATGCGGCCGGTTTGAACGACATAGAATCCCTCGGATTTGTCACCTTGGCGAAAGAGCAATTCATCCTTTTCGAGGGAACGCAGCGTGCAGCCGGCTGCGATGCTGGCGACGTCCTCCTGCGTCAGGACCGCAAACATGCGGCTCTTGCGAAGAGTCGCTATGATGGCTGCGGTGCGCAGTCCTTGGAGATCAGATGTTGCCACGGCCATACCGGAGAGCTTCGGTGCTTTTCTTGAGATGAATCAAGGTGATAAGCCTGTCGATCGGCTAATCTCCGTCAATGCAGCCCCAAAAACCGCTTCCGCTCGATGTTCGCCCGATCTGTGCCAGGCGCCAGCCCCCGATGTCGGCGATCCTCGACGCGCTTGCGCGCCTTGAGCCGGGTCAGTCGCTCGAATTGACCGCACCCTTCGAGCCGGTGCCCCTGTACGATTTCCTGGGAGCCCGTGGCTTTTCCCACGAAACACGCGAGCCGGAGCCAGGAGTCTGGGTGATCCTCTTCACGCCGATCGCGGGCCGTTGAGCTCCCGGGCCGGCCAGTCCTCTTGGCCCGCAACCATGCCCAGGCATTCTGGCAGCGTCACACTCGATGTATCCTTTCAGGCCGTGCATGACTGTGCCTTTCAGAGATTGATTCCCGAGGTTGCGGACTTGGGCGCATCCGGCGAGGGTGTGGGCTTTCACCCATGTCTTTGTTCAAGCTCAGCGCCGAGTACCAGCCGACGGGGGATCAGCCGCAGGCGATTGCCGCGTTGGTGAGGTCGATTCAGGAGGGCAACCGCTACCAGACGCTCCTGGGGGTCACCGGATCGGGCAAGACCTACACGATGGCGAATGTCATCGCGCAGTGCGGGAGGCCGACCCTGATCATTTCCCACAACAAGACCCTCGCGGCCCAGCTCTATTCCGAGTTCAAAAATTTCTTCCCGGAGAACGCGGTCGAGTACTTCGTCAGTTACTACGATTATTACCAGCCCGAGGCCTATGTGGCGTCCTCTGACACCTACATCGAGAAGGATTCCTCGATCAATGAGGAGATTGAACGCCTTCGCATCGCGACCACGAGTTCCCTGGTGTCGCGACGGGATGTGATCGTGATTGCAAGCGTCTCCTGCATCTACGGTCTGGGCTCGCCGGAGGACTTTCAGGAGCTGCGCATTGATCTCAGGCGCGGCTCGACGATCGGGCGTGGAAAGCTGCTGGAGCGACTCGTGGACAATCTTTACGAGCGCAATGATTATGACCTCAAGCGGGGTCGATTCCGGGTACGGGGCGATGTGATCGACATCATGCCCGCGTACAGTGAGCAGGCGTTGCGTGTGGAACTCTGGGGCGACGAGATTGAGTCGATCCAGGAGTTCGATCCCCTGACCGGCGAGGTGATCCGTCCCCTGCAGGAATTTGACCTGTATCCGGCCAATCAGTACGTGACGACGAAAGGCAAGCTGGACGGGGCGATTGATGGCATCAAAAAGGAACTCGACGAACGTGTGGCCTATTTTGAGGGCAAGGCCCAGTACCTCGAAGCGCAGCGCATCCGCATGCGGACCAACTACGATCTGGAGATGCTTCAGGAAATGGGCTTCTGCAATGGCATCGAGAACTACTCGATGCACCTTGCGGGGAGAAAGCCAGGATCCCGGCCGTTCTGTCTCATCGATTTTTTTCCGAAGGACTTTCTGCTGATGGTGGATGAAAGCCATGCCACCGTGCCTCAGATCGGCGGCATGTACAATGGCGACCGCGCGCGCAAACAGGTGCTGGTGGACTTTGGATTCAGGCTGCCCTCGGCGTTGGACAATCGGCCGCAGAGTTATGAGGAGTTCAAGTCGATCACCGGACAGACGCTCTTTGTTTCAGCAACTCCAAGCGCCTACGAGCTTGGCATATCCGCGGTCGTAGCCGAACAGGTGATCCGTCCCACGGGTCTGCTCGATCCGGAGATTTCGATTCGCCCGACAAAGGGGCAGGTCGAGGACCTGATCGGCGAGATCCGGCGTGCTGTCGAGCAGGGTGAACGTGTGCTCGTCACCACGCTGACCAAGCGGCTCTCCGAGGATCTGACGAGTTTTCTCCGCGAAGCGAAGATCCGGGTCGAGTATCTTCACAGCGACATCGATGCGATCGAGCGTGTGGAGATCCTGCGCAACCTTCGCCTTGGCAATTTTGACGTGCTCGTCGGAATCAATCTCCTTCGCGAGGGTCTCGATCTTCCGGAGGTCGCGCTGGTGGCCATCCTCGATGCGGACAAGGAAGGCTTCCTGCGAAGTGAGACTTCGCTCATCCAGACTGCGGGGCGCGCGGCGCGGCATGAGCGCGGCAGGGTGATCTTCTACGCCGACAAACGAACGGCATCGATCGATCGCACCGTTGCGGTCACCCAGGCCCGCCGGGAAAAACAGCTGGCTTACAATGCGGAGCACGGCATCACCCCACGCAGCGTCAAACGTGCCGCGCAGGCGAGCCTTCATGTCTCCGACGTTGGCGAACAGGATGAGACTGGGGGTCAAATCGCGGCGGAGGACGGAGCGGAGGATGTGGCTGCCGTCATTGCCGAACTGGAACTCGAGATGACCGCAGCCTCCGAGCGGCTGGAGTTTGAGCGGGCGGCGCTGCTGCGTGACCAGATCCATGCGTTGCGCAGCGGGGACTTCAAGAAAAAGGGCTTGCGCATTGGCAAGCCAGAGCCCCGTAGACGCGGGGGCTTTGGATCAGGGCGAACGTCAAATCGTCCTCCGCGTTGAGTGGTGAAGACGCGCACTGCCTCGCACGGCAGCGGGAAAAGGGACGGAAGGAACTGCGGTTCGACGGATGTCGATTTTGACAATGGCCAGCCTGAGTTCTTGTCAGCCAGACCCCGGGGGATTCTGCAGATGCGGTTTGAGCACACCGATGCACGGAAGATTCCGGTAGCGCTCCGCAAAATCCAGCCCATAGCCCACGACGAAACGATCGGGGATTTCGAATCCCACGAAATCCGCCTCAAAGGGGATTTGGCGGGCGCCCTTCTTGTCGAGGAGCACGCATACCCTCACGCTTGCCGGGGAGCGCTCCTGAATCAGGCTTGTGACCATCGAAAGGGTTTTCCCGGTGTCGAGAATATCGTCGATGAGCAGGACATGCCGGTTGGTGATATCGAGCGTCAGATTCTGCAGGAGCTTTGGTTTGCCGTGCGATTTCGTTTCGTTGCGGTAGCTTGAAACCCGAAGGCAGTCCAGGCGCACCGGATTTGAAATGGCCCGCAAGAGATCCGCCGTGAAAAGGATCGCGCCATTGATGATCGCCACAGCAGTGATTTCCTCGTCCCCGTACACGGCCTTGATCTCGGTGCCCAGTTTCCGTATGCGCCGCCGGATGGCCTGTTCGGACACAAGGATCGACTCGAGATCGGAGTGGCGGGAGGAAGGAGCGGCTGGCATGGGCGGAGTGTCTTCCAGCAAGCGGGGACTGATCCGCGGTGCAAGACCTGCCTGCGGGAGGGTGGCGGTTATTTCCTTTGACTCGCAAGCCCGCGAAACGTTGGTTCTGGCGCGCCCATAAACGCGGCATGATAGCGATACGCATCGAGAAGCTCACGAAACGGTTCGGCAATGTTGTTGCCCTGCACGGGCTTGATCTCGCGATCGAACCGGGCGAACTCTTTTTCCTTTTGGGACCTTCCGGCTGCGGCAAGACGACGCTGCTGCGGAGCCTGGCGGGGTTCAACATCCCGGACGAGGGGCGCATCCTGTTTGGCGATGAGGATGTGACCCGTCTGGAGCCTTACAAACGAAACACGGGCATGATGTTTCAAAGCTATGCGCTTTGGCCGCACCTGACCGTTGCGGAGAATGTCGCGTTTGGCCTGCATGAGCGGAAGGTTGGCAAGGCCGAGGCCCGAAAGCGTGCGGGGGAGGCCTTGGAATCCGTCCGCATGAGCGCCTATGCCGACCGAAAGCCGAACCAGCTTTCCGGCGGGCAGCAGCAGCGCGTTGCGCTTGCGCGCGCCCTCGTTATCCGGCCGCGATGCCTCCTGCTGGATGAACCGCTGTCCAATCTCGATGCCAAGCTGAGACTGGAAATGCGGACCGAGATCCGGCGCGTCTGCAAGGAGTTCAAACTCACAACCGTCTACGTCACCCACGACCAGAAGGAGGCTCTCTCGGTCTCCGACCGAATGGCCATCCTTGAAAACGGACACATCCTCCAGGTGGGATCACCCCGCGAAATCTATCGTCGCCCCAAGCACCGGACCGTCGCAAACTTCATCGGAGACACGGATTTCTTCAAGGGAACGGTGCGCGGTGTGGAAGGAGAGCGGGTCGTGGTCGACACGGACCTCTGCCAGTTCGAGGGTGTGCTGGGCGATGCCTCTGCGACGGCTGTCGTTGGAAGGGAAGTGACGGTCTCGGTGCGGCCCGAGTGCTGGACGCTGACGGGCACGCCGACGCCGCGGAATTCAGTGCGGGGCAAGGTAGGTGAATCGGTCTACCTGGGCGAGGTCGCCCAACATGATTTTGTCGCCGGCTCCAATCGGCTGAAGATCTATGAATTGAATCCGACGGAGCAGGGAAAGAACGGCCGCGGCGAACTGCACGCCGCGGTGAATCCTCAGGATGTGGTGATCCTGCTCTCCTGAGGCCCGCATGGCATGCTCAAACGGACATTCATCGTCGCCGCGCTGATTGCAGTCATTGCGCTGCCCTTCATCCTCCGCCCAAAAAAGGCGGCGGGCGACCGGGCGGAAGAGACCCTCGTGATTATCACGCCGCACAACGAGGCGATCCGTCATGAATTTGGCCAGGCTTTCCAGAAATGGTATCGGGAAAGAACGGGCCGGACGGTCTTTGTGGACTGGCGCGTGATCGGCGGGACCAGCGAGATTGCACGGTATCTGGAAAGTGAATACACAGCCTCGTTTCAGTATCACTGGACGCGGAAGCTGGGAAAGCCCTGGAGTAACGAAGTCCAGGCCGGTTTCAGCAGTCCCCGCGTCGATGCGAATTCCCCCGCGATCGTGCGAGAGGCGAGGGCGGAGTTCCTTGCGTCCGAAGTCGGCTGCCGCATCGACCTGTTCTTCGGAGGCGGAACCTTCGATTTTGAACGGCAGGCACAGGCCGGACGACTGGTCGACTGCGGCGTGCTCCAGCGCCATCCAGAATGGTTCAAAGAAGACACGATCCCGCTGAAGTATGCTGGAGAGGAGTATTGGGACCCCGAAGGACGATGGGTCGGCACGGTGCTGAGCGCCTATGGCATCGTGTTCAACCGCGATTCGCTGAGACGTCTGGGTATCGAGGATGATCCAAAGATGTGGGATGATTTGAAGGATCCGCGGCTGCGATCGGAGGTGGCGCTTGCGGATCCGACCAAGAGCGGATCCATCGCCAAGGCGTTTGAGAACGTCATTCAGCAGCAGATGCAACGAAGGCTCCGCTCGCTTGAGGCTGCCGAAGGAACTGGGGAAGCGGGTGAGCGCGAACGCCGTGCGATGACGGAAGGCTGGATCGATGGATTGAGACTGCTGCAGTTGATCGCGGCAAATTCGCGGTACTTTACGGATACGTCGCAGAAGCCACCGATCGATGTCGCGGCGGGCAATTGTGCCGCGGGCCTCTGCATCGATTTCTACGGCAGGCAGCAGGAGGAGGCCGTGCGTCGCCGCGATGGCAGCAACCGGGTCGGCTATGTTTCGCCGGTGGGCGGGACGGTGAGTTCCGTCGATCCAATCGGTCTTCTGCGCGGTGCGCCGAACCGCGGGGCGGCCCTTGCCTTCATCGATTTCTGCCTGTCGATGGAGGGACAGAAGCTCTGGAATTTTCGTCCCGGGACGCCGGGTGGCCCCGAACGCTTCGCGCTGAGACGGCTTCCGGTACGTCGCGACTTTTATCGACAGGCGGCGTGGAAGGCCTATTGCAGCGATCCGTCGGACGATCCCTTCGGAGCGAAGGACCCGTTGGTCTATCATGAGGAGTGGACGGGCGGGCTTTTTCGGGAGATGGCGTTCATCATTCGAGTGATGGCGCTGGACTCGCACACGGAGCTTGCCTCGGCCTGGCGGGCGATCCTCGAGGCGCCGGAACTCCGAAGGACGGCGGCGTTGGCGCGGCTGCAGGATCTCTCGGCGGTGAACTACACGGAGGCAAAGGGCACGATCAAGAAGGCGCTCAATTCGAAGAACAAGGTGGATGAGGTCAATCTGGCCAGTCGCCTCGGGACGATTTTTCGCAGGCAGTATCGCGAGGCGGAAGGTATCGCCCGCGGAGGCGGGCGCTGATCAGCTCGGGCGAGTCAGTGCGGGGTCGATGCGCGAAGCTACGACTTTTTTCGCGATTCCTCCTCGCGCGCGATCCGGCGAATGTAGGCCTGAAACTCAAGATCCTCACCGTCGAGGAGCGCGTTCATCTGTTCGCGAAAGTCAATCCGTCGGCACCAGGAGCGCATGTAGTCCTCCCAGGTCTGCCACAGCCGCGCATCCTGCAGGGTCATCTTTTCCTCGTAGACGAGGATGTAGGCGCGCTCGAAAAGCGCGATGAGGATTTCGAAGAGGGCGTTTCTTCGCTCGAACTGCTCCGGATTGAGCTGGAGCCGCTCGGCGGGCGGCGCGAGAAGGCGGAGGTCTGCGTTCTGGAGGATGAGATTGAGAAACCGTTCATAGTCGTCGGCCAGCTTCAGATAAACCTCCTTGTCGTCGTTCGCGCGTTCCTTGCGTTGCTCCTTTATGAAAACCCAGATGGCAAAAGGCAGCGCCACGATGGTGACGATGTAGCTCAGGGCTTCGAGGGTGGTCATGAAGTTCATGGAAAAGACGCAAGGACAGGAGGATGCGGGGCAATGGTGTGGGTGGGCAGCGCTGATTTCAGAAGGATTCATCCGCAGATTGCGCGGACTGACGCAGATTGACAAACCCGACGAGCCGGAAATCGGGCATGAAGCTGATCCAGGGAATCTGGACCCGCCGATGAGATCTGCAGATAAAACGAATGGCTAAGCGAGCAGCGAGATGGGTTTCCAAATCGCGCGCAAGGTGGGGGCTACAGGGGTACGGGTGCCTATGCCAACAGCCCAGGTGCAGACGCCGACGCATGTTGGGATACAATCTTCGACACCGGAATGCCCGACGCATGGGCGCCGATCTGTTGCTTGAATTCAATTGCGTCCAGGCCCTGCCGGCATTCGCTTTAGACACCTTACGCCCGCCTTAGCGGGAGCTTTTATGATCACTAACCACGTGATTTGCGCCCTCATGACCCCAAAGAACGATCGCCTGAACTGGGGCGGTTCTCGGACTCCCTGCAATCGTCCGTTGAGAGACGGCGTGCTGCGAGGTCCTGCGTGGTGCGCGCTCATGATTGCACTACTTGTGGGGGCGTCTGGGCTGAGCGCGCAGACGACTGCATCGGCGCCGGATCCCATGAGGGTGCTCGGGGAGGGTGTGGCGAAACGCGGAGAAGGGCCCCTGCGTGATGTCTTGCGAAAGGAGTCTCTTGTGGCGTTGGACGCGCGGCGCAAGGCATACGAGGCGCTCAAGACTGCCGACGACATCAAGACCTACCAAAGGCGGCTCCGCGGTCACTTCATCGAATCGCTGGGAGGATTTCCGGAGCGCACACCGCTCAACGCGCGTGTCACGGGAGAACTGCGCGGCGAGGGATTTCGCATCGAAAAAATCCTCTTTGAGAGTCAGCCGGGTTTTGTCGTGTCGGGATTGCTTTACCTTCCGCTTTCGGGAAAGGCTCCCTTTCCGGCGGTTCTGATGCCCTGCGGTCACTCGGGTAGCGGCAAGGCAGCCTATCAGTTGCCGGCAATGGCATTGGCCACGCACGGGATCGCGGTCTTCTGTTTCGATCCGATCGGACAGGGTGAACGGTTGCAGGTGCGGCGCGACGCGAAGCCCCGCAATGTGCGTGCTCCGAGCCCATCGATCGACCCGACCAATGAGCACACTGTCCTGGCTTCGGCTCCCATACTGTTGGGCAGGAACCTTGCTACCGACATGATTTGGGATGGCATGCGTGCGGTCGACTATCTCGAGACACGCCCCGACATTGATGCGAAACGAATCGCCTGTGCAGGCAATTCCGGCGGCGGCATGATGACCTCATATCTGATTGCGCTTGAACCCCGCCTTGTTGCGGCAACCCCCGGGTGTTTTGTCACGACGAGTGCGCGCAAGAACGAACATCCTGGCCCGGGTGATCCGGAGCAGGACATCTTTGGGCAGTATACCTACGGCATGGACATCCCTGATTATCTCGTCATGGCGGCGCCGCGCCCGGTGTTGATCCTGTCGGCCACGCGGGACTACGTGCCGATTGCCGGAGCCTGGGAGGCCTTCCGCGATGCGAAACGTGTGTACACGCGGCTCGGTTATCCCGAGCGCATTGATCTGGTCGAAACCGATGCACCGCACGGCTACAGTGTGCAGCTTCGTGAAGGGACCGTGCGCTGGATGCGGCGCTGGATGGAAAGCATTGACGAACCGGTCTTCGAAAAGGAAGCTCATCAGTTCAAGAACGAGGAGCTGCACTGCGCTCCTGAAGGTTCTGTACTCAAGCTACCTGGCGCGAGGTCCTACTACGACCTCAACCGCGAACGTGCGGCGGCGCTTGCAGAGGCGCGGAAACCTGTGTGGAACGGTTTGACCGATACTGCGCGGCGCGAGCGCGTGCGGCAGGTGGCGGGTATCCGAAAAGGGGATGCCCTGGCCGCGCTTCGAATTGAATCCAAGGGGACTTTCGAACGTTCAGGCACGCGGATCGAGCGGCTGGTCTTCAAACGCGAAGGTGATGTTCCGCTGCCGGCGCTCCGATTCATTCCGGAGAATCCCTCGGGTCGGACCTGCCTGTATGTTCATGGCGGTGGCAAGCAGGCGGATGCGGGCGAGGGTGGGCCCATTCACCGCCTCGTTGAGGGAGGCACGGAGGTTATTGCGGTGGATCTGCGAGGTTTTGGGGAAACGAGCATGGGAGCCTGGCGCACGAGGCCGGCCGCGGTGGCGGGCGACAATGGAGCCGAATTCCTCGTGGCGTACATGTTGGGCAAGTCACTTGTCGGTCTGCGCGCGGAGGATATTCTCACGGTAGCGAATGCCTGGCGCATGCGACCCGAAGGACCATCCGGCCCGGTTGATCTTGTTGCGCTTGATGACGCAACGATCCCCGCCCTTCACGCCGCAGCCGTCGAACCCACGGCCTTCTCTTCGGTGCGACTCCATCGCGCAATCGATTCATGGCAGCGTGTCGTGGTGGCAACAATCCCTCACCGCCAGTTTGAGTCTACAATCCATGGTGTCCTGCGCACCTATGATTTGCCGGATCTGGTGTCGCTCGCGGGCAAGGTGGAGTACATCGATCCCGCGGACGGAGAATTGAGGTCGTCGGGGAGCGCCGGTTCACAACGCTGATACCGAGCGAGATCCGCTCGAGATTTCCCGGTCGATTGGAGTCGGCTGGTGCGAGCCGGAGGTGTATTCCGGGAACCTGCCAAACGGATACTTCGACCTGCGCAGGCCGCGAAATGACTATGGCAATAACTGGACCTGTACGTCGGATTTGGTCAGCTGATTCCCTGTGCCGACCCGCTCACGGCTGCTTTTCAGGTTGCAGGCATGGAATTTGCTCTTTCATTCTGGTACCGTTGTCCAAAACAGCTACACAGACATGAGCAAGAAGAGCAAAGCATCCGCAAAGCCTGCCGCCCCACAGGTCAAGAAAAGCAAGGCACCGAGTGTCGCTTCGGCGAAGTCGGTCGGGGCGAAGCCGGTTACGAAGGCTGTCGCTCCCCGTCGGAAATCGGTTCCACCCAAACCAGTGGCGCCAAGTCCTGCCGCCGCAAAAGCATCCGTCCTGGCAAAGGCACCGGTCCAGGACCGCGTGCCGGAGGAGGTCACGATTACGGTGCAGGCGGATGTCGGCTTCGGCAATCAGGTCTTTATCCGGGGCGAAGGCGCTGGGCTGACCTGGACCTCGGGCGTGCAACTGGAATGCGCATTTGATGATCAATGGACCATCAAACTGACGCCGGTCTATGGCACGGTGACGTTCAAGCTGCTCCTGAATGATCTGACCTGGAGTCAGGGTGAGAACTTCGTTGCCGAGCCCGGGGCGAACTTGGTGCTCACACCCATTTTTGGGTGAGGCCGGAGGGCGGCTCCCCTCACTCTTCGTCGTCATCGATCTCCGGCGGCTTGATCTCCCTGAGAAGGCGGTCGAGCTCTGCCTGCGTTGGATTGCGGATTGAAAGGATGGTCAGGTCCGCGCTGCCCGCGGGCAGATTTGCCCGGATGCGCGTGTGGACGGGCTGTCCCAGCAGGGCGGTCGCCAGTGGTGAATGGTGGGGCAGGCATTCGATACCCGACTGTTCGTCGGCGGCGGATTCGCCGTGGGTGGTCACCAGAAACGTAAAGCGATGCTTGCGGCGCGAGGTGACATCCTCCTTTTCGATCGTGGTGACGTGACCGAGCTGCAGGGTGTCCGTCGGCTTTGTGAGCCAGGTTGCGGGATCAACTTCGATGAAGGTGTTTCGCGCAACAAAACGATCCAGCGCCATCATCTTGCGATCGACCGCACGAATCGCCTCCTTGGCTGCTTTGAACCCAAAGTTTTCGCGAAGGTCCCCTTGGCTGTGGGCTTCGACCTTGTCCCTGACGAGGTCGGCACGCTTGGCCTTCAGTGCCTCAAACTCTTCTGCCAAAATTCGGTTGTAGCCCTGGCGAACATAGATGGTCGTGGGCAGCGGAGCGCTGGGCCGGAAAATCCTTTTTCGTGAAATTGCCATGCCGGTCGCGCAACTAGGGGGCGCACCGGCGAGAATGGCAATTGCGTATGCCGGTGACGGAAAAACTCTGCGCCGTTTGTTCCGCGAAGTGCCAGGGATACAGTGGTGTGGTGCACTCCCACCCGCGCCGCGATATCCTTCAAGGTCGGGCGCCGCTTTTGCATGGGCTCAATCTGCGGATGCCAAGGTGAGCGGCAAATCTCATTTGTGAGTTCATAGGGCCGAGGAACGACCGGGATCGTCTTTCTACGAGAGGGAAGGGACAACGCTGAAATTTCAGGCATTCACGGTCAATTTCGACAATCTTCGTGGAAGACAGGGTTGCCGCTTGTATCGGGTGAGAAATGCGCAACTCTGGCGCGGCCCCATGGCATCACAGCCTGATTCTGAAATCCAACCCGCACCGACTTCGCTTAAGGGACTGATCCGGCAGTTGGGACCCGGGCTCATCATCACTTCGATCATCGTCGGCTCTGGCGAGTTGATCGTCACGCCAAAGCTGGGATCCGAAGTGGGATTCCGGCTTCTGTGGTTCATCATCCTGGGATGTTTGCTCAAGGTATTTGTCCAGATCGAACTCGGACGTTATGCGATTACGAGGGGCATGACGACGCTCGTTGCGCTGAACGGGCTCCCGGGTCCGCGCATCGTGGTTTCCTGGGTTCTCTGGATCTGGCTTGCGATGTATGTCTGCCTGGTCCCCCAGGTAGCCGGCATGGTGGGGGGGGCCGCAACGGCGGTTCAACTGGCGGGGCTCAAGGTGGCAGTCGAGCCACTGGCGATAGCAGTCGGCATGAGTTGCGCGGTGCTGCTGGTGATCGGACGGTATCGCCTGGTGGAGATCGCCTCCACGGCAATGGTCGTGGGGTTTACGATCACGACCGTTGTTGCCGTGGCGACCCTTCAGTCCACACCGTACGCGATTACGGGCTCTCAGATTGCGAGCGGATTCTCGTTCCAACTGCCCGCGAACGTGGCGACAGCATTTGGATGCTTCGGTCTCATCGGAGTCGGCGCCTCCGAGTTGATCTACTATCCGTATTGGTGTCTTGAGAAAGGCTACGGGCGCCGACTGGGCCCGGATGACGGCACGAGCGAATGGCAGGCGCGGGCGAAAGCCTGGTTGCGGGTGATGCGCATTGATGCATGGACCTCGTTTGTGCTCTACACGTCGACCACCGTGGCCTTTTACCTCCTGGGTGCTGCGGTCCTTCATGCGAAGAACATGACGGTTGAGAACGCCCACATGATCGAGACGCTCTCGCACATGTATCGCACGACCTTCGGCGAATGGAGCATCTGGCTGTTTGTCGTGGGAGCGCTGGCGGTGCTCTACTCGACCATCTTCGGAGGCACGGCGTCGAATGCGCGTCTGTTTGCCGACGCACTTGGATTGTGGCGCTTGAAGACCTATCGCGACGAGGCCGAGCGGGTGAAGTGGATCAAGATCGGTTGTGTCATCCTCCCGGTGCTTTTCACCGGAGTTTTTCTCTGGGCGGGCAACCCCGTCTACCTTGTGTTCGTTGGGGCGATCGGGCAGGGAATGATGCTCCCGTTTCTTGCCGGTGCGGCGGTCTATTTTCACTTCACGAATCCGCATCGTGGCTTGCGCGCCGCTCCCGCCTCCCTTGCGGGGCTATTGATGGCTGCGGCGGCGATGGGATCGCTGGGTGTTTATCAGGTCGTCACGGCATTTTGACCACTGCCGCTGGCTGTGACTACGCCGGTTGAGCCTCCATGCAGGTTAGGAATGGATTGCAGCGTCGATCGCCGCGAGGAGCTGTGAGCGACCCTCCTTGGTGATGATCGAACTGTGGAAAATGGGCGGAGCCGGGTAACCCCGTTTGGAAAGGGTTTCCATGAACGTGGCGACCGCTGCGCGTGTCCGGGTCGGCGACTGCTTGTCCGTCTTGGTGAAGACCAGGGCGTACTCGATCTTGAGCTGATCGATCCACTCGATGAATTCCAGGTCGATCGCCTGGGGGGCGAGACGTGAGTCGATCAGGACAAAAAGAAGGCGGAGGTTTTCGCGCCGCTCAAGATAGTCGTTCACAGCCTCGTTGAAGCTGGCCCGTTCCGCCTTCGCCACCTTGGCGTAGCCATATCCGGGCAGGTCCACGAGCAGCCAGTTTCCGTTGATCCTGAAGAAATTCATCAGCACGGTTTTGCCCGGAGTCGCGGAAACCTTTGCGAGATCGCGGTGGCTGGTTAGCAGATTGATCAAGGACGACTTGCCCACATTCGAACGTCCGATGAAGGCAATTTCCGGAAAATTGGACTTCGGCGCCGCAGCCAGATTGGGAGCGCTGACAAGGAACTCTGCCGATTTGATTTTCATGAAGGAAACAGGCGTAACGGTGAGGATGACTGCGGAGATGAGGGAGGGCGAGCATCGCCGAAGGGATTCTGTCAAATGGCAATGCGGAATGCTGGCCCATCATGCTCTGACCGGTTGCCGCGGCTGTGAAGTCTGGAGAGAAATCGGATCGCCAGCAGGAATCTCGGGTCATTAAGGTGCGTTTTCTCGAAGCTCCCTCTTTCGTTCCCTCATGCGTCCGATCGTACAAGTTTCCCTCGACATCATCGACCTGGATGAAGCGGTTCGCACCGCCGAAATCGCGGTGCGGGCCGGCGTGGATTGGCTGGAGGCAGGGACTCCACTCATCCTTGCGGAAGGACTTCACGGCGTCCGCAGGCTGCGCGAGCGTTTTCCCACGACTCCCATCGTCGCGGATCTCAAGACGATGGACGGTGGCTATCTTGAGGCGGAGATGATGGCCCGGGCGGGCGCAACGCATGTGGTCGTGATGGCGCGGGCCCACCGGGAGACGCTGCGCTGTGTCGTGAAGGCGGGGAGGGACCACAACGTCAAGGTGATGGGTGACAATCTTGGGTGCGAGGATTGGGTGGCCGGTGCCCGCCTGCTCGAGGATTTTGGCTGTGACTACGTCATTCACCACATCGGTTATGATGAACGGCGCGGAATCGCCGCTGCTGGGCTGAGGATGCCCAGCCCTCTGGATCGACTGCGCGACGTGGTCGCAGCTGTCAGCGTTCCGGTTCAGGCTGTCGGTGGGCTCACCCTCGAGCAGGCCATGCAGACTCCCAGCTACGGTGCTCCGCTTGTCGTCCTGGGAGCTCCTCTTACGGTTGATGCGGACCAGTTCAAGACTGCGGACGGGGATCTGGAATCGATCCTGCGGAAGATATGCGAACGTGTTCACGGCTTTGGGGATGTGCCGGTTGGAAAGGAGAGGCGGAGGGAGGTGCTATCATAACACGGGCGGAGGGTTGCCAGCGCCGATGCGCTCTGGATGAATGCCCGGTGTTTCGTCAATTCAACCCAGCCTGTCCTGATCGAACTGCGCGTTCAATCGTGCGCCCACTGCCACGCGCCGTATCGTCAGCCATGCAATCCAATCCCATTCCAATGACTATCAAGCGCGCCATTCTTCTGATGTTTTGTTTCCTGCCTGCAGCGGTCTGGGCGGCTGAGAGTGTGCCTGGCCCGGAGGGATGGCGCTTCGAGGAGATCCGGCGTTTTCCTGCACCTGAGGCCCGGCAAGGTGTGGCGGCGGACCGGGATTACCTCTATGTGATTTCCAATCACGACATCGGGAAATACCGGAAAACGACGGGTGAGCGGGTGGCCACCTGGAGCTGTCCCGAAGGTCAGCCGTTGACGCATATCAATGCCGGAGTCGTGTACATTGGGCAGCTTCACGGTGCGCATTCCAACTATCCGGGCGTGCCTCACGTGAGTTCGGTGGAGCTTTGGGATCCCGCGACGCTCAAGCATGTGGGAGCGGTCAGCTTCGGACGGACTGATGGTTCGCTCACCTGGATTGACCGTCGCTCGGACCACTGGATTGCGTGTTTCGTTCACTATGCCGGGCGCGGGGGAGAGCCGGGGCGCGGTCCGGAGTGGACGCGACTTGTTGAGTATACGGACGACTGGGCGCCAACGGGCAGGGGATGGGTTTTTCCTCCCAGCGTTATCGCGTATCTCGGTGGTCGTGGCTTTGGCATCTCAGGTGGTGCGATCGGGCCAGGAGGTTTCCTCTTTGTCTCTGGCCACGATGAAAAGGCGTTGTGCGTGCTCCAATTTCCCGAGGCGGGGTCAACGCTCAAATGGGTGGCGACCGTACCGGTGACTGCGGAAGGGCAGGCATTTGCCTGGGATCCGGTTGAACCTGGCATGATTCATCTCGTTCTCAAGCGCGACCGGCAGGTCATCACAGGCAGGATAACCCGGACAGCCCCATCTGGAAAATGACGCTCCGTGGAACGCAGCGCGTGCGCTTGCCAGAACGCTGCTCAAGCCGACAAAGTTGATGCAATCTTCAGATGTCCGCGCACGAGGGCGCGGGCCATTTCTCGAGGTGCGATGCGGAAGACCTTACTTCTCGGATGCAGAGTGCGCACGGCGAGGCCGTACCTGCGGGCCAGCGCGGGTCCGACTGCGAGCACGATTGGCACGCCTCGCGGAAGGCTTGCAATCTCGGATCCGATCAGGACGCCGCTGAGAAAGTCGGCACTCTGCTCGGGCGGCATGCGCCCCAGCACGGTTCGCGCCCGTGTCTTGAAGAGCGCGGGTCCCATCCCAGATTGACAGGCCGTCTCGATGCCCGCGCAAAATGCGCGAGGCGAAAATGTGCCGCCGGGTTTGCCGCCGAACGTGCTGTGTTTCGACAGAAGAGCAAAGAGTTCCCCCGTGGGATGCGTGGTGAAGTCGGTGATGCGGCCCTTGTGGATGCGAACATGTTTCGAATGCGTGCCAGGAAGCACAACGAGACAGTCGCTCGCGAGCGCGTGACGGCTTGGGGGTACAAAGAGCCCCGTCAGTTCGCACTCCTCGCCGCGCATGACGTCACAGGCGGCACGAAGACCCGAGACAAATCGGACGACTCGACCACCGATGCGCTTGTCGGCAATGACGAAGTCGCCGCCCGTGAGTCGGGCTGGCAACGATGCATAGGGGAGCGATTGCCAGCCGATGGTTGAGCAGGCCATTCCGGAGATGATGAGCGGAATTTCCGTCCGACCCCCGAGGCCCAGCGATTCGAGACCACGCTGCAGCACCGCGCGAAAGGCTCTGCTGCGTGCAGCGGTGGATAGAGTTGCAGCAGCTATGGGCTGCGCTCCGTCCCCGGTTGAGTATTCGGCCTCAATGCGCGCGGTTTTTCGGTTTACAAGCCGCAGCCGGAAGCTCGAGGTCCCCCAATCGCAGGAAAGCAGCAGCAGGCCAGCAGGCAGAGTCTTACCATTCGGCGAATGCATTGTCCTCGGCGGTGTAACGGGGATTGTGCCAGACGCCGTCGAACTTTTCGGCCGCCAGCTTCTTCTCGTCGATTTCAATTCCGAGTCCCGGGCCTTCCGGCACCTTCAGGAATCCGCTGTCGGTGACAAACGGTTTGACGAGCAGGGTTTCACCCAGCGTGACGTGTTCCTGGATGAGGAAATTGGGGCAGGCTGCGTCGATTTGCAGTGAAGCCGCCAGGCCGACAGGTCCCACGGGGCAGTGAGGCGCAACGAGGATATCGCGCGACTCCGCAAGTGCGGCGATGCGGCGCGTTTCGGAAATGCCGCCGGCGTGCGCGAGATCAGGCTGGGCGACGCTGATGGCTCGTCGATCGAACAGCGGCTGGAAATCCCAGCGCGTGAACAGCCGCTCTCCGGCGGCGATGGGAATGCGGGTGGATTCGGCGATCAGGCGCATGCCGTCCGGGTCCCCTGGCAGGATGGGTTCTTCAATGAATAGGGGATGGAATTCCTCAAGACGACCCAACAGACGCTTTGCATCCGCGAAGGTCAGGCGTCCGTGGAAATCGGCAGCGATGTCGATGTCCGGTCCCACCGCGGCTCGAAGGTTCTTGAAGCGTGTGACCGCGGTTTCGATCGCGGCTGGCGAGGAGATTGGGCGCATCTGCCCCGTCGCATTGTACTTGAATGCGGTGAGTCCGCGGCGATCTCGCAGATCGCGGACTGAATTCACATAGTCATCCGCGGTGCCGGCGTCGGTCCACGCATACATGCGAATCTTGTCGCGAACGCGCCCACCAAGCAATTGATGTACAGGAGCACCGAGACTCTTTCCGAGGATGTCCCAGAGGGCGATGTCGATGCCCGCGATGGCTGATCCGTGAACGGGTCCGCCGCGATAGAAACTTCCGCGATGGAGGGTCTGCCAGATGTGCTCGATGCGACGCGGGTCCTGTCCGACCAGCCAGTGTCCCATTTCGTGGACCATCGTCTCCACCGTGAGCGAGCGCGCCTCTAGGGTTGCCTCGCCCCAGCCGCTCAGTCCTGAGTCGGTATGCACGCGGACCAGGAGCCAGCGTGGGCGAACATGGAAGGTTTCCAATCGGGTGATTTTCATATTGCTCGCGGAAGTATGGGCAGGAGATGGGCTGCTTGAAAAGGAGAGAGCGGGAGCCGGAGAGGGTTCGATCCCTGCCTATGCCTGATGTGCGATGGTGGATGGTTTCTTTGCAGCGAGGGCGTGCCCCAGGAGTCCGCCGAGAAAAAGGGCGAGGGCAATTGCCAGCAGGGCGAGTTCGTAACTGCCTCGGTGGTCCCGAATCCACCCCATTGCTGGAGGGAGGCCTACGCCGGCGAGGTTGGCGATCGAGTTGATGAGAGCGATAGCCCCGGCCGCGGCAACTCCGCCTGCCAGGTATTCGGTTGTCACCGCCCAGAAAACCGGCGTGACGGCCCAGTTGAATCCAACGGCAAGGACGAGGAGGATGTAGGCGAAGGTGTGATTGTCGTTGAGCGTGGCTGTCGCGAGCAGGACGCCGGCGACCATGAGCGGCAGCCCCAGGTGCCAGCGTCGTTCCCCCGTGCGATCCGAATGGCGACCGTTCGCATACATGAAGATGCAGGCGAAGACGAAGGGCAGCGCGGAGAAGACGCTGACGACGAAGTTACCCGCGTTGGTAAGGCTTTTGAGGATCTGGGGAAGGAAGAGGGTGACGCCAATGGTGCCGAAAGCCTGCAGCAGCCAGAACAGGCTGAGGAGCCACACGCGGCCATCGCTGAATGCACGGCGCAATCCGGCGGCGTGCGATCTTGCGGCGGGGGCCGCGGCAGATTCGTCAGCTATCGTGTTCTCGAGCCAGTCAGCCTGGTCGCGCGAAAGCCAGCGTGCGCGGGCGGGGCGATCCGGAAGGTAGTAGAAAACCACGACCCCCAGAATCATCGCGGGCACACCTTCCATGAAATAGAGCCAGCGCCAGCCCGCGATGCCGTGCCAGCCATCGAGATTCAGGAGCGCGCCGGAAAGGGGGAGGCCGACGACGGACGCCAGCGCCGCGGCGATGTAGAAGTAGGAAAGTGCGCCGGCGCGGTGGCGGGAGGGAAACCAGCGGCTCAGGTAGTAGATGATGCCCGGTGTGAAACCCGCTTCTGCGGCACCGAGCAGAAGCCGCATCGTATAGAGTTGCCCGGCGGTGTGAATGAACGCCATGCCTGCGGCAATCATTCCCCAGGTCAGCATGATGCGGGCGATCCAGCGGCGGGCGCCCACTCGCGCAAGGATGACATTGCTCGGCACCTCGAAGAGAATGTAGGTGACGTAGAAAAGACCTGCACCCAGCCCGTACATCCGGGCACTCAGGCCAAGGTCCGCATTCATCTGAAGCGCGGCTACGGAGATGTTTGCCCGGTCGATGTATGCGACCAGGTAGAGCAGCATCAGGAATGGCAGCAGACGCAGGCTGATCTTCCGGATGATGTGGGGTTCGTGGGCAGAGGGGGTGCTCATCGGGCGGTGATTTGTTTGCTGGCGGTGGGGAGCTATCTTCGGAGGGATTGGTCGGAGGGGCTGTTCTTGAGATTTTCGGGGCGCTGCCCTGAAAGAACCCGTGCCACGGCGGTTGCGCAGGTGAGGCTTGAGTGTCGGCGGCTCTCGATAGTGCCTCCGCCCAAATGCGGTGTGAGAAGGGTGTTGGGAAGGCGACGCAGCGCCTGGGGCACGCGGGGTTCGTCGGCAAACACGTCAAGCGCCGCGCCCGCGAGGCGGCCAGATTCGAGGGCGGATATCAGTGCCTTTTCATCGACGACCGGTCCGCGCGAGACGTTGATCAGGTAGGCTCCCCTCTTCATCCGTCGGATCCTCGCGGCATTGATGAGCGTTCGGGAATCATCGTTCAAGGGGACGTGCAGGGAGACGATGTCCGAGCGGGCCAGCAACTCAGGCAGAGGAGTGTATCCAGGATCCTGTGACGCTGTGCGCCGGTGATGGATCACGGTGAGACCGAATGCCTCGGCGCGTTTTGCGACGGCGCGCCCGATGGCTCCGTATCCAATCAGGCCAAGGACCTTGCCGCGCAAAAGGGCGCCGTCCCATGCGCCGGGTTGAAAGCTGCGCCATCGGCCGGTTCGCACATAGCGGTCCGCCTCCGGCAGACGACGGAGCAACGAGATGATGGCGCCGATCGTATAGTCGGCCGTTGCCTCGACAAAGTAGTCCGGTGCGTTGGTGGCAAAAACGCCCTGCTGCTCCATGCGGGGCAGGTCGAGCTTGTCGACACCCACCGAAGCGCTTGCGACAATGCGGAGGTTGGGTGCGCGCTCAAGCAGTTCGGCGTCGATCTGGAGCTCTCCCCGGCAGATGATTGCGGAAAGCCTCGGGGCATGGCGCAGCACCTCTGTTCGAGGCATGGTGTCGCCGCCACCGGGGCCCATGATCAGGCGGGCCTTGCCCCTCAAGGGCGCGAGGTCTTCGCGACGGGTTGAAGAGGTCACAAGAACCAGTGGGAGCGCGGAAGAAGGCCGGGGCAGGGTGCGGGATGGCATGCGAGGCGGAGCGGGCGATGATTTCCACTGCTCCGCCAATGGCAAACTCCAAGGCCGTGCTATGATAACATCATGACGGAAGCCGACTCGGCCGGATGCTGGGTCCATCGATCCACGCCGGTTCGATCAGGACCTGCCGCGCGACTGCCGGCACGCCCCGTTCGTTGTTCAGGAGCTGGGTTGCGAGCAGGTCCATGGCCGCGCCGATGACGTCCGCACGGCGGTGGTCGATGCCGGCGAAGTGCGAGCAGCGCTCGATCCAATCATGGACGACGAGGCCGCAGTCGCGGGGGATATGCTGCCGCAGATCCTGCGTGAGCCAGTCGGGGACATAGGTGTCGAAGGAGATGATGACGTCGGGACGGTGCCGCCGAAACCACGAGCAGAAGGACTTCCTGTCCTGGGCGATGTTGTTCTTTGGGAAGAGCAGGATGGGAACCCGATCGCGCGGCCTTGTCTGTCGCTGGTAGTTGAGCATGGCTCCTGTGTACGTGTGGTCCGACCGGTGATCGATCCACTCCGAAACGGCGAGACCGATGCGGCGATAACCGCGCGCGGCAAGTTCCTGGGTGGCCCTCAGGATGCCGCGGGTCATGTTGGTGCTGGCGCGGTGGAGGCCGGGATTGGGCAGACCGTAACCCAGGGTCACGGCTGCAAGTCCGGAGTAATCCATCTCACGGCCGATGCTTTGGGAGGATTGCGGAGACACGATGACCCCCTCAATGCCGCGGGCCTCAAGGATCTGGCGCAATCGTTGCGGCGACATCTTCGAGCGGTCGAGTCGGAATTCCTCAGCCCGGTAGCCATAGCGCGCTGCATGGCGGCTCACATCGTCCAGCGGCGCGTAGTGGTAGGCCGAATCGAGAAGGTCGTCGCCCTGATGGAAGTCGCGAAGAAGCGCGATGACGGCCTCCGCCCGATGATGCCTGTGGCTGCGCACCCGGGCCATCAGGCGCGCCATGTAGGGATCCGGTGAGTAGCCCATTCTCCCGGCTGCGGCGGTGATGCGGCGCTTTGTCGACGGGGCAACGCTGGGGTGATTGCGCAAGGCCCGGGAGACCGTCATGGCCGAGACGCCGCAAGCCTTGGCTACCGCCTGAAGATTGGCTCCTGGAGACCGTGTGCTCACAGAGCGTTATCATAACACGCCGTCCGGTTTGCGCGTCAATCGCGCATTTGCGTGCATGCCCGTGTCATTCGCCCCCCAATCCTGATGCCCAGGCGGGAGGCACCGTGACTCCAACCACTCCAACCTCATGAAACCGCACACCCTCACCCCCGGGAAACTGCCCGGTGCCGTTCTCGCTCGTCCTGCGTTGCTGGCCTTGATCTTCACCTTTGTGGGGCAGCTCCCCGCGCAGACTGTCTCCACCACCACGTCCGCTGAGAAGGACGTTGTCACCTTGTCACCTTTTTCCGTGGAAGCCCAGGAGGACGCCAGCGGCTATGGCGTGACTTCGGCCACGTCCGTCACGCGATTGAACACGCCGCTTCGCGACATTCCGCAGACGGTGAACATCGCAAGCGAGCGCATGATCAAGGAACTGGCGGCTCCCACCCTGGGCGAGGCGGTGGCCTTCCTCCCGGGCGTCACCGTGCGCAACGGTGGCCAGGATCAGTTCCAGGTCCGCTCGATCGACGTTTTCAGCCAGTTTCGCAACAGCTTCCGCTACACGACTGGCACGTCGATGCAGTTCCGCAAGGACATGGCCAACATCGACCGCATCGAGGTGATCAAGGGGCTGGGTTCTGCCACGACGGGCCGTGGAGAGGCGGGTGGCGTGGTGAACCTTGTGACAAAGAAGCCGCAGAAGAAGGCGGCGAACTCGGTGCGCTTCACGATCGACGATTTCAGCTACAACAAGACCGAACTCGATTCGACAGGACCGCTTACGTCGGACGGGCGGGTGCTCTACCGCGCGATTGCCTCCTATACGGGCGGAGAAATCTACCTTCCGAACGAACGTTATGACACGATCGCGTTTTTCCCATCCGTGCACGTGCAATTCACGGAGAACACCGATCTCCTGGTGGAAGGCACGCTTCAATCAGGACGGACACCGTCAGCGGAGTTCTTCGAGATTCAGGATGAGAGGCAGTTCTTCTATCGCGCTCCCAACGGACAGGTGTTCAGGACCTTCCCCGAGGACGGTGCGCTTCACAAGACCCGCATGATGCCGCAGGACACCCCGCAGACCGCTTCATGGGTGGATCCGGATGCCCAGGACTACGAGGTGATGACCCAGGTGAACCACAAGTTTAACGACTGGCTCTCCACGCGCCAGGGCCTGTTGTGGGTCAAGACCGAGGTGGATCGCGAACTCACCCGCCTTCGCGGTTTTGGAAATTTTGTATTCGATCCTGCAAACCCCCTGGGACCACCGATCGATTGGACGATGGCGCTGAGGCACGACACCACCGAGCGTGACACTGAATTTGTGTCCTATCAGGGCGACTTTCTCATGGAATACGATTTCGCGAAGATGTCACACCAGACGCTGGTCGGTTACGAATTCACACACCGCGACATCTTCGATCGCTTCAAGCGCGCCAATACCGGCGGCATTTTCCGCATCCTGGACAACAGTGCATTCCTGAACCTGAAGCGGAGCGATCTGCCTGCGCAAAGCGTCACGACCGCGGAAACGCGCGATGTCAAGGAGACCTCTTATTACGTGCAGCATACATTGAAGGCCTGGGACGACAGAATTCAGGTCACGGGTGGCTGGCGCTACGACAAGATCGAAGAGGACATCCACAACCTGAGGAACAACAGCTTCACGGAATCACGTCCTGAACCCACGGACAAGACGTGGCGTGTGGGCGCGGCGTATCGCCTGTTCTCCGGTGCCAATCTTTTTGCGGTCCATGCCGAACAGCAGGATCCGGAGCGCAATGTGCTCCGGTTTCCGGAAGGCACATTCGGCGTCGCGGGCCGTGATCCGGCTGAGCGGATCTCTGCGTCGCGCACCGTGGAACTGGATGAATTCGGTTTCAAGTCAGAGCTCTTCGGCGGCAAGTACACCTTTAATGTCTCCTACTACAAGATCCTTGAGGGAAGCGACATCCGCTCGGTCAACTTCCGCACCAATCGGAACGACGAGTTGAGCCCGTTGTACAACTGGCGCGAGAACGTCGTTGATCCCAGCGCGACGGCAGAGGGCGTAGAGGTGGAGTTCTCCGGGGCTCCCACCGAAAGACTCTCCTTCTACGCATCGGGGGCCTTTGCGCACACCGCGATCTTTGCGGTTCAATCGGATCAGTCGATCGTCAAGCGACGTCAGCGCGGCGACACGCCTGTCCGGCTGAATTTCATGGGCAATTATCTCGCCTACCGGAGCCCGGTGTGGGCGGTGTACATCCAGAATGCATTCGGGTACACCGATGATGTGGTGCTCAATCCGGACAACATTGTGCTGCAGAGCGGAAGCCTGAGGTGGGACGTGGGAGTGCGGGTTTTGCGCAAGGAGGGACGTGGCTCTTGGGATGCGCAGCTTCGCGTGCAGAACCTCCTTGATCAACGAGTCATCACAGGCACCGCGAACAGCGGAACCTCCCCGCGTCGCGTCGTGTTCTCGCTGGAACGGCGATTCTAACGAACCCAGCTCAAGCTTCGAAACGTTCACGTCCCAGTGTCCGCCTAATCCTGAATCACCATGCGAATGCTCATGACCGGCAGGTTGCGCCTGAAAGTCGGACTCGTCACGGCCATCGGCTTCCTGGGGAACGGCGTACCGCTGGGTGCAGCGATGGCGCCGAAGCGGTTGCCTTTGCTCATGCCTGATGATTTCGAGTCGCTGCATCTGGTGTCGTGGCGGGTTGAACTCGGGGTACCCGATCCGAACAATCCTCTCCTTGAGCCGAAAATGCCATGGGATGCCGGTGGCATCATGGCGCATGGAACCGTCCTTCATGATCCGATCGACGGGAAGTGGAAGGCGTGGCAGGTTTCCACGCCTGCCGAGGCGAAACTCGATGGACTCGCCACGCAGCACGAGCATCAGCGGCGCCTTACCTACCTCGAGAGCAAGGATGGCGTGCACTGGGTAAGACCCCAACTGTCGTTTGTGAGATGGCCGGGCTACGAGAAGACCAACATCCTCTTCGATTTGGATTCCGGGGGAACGTCTGTCTATGCGTCGGTTCTGGTTGATCCGGCGAACAAGGAATGGCCCTACGAGATGTTTGTCATGAGGGGGCCGCTCTATGGTGGCATGAAGGAAAACAAGGTCGGGCATCTGCCGGGTCCCAAGGAGCGCCTTGGCACCTATCGCTACCATTCAAGGGATGGCAAGGCGTGGGTGCTGACGGAGGGTCCGCTTGAAGCGGCGAGTGGTGGAGGCGGTGATGTTTCCTATGTGTATCGTGATTCGCGTGAAGGCCCCTACTACTCGTATTTCAAGGTTTATCCGAAGCTGCGCGAGGGCGATCGTATCATCACCTATGACAACAATCCCAGGGGCGGGCTGCGAAGCGTGGCGCGCAGGGAGAGCAAGGACGGGACCCATTGGGGTGGCGAAACGCTTGTGCTCGCGCGCGACTGGCGCGATCCGGACTACGCCCAGTTTCTCGAAATCTGTCCGGTGAAGGTTGAAGGCGGCTATGTCGCTTTGGTGAATTACTACGATGCCGCGATCCAGACGATGAGCCTTGAGCTTGCGGCATCGCGCGACGGGTTTCATTGGTGGCGCCCTGATCGCCGTGCGGCGCTGCCGAATCCTCCGTTGGGAGACTATGGTGGAGGAATGATGTGGCAAATGCATCATCCGATCGTCGAGGGCGGACGGATGTACGTCTACTATGCGGGATCAGAAGGGATTCACGGAGAAATCTTCGATACACGATTCAAGCCTCGGATCGAAGTTGGCAATGAAACCGTCATCGGATACCAGACGCCGACGCTGCCTTTCAATACGGCGCTGTGTCGCGCGAGTTGGGAGTTTGACCGTCTCTATGCCCTCGTTTCCTCCGCAGGCGGAGCCACCTTGGGCGAAGCGATCACGCGTTCTGAATCACCCGCGGGACGCCAACTTTTGGTCAATGTCCGGGTCAAGGATGGCGGATCCTTGCGAGCCGAACTGCTGGATTCCGCCGGACGTGTTTGCATCGGATACTCGCTTGATGAGTGTATCCCCGTCACGGGCGATCAGCGGCAGGCCGCCTTTCGCTGGAAGGGCGGGCGACACGCACCTCAGTCAGCAGCGAAGATTCGTTTCGTTCTCCATCGGGCGCTCCTCTATGGCTACGCATGGAGCGGGGAGAAATCCTGACAGGCTTTTGACTGCTTCTCCCTTATGATCTGCGGACGATTGGCGGATTTTGAAAAACTTGGCCTGCAGGCATGCGGTCCTGTCACGATGCAGGGCGTGGCATGGATTCGCTCGCTGCCGTTGGACCCCCGGGAAGGCACGTTTGATCTGGGCGCGGGAATTCGCGCATTGATCCTGCGCTATCCGACTGCGGCGGAGGCCACCGGTCGATTCGAGACACATCGGCGGCATGTGGATCTGCAGTACACGCTGACGGGATGTGAGGTGCTGGAATGGTCGCCCCGGCAAGCCCTGGAGCCTTTTGGAGATTACGACGAGGAGAAGGACGTGTGCTTCTACCAGCCGGGCGCGCCAGCAGGCCGGGTCGTGGCGGGCACCGGTGTCTTCACGGTCTTTACTCCGCATGATGCGCACCGGGGCGGGGTAAGGTTTGCAAGTTCCGAACCCGAGGTGCTGAAGCTGGTCGTGAAGATTCCTGTGAGCGACTTTCTCCTTTCGAAATGACGCAGACAACCTCGTCCCAATCTCAGCTCCGAAAGCAGTTGCGGGAAGGGCATACGCTTCTTGGAAGTTGGTTGAACAGCGGAAGCCCGATGATTGCCGAGCTGATGGCGTCCTGTGGATTCGATTTTCTCTGTGTGGATGCTGAGCACTCCGCGGTTGATCTTCCCGAGGCGCAGCGCCTGTTCCAGGCCATCAGGTCGGGGAATCCATCGTGTGGCTCTCTGGTGCGGTTGCATGGCGTTGATTACGCGTGGGTGAAACGTTTCCTTGATGCCGGGGCGGACGGCGTCGTTGCGCCCCTCGTACGGACTGCGGAAGAGGCACGGCTACTGGTGCAGGCCTGCAAGTATCCACCGGCAGGATTGCGCGGTGTGGGATTCTGCCGGGCGAATGGCTATGGCCTGCGGGTTGAGGAGGAGCTTGTCCGCGCGAATGAGGACGTGCTGGTGGCGGTGCAGATCGAGCACGTCGACGCCGTGGCTGCGATCGACTCGATCCTGTCCGTGCCCGGCATTGATGCCGTGTTCATCGGTCCCTATGACCTGACGGCATCAATGGGCATCCCTGCGCAGTTCACCCATCCGGATTATTTGGATGCAAGAGCGAAGATTCTCTCGGCTTGCGCGTGCAACGGGATCGTACCGGGAATCCACGCGGTATCCTCCGATCCTGAAGCTGCGGAGAAACTGATCCGGGAAGGCTATCGGTTTGTCGCCTACAGCCTGGACATCACCCTGATCGCGACGGCGTGTACAACGGCGCTTACGCGCCTGCGAAAAATTGTGCCGTAGGGTGCCATCGCGCTAGACCTCTTGTCGGGCGCTCGCCTGAGACCGGTTCGGCTAGTTCGCTGTGCGGTTGGCTTTCACCTCTGTTGCGCCCTGGCGAAGGACGAAGCCGTTGACCTTTCCACCTTCGTTGCGGGTGAATGAGATTCGCAGATCGATGTTCTTGCTGAAGAACTCGTCCTTGCCCGAGGCCGTCAAGGGAAGTTTGGGCTGGCCGGCGGCCTGGATAAAAAGGGTGCCTTCCTCAAGGGTGATTCGAAAAACGTACGCATAGCTGGCCGGGTATTCTCCTGGGTACTCCGCGAGCACCGTCGCAGGCAGGGATGTTTCCTTGGGTGGCGGCGGCAAGGCCTGCCTCGGACCTTTTTTCTGGGCGCCGTTTTGGTGGAGCGTCAGTCCTGTGACCCCACCGCCTGCGTCGCGTTCGAATTCGATCTCTGCAGCCACACCGATTGCCGCAAAGCGGTCCGCTGCGGTCTGACGAAGCGGGAGTTGGCCCTGACCGGTCCCCTGAACCAGGAGCGAACCGTCCTTTTCTGTGATCTTGAGTGAAAAGGCCTGAGACAACGGATATTGGCCAACATAGTCGGCGGCGTTTTCGATCCGGGTGTTCGGTGCCGGAAGCGGAGTGCCGAGGAGAGGGAAGGCAAGCGATTCGGGGGGCTTGGAAAGGTTGGACAGGATGAGCACGCCGCGCTTCTTCGTGCGATCGAGCACGATGACGGAGCGGTGGCCTGCGGTTGCACCATTGTGCCAGGCGAAGGAATCGGCCCCCCGCTTGAACAGCATCCAAGCCAGTCCGATGTCGCCGCCCGTGTCGGGATGAGGAGCGCGGGCTGCAAACGTCGCTTCGAATGCCTCATGCAACGGGGATGGCTCAAGTGCGAGCGCGGCTTTCATGAACAGGGCCATCTCCCTGGCGGAACTGCGCAGGGCCCCGGCGGGAGCAAAAGCCTGAAATTTCCAGTCGGGCACGGGCCCGCCGCCGCTCAGCCCGGTCGCGAGTCCTTCGGGGGACGGGGTGCCGAGCAGACCCAGGCGGGATTGTTTCATTCCCAGGGGTGTCAATATTTGTTCACGAAGAGCCGCATCATAGGAGACGCCCCACGCGGAGGCGACGCCTTCGCCCAGGACAGCGAATCCAAAATTTGAATACAGAATCGAGCGGCCCACTTCCGCCTTCCTGGCGTGAAGGCGAAAGGCATCGAGCAGGTCGTTACGATTGTAGTCAGCGTAGGGATCGAGGCTCGAGGCTCGGCCGCCTGTGAGATTGGCCGGCAGGCGGGGGAGGCCCGATTGATGCGTTGCGAGCGACAACAACGTGATTTTCTGCAGGGATTCCCGTGCGGGATCGG
>CAUJJL010000127.1 GCA_963205455.1 Verrucomicrobiota bacterium
GCTCACGGCTACTCCCCACCTGCTCTCACCAGCACGCAGTTGCCGCGCATTCCCGATCGAAGGATGTAATTATCGGGATGTTCTGACTGTTCTTTCTGTTCGGTCATCTCATGGGTGGTTGGTCTTCGGGATCGTACTCAAGAATCAAGACCTGACGTCATTGGCTCTGCCCTTCCTGTGCATCACCGCGTGAACCGCTTTCACGATGCGATGATCGAGCAACAGGCGAACGCGGCGCAGGCCCGTGAGGTCCTGCGCGAAGAGCTGCGCCACGAGGCGACTCTTACCGTGAGCGTCTGAACCCGAACAACCTCAACCGAAACGAAGCAACATGAACGCGACCCTTCCTTCTCCTCCCGCTGCCGTGACCGGTGAAACCTCGAAGCCGGAATGGCTGCGTCTGCCCGCTCCTGGCAGCCGGTGCCGATTCACGGGATTGTCCCGAAGCACCCTCAACGAACTCACGATTCCCGGCCCGGCCAACGACGGAACCCCGCCCGTCAAAAGCGTGGTCCTCCGCAAGCGGGGTGCGCTGCGCGGCATCCGGCTCATCAGCTACGACAGCCTGATGGGGTATCTGTCGGAGTTGGCGTAGTCACCCGCCGCGGTGTTCACGATTTAGACGATGTTCACGAAAACGTGAACGGAGGCCGTCGAGTTACGTTTTCACACCACATATCATTATATGAGGTGAAATCGTAACAACCGGCTGGCGCTCACCGCTCCAACTTCAGGAACGATTCAGCGTGATCTCAGCTTCCTGCAGAATCGCGAGCACGGTCTCAAACGGCATGCGCTCGCCGAGGAACATCTGCTGCATGGCCTCGTAGTCGGCGCGGAGCGCTTCGACCCGCGCCGCGGGCGGCACAAGGCGCAGCGAACCTGGAACGGCCGTCGCGTAGTTGGCCCAGCTTGAGGAAAAGTACCGGGATTTGTGGAGGCGCACCCGCTCCAGCAAATCGAGGCGGCTGCGCGCCGCCTGTGCCGGCGTGTGCCGCCACAGCGACGCGAAATCGGCGTAGTGCCGGGCATGTCGATCCCGCATCTGACGGTCGGTCGGACGATGGAACTCCGCGTGCAGGATCGTGGCCTTCTCCCAAAACGTGCGCTCAAGTTCCAGCGCGACGACCTCCGCGCCGAAGTCGGCGAAGGCACCCGGCGCAAGCTCGGCGACAAACGCCTGAATCGGATGACGCCCGACCGGGCGCTGATCTGTCAGGGAGCCGAATTCAATTTTCACCTCGCGCGCGATGTAGGCAACGCCGCGCGGCAAGGCGCCGGGATACGCGAAGTAGAGCACCGGTGAGCGGCCGGCTTCATCGAAGCGGTAGGTCAGCCTGGTGTCCCGGCCGACCGGCGCGCCAAGGGCTGTCCGGATAGATTCTTCCAGCAGCCGTTGCCAAGTCGCCTGCACCGCTGCGGCACAAGCGGACTCCAATTCGGCCATGCGTTCTTCGCGTTTGGTGCGAGACGGGGCTTGGTCGAGGTCGGACTCTTTCCAGCCCAGGGATGCCGGAATGATCGCGAGGTCGGTGTCTTCGGAGAAGCGCTCGATCGCACCGAACACTTTTGAGAGGGACGTGCCGCCTTTGAACACGCACGCGTCCGCGAGTTGGGGCTGCGCGAAGATCCGACCGAGCAACCAGCAAACCCAGAAATCCTTTTCCGCGATGACGGGATCGACGCCGCGCTTTTCCTGATACTGACGAAAGAACAGTTCACGTTCCTTCGCGGGCAGGGTGGCAAAACTGCTCATGGCGATTCCTTCGCGGCGATGGCCCGCAGATGCGGATGCAGCCAAACCGGCGCGCTGGGCAAGTCGGCGAGCAACTGCCGACGGTCTTCGGCGGACAGTGTTTTGCGGAGATGGGCGATCCGATCCGCGGTGATGTGGTTCTTTCCCAAATACCGCAGCGCGGCCAACACGAGGCCGCTCGGGCGTCCCGCCGCCGCCACCTTGCGCGGGGTCGTCGGACGCAACTCGATCACGAGTTTGCCGAGCTTCACCTTGCGAGCGCGACCGCTGGTCAGGAACACGACCTTGGCCGGCACCTGTTCGGAAAGCCCCAGCAGATTGGCCGCATACGCTCCCGAAGCCTGAAGTTTGGCCTGCTCGCTCGCCGCGAGCGCCTTGGCCACGGCCTCGATGGACGGGGCGACCTCACCCAGCAAGCGATGGCTTTCGGGGTAATGGTAGAGGCCCCGGGCAATGCGGCGGATCGTGCCCAGCTCGGTTAAACGGTGGAGCGATTGGTCAATGGCATCCCGACTGCCCAAGTGGATAAAATCATTCGGGGTGAACACGCTACCCCTGCCGCGACCATAAATTCGGCTAGTCACTGATTTTTCGATGCTTTGTGACGAAATGGCCATGTATGTTTTGTAAGAAAAACAGGGTAGTATTTCTGACAAGCATTAGCTCTTGGCAAGCCTTCATTCTTGACGGCCAGAGGGGGCGGACCTACGCGGTGGCGGCCACCGCGTAGGTATCCTCTCGCGCGCACGCGCGCACCTGCCGACAGGCGGGGTGCAGCACCCCGCCTGTCGGCAGGTGCGACGAGGAAGGCTTCGCCTTCCTCGTTCTCAAGTTTGGCGGAACTTGGGCCTAATTGTGCGAGTAGAACAGAGCGAACGCGAGGTCTGTGGAGGGTTTATCCGATTTGTGGTTTGGGCGGGACAGAGAGCGAGAGTTTGGCACCGCGGCGCGATAACGGAGGTCCTGTTCATATCGTCGGCATCGCCTCTGACGCCTGCCTCTTTGGCTGGCGGCAGCACAAGAGACCGGATGACCGGCGCGGGTGGGTTGAGGTATTCGACGGTGTGAATTTGATGCCGGTTGGCGATCCGCGGGAGATTGCCTCAATGGCCTCGCGCGGGCGGCTGGTGCCGCCTGATGCGAAACTCAACCCCCACGAAACGATGACCGGTTTCTCCGTTCCCCCTTGTTCGCGAGCCCGCGCTCGCTTTGAAATCCTCAGAAATTCGAAGCTCCTGCTCGTATCCGCTCTGCTGCTTCCCCTCTCCGCCACCTTCCTGCACGCCTACACCTGGAGCAGCGTGAAGATCGGCGGCGGCGGCACGATGACCGGTATCATCGTGCATCCCCACTACGGCTCGCTGCTCTACGCGCGCACCGATGTCGGCGGCGCGTATCGCTGGGACACGGGCAGCCAGACCTGGATTCCCCTGACCGAGGAGTTCCCGACCAAGGACTACTTCAAGGTCGACGCGATGAACATCGATCCGTCGGACACGACTCTGCAGAAGGTCTACATCGGTGTCGGCGACGGAGCGGTCGGACGCGTGCTGAGGTCAGCAAGCCAGGGAAACTCCGGTACGTGGGTCAACACGGGGCTGCCCACATCAGTCGAACTCGACGGCAACGCCAACTACCGCTGGGCCGGCCAGCGACTCGCCATCGACCCCAACAAACCCGGACGGGCGCTTCTCGGTTCCCGAAAGGACGGGCTCTGGCTGAACACCAACATCAACACATCGACCGTCTCCGCTTCCACGTGGTCTCAGGTGCCAACCAGTGAGGTGCCGATCGGCAGCAGTTCCATTGGCGTGACCTTCGTGGCATTCGACACCACCGGCGGGGTCAACGGCTCGGGCTTTACCAAGAACATCTATGTGGGCGTATGGGGTAGCGGAGTCTACAAGTCGACTGATGCCGGCGTGAACTTCGCTCTCGTGACGGGCAGTCCTGCAAATCCCCTTCAGGGCCAGGTAAACAAGAACACCGGCCAGGTGATTGTCACCCATCTCACCGGCGTCTCACGGCTGACCGGCAGCACGTGGTCGAATATCACTCCTTCCGGTGCGGCAGGCCTGCATTTCTCGGGCCTGTCGATCCACAAGGACGACCCAAACAAGGTCGTCGTCGCCACCCGTGTTGGCACCAATGGTTCACCCGGCAATGGCACGAGCATGGTCTTCTACTCAAGCAATGGCGGCACGAGCTGGAGCGCCAACAAGACCGGCAATGCGACATCGACCGTGCCGTGGTGGTCGGCCAGCTACCACGCCAGCGCGATCACGACGGTGCACTTTGCACCCACGTCGCACCCCAACAAGGTCTGGTTCGGCGACTGGTACGGCGCATGGGAGACCAATGACATCAGCATCAGCTCCCCGCCGTGGAGCAATTTCGTGAACGGACACGAGGAACTCGTGATGCATACGATCAAGAGCAAGCCCCCCACCGGCAGCAGCGCAGCGCTGATTTGGAGCGGAGCCGCGGATCTCGGCGGCTTCCGTCACATGAGCCTCACCGCCTTCCCTTCCGCGACAGATCGCACGCCAACGATCAACGAAACCGGATCGATTGATATCTACGAGGGCAACAACAACATCATCTACGTGACCGGCACGAACAGCGGCGACACGGCCGGCAACGGCTGGCGTTCCGGCGACGGTGGAAATTCATGGACCGCCTTCGATCCCGCCTCCGATCCGGTGCTTCCCGACAGCGCACGGGGTGGACGCATCGCCGTTTCCGCGCTGAACAGCAACCTTGTTGTCTGGGTGCCAACCGGGAACAATCCGTACTATTCGACAGACGGCGGGGTCAACTGGACCGCCTGCTCCGGCGTGACGACGACCGGCCTGATCGGACTTGGACTCTGGGACATTGGTTCACAGCTCGCCTCAAACAAGGGATCGGAGAACCGTTTCTACATCTGGAAACACGATGCAGGTCTCTATCGCAGCAATACCGGATCAACAGCCGGTTCCAGCTTTTCACTTGTCACGGGCAACGGACTGCCGACCTGGTCCAGCGGAACCGAATTTGGCGTGAAGACCGTACCCGGCCAGAACGGCGGAATATGGGCTTATCACGATGGCAGCAGCGGAGGGTTGTGGAAGTCCATCAACTCGGGCAGCACATTCACTCAAGTCTCCGGTGTTACGCGGGTGCGGGTGATGGCCTTCGGTGCAAAGGTCAGCGGTTCGAGTCATCCTGCTGCCGTCTACATCTGGGGACAGCGGACTGGTGACACGCAGAACTGGCTGTATCGATCCGACGACATGGGAGCCACCTGGGTAAAGATCAATGACGCAAATCACCAGTTCGGTGTGAGCATCCGTGCCCTCGATGCCGATCGTGTCAGCTACGGGAAAGTTTATGTCGGCACGTCGGGCCGCGGAATAGTCGTTGGCGTTCCCTAGTCTGGCTCCAGCAATGGGACCGGCTTAGGCGGCCCGGTCCCCTGCCCTCCTCCACGGAGCGCGCATTCGGTTAGCGCTCCGCCAGCAGCTTTTGCTTCAGATCGGCGGGCAGAACGGATTTTGTCAGCCATGCCTCGGCGGCACGGCGGTCAACCTGCAACCATTGGCGGGCGATGCCTACCAGCGCCGAATTGCGGGCCTCGATCTGTCCGATCGTTTCCGCCCAAGCGGCCGCCGACTCAGGTCGCGCGGCAGTCAGCGCCTTTGAATAGGCTTCCACGGCCGTGTCGCGAATTGATCCTCTCCCGATCCTGCTGAGCCAGCTTCCCGCCGCCTCCGGATCGGAGTTCGCCCAGTACATCGCAATCTGTTGAAATGCGGTCGTCCGCTCGGGCCCCTCTCCAAGCCTTCCCGCCCAGGAGGCGGCAGCCTCAGGATCATTTCGAGCCCACGTGGCCGCGAGATTCCCCGTGAGATGATCACGAAGCATTTCGCTGTGAAGACCGGCAATCAGCTCCACTGCCCGTGATGGTGCAGTGATGGCAAGCCCCTCGACGACATGCGGGATCACGGCATCGTGCTCTGGGTCGGCGCCGAGTCCGCGCACCCAGGCTAATGCAGCGGAGGGATCGCGTGAGGCCCACGTGCGTGCGATGCCCGCAATCAAATCGTCAGGCGCAGCACCCGACACCACGGTTCGCGCAACCTCAATGGCGCGAATGGGCTCGACCGACGCGAGGTGCTGACATGCCTCTCGCAACGCCAGGTCACGAACCTTTCCAGCGGGAAGCGTCTCGGCCCAGTTCATCGCCTCGCGGGGATCGCGCGATGCGATCACATTGAGCACAGATTGCACCGTATCGCGACGCACCGGTCCATCGGGCAGTCCGATCGCAAAGGCACCCGCCATTGTGGGATCTTCGGATGCCAGGGCCTGCGCGATCTCCGCAATAAATCGGTCACGTGCAAGCCCTCGCGTGGACTGTTGCAGGTAGCTCAGCACGGCCTCGGGGTCCGACTGGGCAAGCCGACTGAGCACGCGGGCAAGAAGAGCGTTGCGATCGGTTCCGCGTGGCAGGCCATCGATGTGAGCCAGCGCCGCGCGCGGATCGTTCGCCGCCCAGACGCTTACAATGATGTCCGCAGCAGTCTGCCGCGATTCATGATCAGCCAATGCAGCCGCCTGTACAAGGGCTGCCCGTGGGTCACGGGCTGCCCAAGAGGAAAAGAGTTTTCCGAGCATGCCGGAGTCGGTCTCTAGAAGCCCGGTTTCCCGAGCAAATTGCAGGGCCGTGGAGGGTTCGCTTTGTGCCAGCATGGGCAGGATTGTCTCAGCCATCTGATTCCGATTTCTCCGGTTGCCAGCCCCGCGCACCCAGACGGCGGCACCGGAAACATTGGATTCCGCCCAGCCCTGCATGATCGCGAGCATTGCCGCGTCATGCGACTGGCTACGGATCAGCCTGTCGGTCCATTCGATGGCTCCTGCCGGATCGACTGCGCCCCACTCGCGCAGCAGATCACAACGCATTCGTTCCTTGAGATCGCGAGGGGCCATCTCATCCAGAATCTTCAGCGCCGGAGGAATGTCTTGGACCGCGATTGATGCCGAAAACCCGCGCCATTCGCGACCCAGGCGACCAAGCTCCATGATCTGCCCCAGGCGATGCCGAAGTCTGTCTGGGGCGGGATGGAGTTCTTCCGCGAAACGATCTTCACCCTCAGCCGCAGAGGCAGGCACCGCACCGGCGATCGCATGTGTCCCGCCCCGATCCCGCATCAAGTAGACAAGGCTCACGGGAATCGCGACACCCGCAAAGCCTGCAATCAAGGTGTGGGCAAGGGTGCGACGAATCATGGCGCGAAGGTACGATTGGAAGGTGAATCACACCGGATGCGTCGCAAATTTCGCCGCGTTCAAACCGTCGAACAGAAGGCAACTATTTAGGCTCCGCTCGATCACCGGATTGACGAGCGCCGGGTTTGCGCTCAATTCGGTTCAATTGAACCTCATCGGGAAAAAGGCTGTTACCCAGAAGCAGATCGCCGCCGAGTCGGGATGCCACCACTCCACGGTCTCGCTCGCATTGCGAAACGACCTGCGGCTGCCGCTTGCCACCCGTGAGCACATCCAGGAGGTCGCCCGTCGACTCGGCTACCAGCCGAATCCGCTGCTTTCCCTGCTGATGTCGCGCGTGCAGCGCGGCAATGTGAACTATCGGGGCACGCTCGGGTATCTGCATACGGTGCCGCGGAATTCGCCGCTCCTGCAGGCGCACGTGCACAGGAACTACTTTGCGGGAGCAAAACGTCGTGCATCTGAATTCGGCTACTCGCTCGACGAACTCTTTCTCGGTCCCGAGGAAATACGTGGCAGCGGAGTTCCGAGGATGCTCAAGGCGCGCGGGATCATGGGAGTGATTGTCGAGCATCTTCCCTGCGAATGGTGCCCTGACAGGCGCCTGCCGGTGGATCTGTCCGAATTTGCAACAGCGTCGCTCGGAGTCCCCCTGGCGTCGCCCTCGATTCACTATGTCGCCAGCGACCAATACATGCGGCCCATTCTTGCCGCCCGTGAGGTGCTGGCTCTCGGCTATCGACGTCCGGGACTCGTGCTGTACGCCGCGTTCGACAGCAACATGGCGCACCGCTGCTCGGCCGGTTTCTGGTCGGTCCAGGCCCATACCGACGGCATTGCACGCCTCCCCAGCTGCCATCTGCGTAACGAAACCGACCGCGACGTCCTCTCGGCCTGGCTGAAGGAACACCGACCTGATGTCCTGCTTGTGAGCAACGATCGTGTCATCCGCATGGCACGCGCCTTGGGTTGGAAGATTCCGAGGAACCTCGGCGCTGTCTGCCTCGATCGACTGCCCGTCCCGCAGCACGAGGGACTTGCCGGCGTGTATGGGAATGCTGAATACGTCGGCATGGCCGCGGTGGAACTGGTGGTCTCCCAATTGCATCGCGGTGAGGTCGGCCCGCCGGCGCGGACGACGAGTCATCTGATCAGCAGTTCCTGGGTACCGGGCAAGAGCGTGCGCAAGATCGGTCCGCGATTGGATCTGGACGCGGCCTTTTTCTCCGGACTGCTCGAGCCTTTCAGCGGAGGGCGGAAGTCTCCCTTCCAACTCGGCGATCTCAGCCGAAAGTCAGTTGTCGGCATGACCAGACGCTGATCCCGCTCCCGGGTTGCCTGGCGGGCTTTCACGGAATCCGTGCCGTGGTCTATTCGACGGTGTGAACAAACCACGGTTTGTCTGCCGGCGCTCCGCGCTCTGCGATCGAGTCGTACTCCACGCAAGCAACCCGACTCCAACTATGCTCAAGCAATCGTCCTCATCCACCGGCGCACTGCTCCTCTGCGTCTTCCTCCACTCGACAGGCATGGCCCAGGGTGTCCCCCCGGCAAACAGCAAGACCCGCGACAACGAGGATTCCACCAAGTCCGAAACCATTCAGCTTTCGCCGTTTGAGGTGAATACGAGCCAGGACGTGGGCTACGTCGCCGCAAGCTCCCTCACCGGCGGTCGTACGGATACCGAGCTCAGGTTCACGCCTGCGGCAATCTCCGTGATGACCTCGGAATTTCTCGACGACATCGGAGCGACCAATCTCCGCGGTTCACTCGAATGGTCACTGAACTACGTGGTCTCTTCTGAGGTGAATACGACCGGTCTGGGTGGCTTCTCCAACACGTTTCGAAACATGGGCAGCACCTTTGCGACCCGAAACTTCTTCCTGTGGTACGTGGAAAGTGACTCCTACAACACGGAGCGCTACGAATTCGCACGCGGACCCAATGGAGTCCTGTTCGGCGATGGAGGTGCCGGCGGCATTGCCACGACCTGGACGAAGCGTCCCCGATTCGGCAGGACGTTTCGCACCGTCAACTTCCGTGCGGATACCTACGGCGGCTGGCGCGGCAGCATTGACCTGAACCAGCCGGCCGGCGATCGATTTGCTCTCCGGCTCAATGCCATGAAGGAGAATGCTCCTGCGTGGCGCGACTATACCCACAACGAGCGCCACGGCGTTCACCTTGCCGGCGTCGTACGCCTTTCCTCGCGGAACAATTTCCGATTCGAAGGTGAGGTCGGGGGGCACGATCGCTCAATCTATGCGAACTACATCATCGATCAGGTTTCCAACTGGAACCGGGTGACCAATTACGATGGCACCACGCCGCCAAGCACGAGCGGAACAGGGGTTGCCCGCATCGCATCCACTCCATGGATGCTCTACATTCCCGGAACACCCAACGGTGGATTCAACGATTGGAGCACCTTCTATCAGACGACGGGATCCGGCCTTGGACTGATGCCGAATGCAGAAATCCGCTCCGACATCGCCAATTCCCCTGCACCACCGCCCAAGGGCTTCAACTACACGCCGACCGACATCGTCGGCACCCTTCGCTACCATGCCTACACGTTCTATCTCGACCACCGCTTCAGCGACAATCTGTTCGTCGAGATAGCCTACAACCGACTGCGCAACATTCGAAATGCGAACGGTCAATCGGGCAACAATTCCTACAACCTGTATCGTGTTGACGTAAACCGCACCCTGCCGGGTGGCGGGGAGAATCCCAACTTCGGAAAGGCCTTCACCGATACCCAGCCGATACTCCTGCTCGGTGAAAACTGGGTCAACGACTACAGGGGGCTGGCCAACTGGCGCTATCAAAACAAATGGTTTCACGGCAGCGCCAGTGTGATCGTGGGCTCGCGCCCCGAACGCTATCACGCGTTCACAAAGCTCCTCCGACGAAACAATGGACCCGTCGCAAACCTCGCAGATGCAAGCAATCAGGTGCGGGTGCGCCGCTATTGGGACCAGGCAGGCGATCCACTCGGAGAGATTCCCGTCCCTGGGTCGTTCTACGATACGACGTCCGAGGCGCACCAGCGGAAGCAGATCGACTACGGCCAGATCGCAACCGTCACCCAGTTCTTCAACGACAAACTCACGATCCTGGTCGGCGCCCGGCGCGATCACTATGAGCAGGAGCAGTTGAACCTGGGTTCCACCGTGCCGCTGATCACCGATGTCTCCACCAACAGCAAGAACTACGGTGCCGTCTATTACGTCGTCCCATGGCTGGGGCTGTTTGCAAACTATTCCGAAACCTTCCAGGCTCCGAATTCCGGCGATGCGCTGATTGACGGGAGTCCGCCAGGCATTTCGCGTGGCAAGGGCAAGGACTACGGGATCAAGCTCCAGCTTCTTGACGGAAAGATTGCGGGTACGTTCAGCTACTACGACACCGAGCAGGCGGGGCGCCTGCAGAACGGGGGGAATCTGACCCAGATCAATCGCCTCTGGACAAACCTCGGCCGGCCGACGATCGCAGCGTTTCGCGACACAAACGATCTGGCAGGCACCGGCTACGAATTTGAACTCACGGCCAATCTCACCCGAGGCCTTCGATTCACCGCGAATCTCGCCCTTCCAAAATCATCCAACGTCAACCTCGAGCCGGGGCTTCGCGGATACGTGGCTGCAAACATCGCAGCCTGGCAGGCAGGCGCCAACGACCCCAGCAACCCGGCCCAGCTGCAGATGCAGACCGACCTTAGCACCATCACAAGCCGGCTGGAGAGTCTGGCAACAGGCGCACTCACAAACGGCACCTATGAGTACACGGGCAACTTCTACGCAGCGTACCAGTTCTTCAATGGGCCTCTGAAGGGCTTCACGCTGGGCGGAGGTGCCAACTTCCGCGGTCCCCAGAAGATCGGCAATGTTCCCGGCAATCCTTTCGATTACCTCCGCTCGCGCGGATACTATCTCGTCAGTGGCCAATTGACCTATCGCCGTCGGTTCAGCGAAAAGCTTACGGGAAGGTTCCAGATCAATGTCTCCAATCTGCTGAACAGCGACGTCCCAATCTTCAACGGCTATACCAGCTTGCGTCCAAGCACGATCCGGATTCCGGATCCACGCAAGGTGCAGTTCTCAACGACCCTGGAATTCTAGCGCACCACGCCCCGGAAACTTTGATCACCAGGCACATGGCATCATCATGAGAACGCTGTCACGATAGAGACACTCATTGGCTCTCGAAATCAATCGGCGCGACCCGCTGGCGCGGGGGAGATTCCTGAATGCGGGCCGGGCCGCATTCCGCTGGCGCTCGGCCTGCTGGCCGGTCATTGGGTGTGGGAGATGAGTGGCGCTTACCCCAGGCAAAACCCTCCCAACATTCGGACGATGTCGCTCTACGCCATGATGGTTGGCGGTGGTATCACCGTCGACGCCGTCACGAGCAACATGCTGCCCATTACCGCGCGGCATTTCACAGACAACGTTGCCTTCATTGCCGTGTTGGTGGCGATGAATCGAATCTGCGGCACATTCGTCCAGCCTTGTGCGGCAAAGCTGAGTGATCGCCATCGCGGTGCGGCCGGACGACGTCGCCCCTTCTTCCTCGTGGCCTGGCCAGCCACGCTCGTGAGTGTCGGACTTCTCGGCGCCCTGCCGTTTCTTCTGCCGACGGGTATGCATCATACGACCCTTGCGCTGGTGCTGCTGTTTGTCGTGAACCTTGCCATGCAGGCCGCGCTCGACGTGGGCTTCGGCTGCGGAGAACCGCTGTATGGCGACATGTTTCGCGCGCGCGAGCTGGGCATGGCATCGGGAGTGCGCGCTCTCGTCTTCAGTCTGATCGCCGCGACCATGGCGTATGTAGCGTTTCCCCTGGCCGACAGGCATGAATTCGCGCCCTACGCGATGTCGATGCTGTTCCTGCTGATATCCTCGGGGATCGCATTCGTCTACCTCAGGGAAGGAACTCCTGCGTCCCCGCTTCCGCATAAACAACCTGGACGTTGGAGGCCGCTCGCCGAGTTGAAGGATCGGCGGCTTGCCTGGGTGGCAGTCGTGGCATCCTGCACGCTCACCGCCGATGCCCTGGGTACGATGCTCCACGCGCTTTTTGTCGTGGAAACTCTTGGGCTGACAAAAACTGATCTCGGCTATGTGGCAGCGGTGGGGATCGGCATGCGTTTTCTGTTCTCTTATCCCGCGGGCATGATGGCGGATCGCATCGGGCCTCGCGCGGTGCTCCTCTTCGGCTTCCTCACCTTCGGTGCTGCGGCAATCGGACTCGCCCTGTTTGTCGACGGGCTCGTCGGCCTCTATGTGGGCAGCGCACTGCTTGCCATTGGCAGCACCTGCGCCAACGTGCCGCTCACTCCCATCCTGTTCAGCGACTCGCCACCGGAACGGCGCGGCTCGATTTTTGCAGCGGTACAGTTCACCCGTGGCGTCGTTGTTTCCGTGGCAACGATCGTCATGGGATTCGTTGCCAACCTCGCTGCCAGTTTCCGCGTCTGCTACCTTGGAGCGGCCTGCTTCTGCGTTCTTGGCATCTTCGCGGCCGTCGAGATTGGTCGCACGGTCCGCACAGGCAGATCCGCGTTGTCCAACGGTGTGAATGCCGCAGACATTGTCTGAACCAACTGCAAAAGGAAACTCACCTCGTGAATCGAAAACATTTTCTACAAACCCTAGCGGGTACCGCGGCTGTTTCTTCGCTGGTACGCGAGGCTTCAGGACAGAATCCCAGGGCGCAGCCGACATCACAGGCAATGGATGCATCCGCCCCGCTGCCGCCGGAGGCGTGGACCCTTGTGACCCTTCCTGATACGCAATTCATGACCCTGCGCTACCCGGAGGTGCACGTCGCACAGACGGAGTGGATCGTGGCCAACCAGGGCCGGTACAACATTCGATTTGTCGCGCATGAGGGCGACATCGTCGACTGCAACACCCATCCCGAATGGAACAACGCCAGGCGTGCCCTCGACAATCTGCTGCATGCGAAGATTCCTTTTTCGCTCCTGCCGGGAAATCACGACCTTGGACGATGGGGCAAGAGCACGGATCGTGGCACGCTGCTCAATGACTATTTTACCTTCTGGGACTACGCCAACAGCGAAAAGGTGGGCTACTTTGAAGCCCGCCGCATGGAGAATTCCTGGCACCGGCTGACAACACCCACGGGCAAATTCCTCATACTCGCGCTGGAGTTTGGCCCGCGGGACCCGGTCCTCGACTGGGCGAACAAGGTGGTGGCCGAGAACCCTGATCGCGAGGTGATTGTGGTCACACACGCCTACCTGTATTCCGACAGCACCCGCTACGACTGGAAACAGAAGGGAGCCACCCAGACCTGGAATCCGAGGTCCTACGCAATCGCGAAGTCCGAGGGCGGCGCCAACGATGCGGAGGAAATGTGGAGCAAGTTTGTTTCCCGGCACGCGAACATCCGTTTTGTGCTGAGCGGACACGTCCTGCACGGAGGCACAGGCTATCTCGCCAGCGATGGAGTGCATGGAAACGTGGTGCACCAGATTCTGGCCAACTACCAGACCGGCACCGTGCCCGACCGCGGTTTCGGCGGAGCCGGCATCCTTAGGCTCATGCATTTTCTTCCCGACAGAACCGTCCGGGTCAGAACCTATTCGCCATGGCTTGAACAGTGGCTCACCGAGCCAGAACACCAGTTCAGCCTGACACTATAAGCGCTCCTGCCACCCAAATTTCCGTCCTCACCTCGGACTACCGCTCAGATCCGTCCGCACCTAACCCGACTTCGCCAACTGGAGGGTATAAAATGCGCAAGTCATTGATTCATCGCTGAAGCATCCGAAAAGTCGGGCCTACAGGGCCGATTTTACCGGTGCTGGCGTTCGGATTCTTGGAGGAGGCTGCGCGGGCAACTC
>CAUJJL010000128.1 GCA_963205455.1 Verrucomicrobiota bacterium
ATGGGAAAAGAACGACAAGGGTCAGTTCGTTCCCAAGGAAGTGCCCGGCACGGAGAAAACCCGCCCAGCTCAGCTTGTGCTTCTGGCGATGGGCTTCCTGGGACCTGAACAGGCGCTTCTCAAGGAACTCGCACTGGAGACGGATGCCCGATCCAACATCAAGGCCGAGCACGGCAAATTCACCACAAGCATCAAGGGTGTCTTTGCCGCGGGTGACTGCCGTCGTGGTCAGAGTCTCGTGGTGTGGGCAATCAATGAAGGCCGCGGTGCCGCGCGCGAGTGCGATCGCTACCTCATGGGAACGACCGAACTGCCCTGAGCGCAGGCCTCCAGAGATCAGCCGCACGAGACCATCGCAGGCTCCCCGCCCGTTTCCCATTCAGCCCACCGGTTGGAAGCCAGATCCGTCTGACAATCAGGCCTCCGGCCTGTGATCTCCTGCCTTTGGCGACCCATCCGATGCCCTCGCGACCCATACCCGGTTCCACCGGCGAAGTCCTGACCTGTCTGCCTTCCCCGTATCTCGCCCACCGGGCGACGGGCCTGCTGTATCTGCCGCGATTTCTCGCGAAATGCCGTTACGTGAAGGAACACGGTGCGCTGCCCGCGAGTTATGCAAGGAACTACAAGCGCGGGCTCGACCGGTTTCTCTGCCTTCATCTTCACATCGATCCGGCCGACGTGGAGCGCCTGGTGCATGAATCCCCGGATGACGCCGCAATTGAAGCGGGGCTCAAACACCTCTTCCCGGAGGATGTCCGCGCAGCAGCTTGGAATCGTGAACTCGTTCAGAAAGGGCTCACCTCGGAAGGTCAGAAATTCCTCGCGGAGGCGTTGAGCGCCATGGGGTGTGCCGATCGTATAGGCGATATCCGCACCGTGCCGGATCTGATCGATTTTGACGAAGGCCGGATCGAGTAGGGTTGGCTCTGGCAGCCGAGTCGCACTCTCTGCGTGACGTCCGCGCCGGGTTGGCCATACTTCAGGGCATCATGGTCAAAGGTCAGCGAGTCGTCTGCACGAATGACACTTTTCCCGCACTCATCCGGGCGCTCTACAAGCAGCTTCCGGTCAAGGGCAACACCTACACCATCCGCGAGGTTTTTCTTGGGCGCGAGAAGGTGGTAAAGGGAGGCGACACGGCCACCGTCGGCCTGCTCCTGCAGGAACTGACCAATCCCCCTGACCCCTTTCATCAGGGCAAACAAGAACTTGGCTTCTCTTCGGAGCGGTTCGCTCCCCTCGACGAGGTTCCCCCTGAGGAAGAGGAAGCCTTTGAAGTCGTGGGCGCCGGTGCAAAGACGGAAAAATACCTTCCGCTTGAGATCGGTAACAACTGAATCCGCTGATCTCAGGTTCACCACACTGACCTGAGGGACCCGATACGAGGCCAACATCTGGCTGCGCACTCCAAGCCTGCCAGCAGATCGATTTGTGATGTCGGCAGCTGAGTGGGCCTCCATCCACATCTCGATGCCTGAAGTCGCGCTCCTTGGACCGGGAAATCCCGCGGTAAGAGCATCACGGCTACTTTATAGATCAAGTGGAAAACTTATTGTAATATCCGACGAATGTCCTTGCCTCGTTCGACCTAAGCAAAGCGACACCGTCCGCCCCCCCCACCGACATGACCTGTCGAGGGTGGTCAGCGACTGGCGAAACCAATGACTCCAAGTACCTCCAAACGACTTCGAGCAGCCTTCCGGCTGCAATGCCTTGGCGTGTCCGCGGTGGTGGCGCTAGTCGCAATGCCTTTTGCCGTTTCCCAAGCGGCGGTGAGCGCAGGGGCCGCAATCTCACTCGAGCCGGTTTCGCCGCCGCACCGCGAAGCCAAATCTTCTTTCCGATCCCTTGCTTCATCGGATTCCGAAAGGTGAGTTCACTCCAACGAATTCCTGAATTTTCCAACCAACCCATAACCAAACCACCAACAATATGAAATCACTACGGCTGCTTCCCATACTTGCAGTCCTGGCCGCAGGATCCCTCAGCGGGCAGAACGCACCAACCAGTTCCACGCCGACAGGCGAGGACAATTCGCCCATCGTCCTTTCACCCTTCGAAGTCAATGCCGATCAGGACGAAGGATACCAGGCGCGCGAGACTCTCGCTGGCGGCCGCACGCGCACTTCGCTCGACGACATCGCCAACTCGATCGACGTCATCACTGCCGATTTGATCGAGGACATGGGTGCGCTCGACCTGCAGGATATAGCCGCCTATGGCAACAATATCGAAGCCGGCTCCTTGATGGGAGATGGCAACAGCGACGGCTCGCTCACCTCGCTGTGGGATCAGAACACAACCTACTTCCGCGGCTTCCGTACCTATCGCGGCACACGCAACTTCATGTTTACGCTGATGTCGTTCAATTCGTTCAGCAGCGACCGCATCGACCTTTCGAAGGGTCCCAATGCGGTCCTGTTTGGTGTGGGCGAGCCCGGCGGCGCCATCAACTACAATACCAAGCGACCCTCCCTTTCGCGCAATCGTACCTCGATCTCGCTGCGGACCGACAGCGAGGGATCGCTTCGAGGACAACTCGATGTGGACACCACCCTGATCAAGAACAAGCTTGGTTTCCGCGCGGCACTGCTTTCCGAGCGAACTGACTTTGCCTGGAAACCCGCCTATTCGGATACCGATGGGATGTTCCTCGCAGGTACCTACAAGCCTTTCAAGAAAACCACGATCCGCGCCAACTTCGAGTACCGCAATGCCGACCGTGCGTTGGGCCGCCGGGTTTATCCACGCGATTCCTTCACGCCTTACCTCAACGCAGGTTCGCCTAAGGTCATCGCGCCACTCACAAATAACAATGCACGCATCGAAGGCTCAACTGCCACCGTGCCTGTTGCCTCGATCGGCCTGGGACGCAACTCCGGCGTGCGCATGATCGCGCTGCAGGACGGCACCGTCGTCAACACGCAAAACACCGCCACTACCAGTTCGCTGAACGTGGGCGCCGAGGACGATGTTCAGGTGAGACAGGGTGTCTATCCGGATGCCACTGTCATCGAAGGGCGCAATGGCGTCTCCAATTCGCAGGACAAGATGGTGGAAGTCACCTTGGAACAGGAACTCGCCAAGAACCTCTATCTCGAGCTGGGTTTCGCGGACTGGACGATGGAGCGCCTTCAAGGAATGGGAGCACTCCAGAATGTCCATAACCTTCAGATTGATCCAAACGGTTACATGCCTGGATCGACAACCGTAGTGAACCCCAACTTTGGAAAGTACTACTCCGAATTCCAACCCTGGCTCTATGAGCGGCACGAGAGCGTAAAGACCTATCGTGCCACACTTTCCTACGCTCTTGATCTCACCCGCCATAACCGTTGGTTGGGCAATCACAGGGCGTCCATCATGTGGGAAAACTACAAATTTCGCGAACTTTGGGACCGCAGGCACCTCCTGATCACCCACACTCCCTCAGGCTCCCTGCCAAACGCCAATCCGACCAACAACGCGAACAGGGTCTGGGTACGGGATTACTATGACTTTGCCACCGGTCATTCCTACATGCGCGACTTCACACCTTGGTACTATCAGGACGAAGTGGACCTCGGCAGTGGCTACACCGGCGGCTGGCTCAGGAGCAGCACCGGCCTGCGCGCAAATCTGACCGATACCACAACCAAACTCGCTGTATGGCAGGGCTCGTGGTTCGACAATCGCGTGATTTTGACTTGGGGATACCGCGGCTTGAACCAGAAGAACTACAATTCCAATCAGCAGGGTTACATCGTCCGCGACTCCGCGACCCAGGAATACGTCTGGCGTGATCCGGCAACAGGAGAAACCCGGACAAATATCTTCGATGCCAGCATGCCTGCCGAGCCCAACTCGATCGATAGAGGGGTGGCTCGCAACGAGGGCATCGTCATCAAGGCGCTGCCCTGGCTGTCACTCACCGCCAATCACGCCACCAATTTCAACCCCACCGCTGGACTTAACGACATTACAGGAGCAGTTCGAGGCGCTGCGCGGGGTGAGACCAAGGATTTTGGGATACGCCTCAGGCTCTGGGAGGGAAAGGTCAATTTTTCCGCTTTGCGCTACCAAACGAATGCCACGGGCCTGATGGTGGGCGGTGGAGGCCGGAACTCCCCTTACGGCAATATCGATTCGATGTATGACATCCTCGTGGCCAACAATGTAATTGCCGACAATCCTTTTGATACGACAAATGCGGCCAACCAGGTGGTCTACAACCAGAAGGCAAGTGGCTACGAGTACACGATCTTTGCGCGCCCCGTGCAAGGTTTGAGCATCCGGCTCAATGCCGCCCAGACCGAGAACATCGCCAGCGACGTCGGCCAGGAGGTTGTCGACTATTACCAGAACGTCGCCCGACCCATGCTCTCCAAGCCCGCCTATACGGACTTGAGCAACGGCGGCCAGACCATTGGTACACTGCTCGCTTCTGCCGACGCCAATCTCCAGCAGATGCAGAACTACAGTGGCCGCCGCAGTCCGCCTTCGAGTGAGTGGACCGCCAACATGAACCTGAAGTACAGCTTTGCTCGCGACTCACGACTCAACGGGTTCGAAGTCGGTGGAGGCGTTCGCTGGCGACATGCACCTCTGATGGGCTACTGGACCAACGCAGACGGCTCGCTCGATCTCAGCCAGCCCTTCTATGCGCCCGACAATTACAACTTTGACTTCTTCGCGCGCTACCAGCGGAAGCTGAACCGAAAGATCTCCTGGTCGATTCAGCTCAATATCCGCAATCTCGCCGATGATCTCGGCTACGATGGAGTCAGGGCGATCAATGTCACCACGGATCCAGGTTCGGAGATCTACGTCACCCGTTATTCTCTCAAAGAGCCACGCGTGTTCATCCTGAGCAACACATTCTCGTTCTGAGTCCCAGGTTCCTGCCGTGCCGGGCGTCTTGCGCCCGGCACGCGGCAATCGGATGATCAATGGTTGAGATTCCGCTTCGCCAACGCGCGCGAATCTCAATCAAACATCGTCAGCTCAAGGTTTCCTTTGCCTCGCATTCGGGTGCGAATGGCGGAGAGGCTTTCCTGGACAAGTTCGCCCATTGAAGAGCACTCTCTGAATTCGTTTCGCTGGTAGTGCTCGGCGAGGGATTCACGCAGGCTCGCAACATGTTCAGGGGTGGAGACGGTGTCCCGCGACATCGTTGCCAGCAGCAGGGCGAGCCGCTCCTCGCTCAGGCTCGCGCGCTGCAGCATTAGCACCTGCTCTTCGCGCTGGTATTGCTGCGCGCTTTCCAGGTTCAAATGCTGCATGCAAAAAAGCGCGAAGGGCTGGTTGTCCTTGAAGAATTGCGGCCGGTAAAAGTTCATCCGCCCCTCATAGCTCTGCTGATCGAAATCCATCGCGCGGATCCGCACTTGCGCGCCTTCAAAATCCGGCGTGACCACGATCACGAAATTGTAACTTCGCATGTCCCCCAGGAGGCGCACGAAGCATCGTTCATTGAACTTTACGAGTTCCTTGGCGATGCGGATCGGGCGAATCTCCGGGTTGTCCAGCCAGCGTCGAATGAAGACATCCCCAGGAAGTCCTGCAATGTGCTCCTCCACCAGCGTCGTCCCGCAGGTAAGATAGTTCATGCGATTGGGCGAGAGCACGTGCTCCAGCTCCAGTCCGTAGACACGCGATGAATCCGCCCGTTTCACGTAGTAGTAGTCGGCATTGTCATTGAAGGCATTGACGATCCGGACGCGAAACGGTGCCGAGTTTCCGAATGCGCAGTAGTCGACACGATCGACGTAAAGGTGCCGCATGAAAGACAGGTCGCCATCCACGCGGATCAATGCGTAGACGTACTTCAGATCCTCGTTCAATGCCTCCATTTCGAGCCGGTCGTAGACAACCGACTCCCACAGCGATGCCTTGCCGTCCGCGCCAATCAGCGGTGCTGCCTCGATGAAGCCCCGCAAGCGCTCATAGGTGATCGGCAGCGCCCGTTCCCGGCGATACTTCCGCAGGTAGGCGCGAAGATTGTCTCCAATCGGAAAGCTCGGCTTCTTGAGTTGGGGCCGATACGGATCCATGCGCACACGTTGGCTGCGGCCATTCCTGCTGGCAACGCCAACCGGGGACAGGGGAGTGGGAAACGGCAACCGCCACAATTCTTGCAGAGGTATACGCTATCGTCGAATGGCGACCGAAACGTGGCGGGAGCATCCTGTTCCCGTTTTTCACTTCCAGCAAAACCGGAAAGACGTTCGAAATGATTTCGAGCCTCGGGACCTGTGAGGTCCCACCACCCTTCAAGCCGGGCACGACGAAGCGTGCTCCCACGCTCCGGCAGGATTGGCACCTCCTTCCGCCATGTTCGGGCTACTTGTACCTCGCAGCCCGGCCGAAATAGTTCAACAGCCAGAGTTCCTTCCAAACCCGATACCGACCCTCGTAGGTGATCTTGCCATGATCCTCGCGTTGGGAACGGGGAAAGAGAAAACCCAGCTCTGTGTTCACCTCTTCGAGCTCTCGTTGTTGCAGATTCAGATCTCCCAGCGGTTCCGTGGTCCATGGCATACGCCGTTCTCCACCCCGGACCATGCGCTGCTCATGCCGGGCCATGAGTCGCGGAAGGGAGCGACGCCACGGCAGGCGCTCGACGAGCCAGTTCTCCGGATAAAACCCGCCGAATGGCAGGTACAGATTGTCCGTCACATAACGCATGCCCGATTCGGTGAGCGACGACAGTGCAAAGCATTCGGAGATTCCCCCATGGCGCTGGGGTAAAAACGTGATCTGAATGCGCGTGTGCGCGGCCGCATCCTGATAGACGGAGCTTCTCAGGTAAATGCCTCCGCCGACTTCGGCCCTAAGGGCCTGGATTTGCCGGTAGCCATTCAGCCGAAGCCAGTCCCGGACCTTCAGCAGCCGCGAATGTGTCGGCCACTCTTCGCCGCTGACATTTACTTGGAATCTGGGGAACAGCGGTATCGGACTCACGCTCAGCGCGTGGATCTCCAGCCATCGGTATCCCGTCTCAACCAGGAAATAGATGAGAAAGAAACCCGTCACCAAGACCCAAAGCGAGCGGTCAATCAGTCCAAGCGTCGATGAGATCACCGCCAGGCCCAGCGAGACAAAGGCCCACACCAGCCAGCGATTGACAATGGCAATGACCGGCGATGCGAGCCGTCGATTCACCTGAGTCAGCAGCAGGGAAACAAGGAACACCCCGATGAGGGCGACGACTGGCCACGGTTGTTCGGTCATCCAAAATGAACCTTAGCTCATGCGCACCGGCATGATCACGCATATGAAGTTGTCGAGCGTCTTGAAGACACCCGGACTGACCTCATCCTTCACCTCAAGGAAGACTTCATCCTTGGTCAGGGACCTCAGCGGATCCATGAGAAACGCAGGATTGAAGGCCGCTTGCAGATCAGGCCCGCTATAATTGATGGCCATGGATTCATGCGCTTCACCAAAGTCCGGACTCTGCGCCATGATTTCCAGAAGGTTGCTGCTCAACTTGAGCTTTACGGAATTGGCCTTCTCGCTCGTCACGAGGGCGGCGCGGTGAATACATTGCAGGACAAGCTCGCGCTCGAGCTTGATCCGCTGATGCGTCTCCTTGGGAATGACTTGCTGGAAATTCGGGTAGTTACCCTCCACAACCTTGGAATACAGGTAAATGGAGTCGACCAGGCCACTGGTGTCCTTGTTGGTGCCAATCTGAAACGAACAGCGCCGCTCGCTGAAATCGATCTTAACCTTGTCGCCCTTGTCGAGCATGCGGAGCAGCTCGTTGACGGTCCTCGCCGGAAGAATGATCGCTCCCGCACTGTCGGCGGGGATTTCCATTTCCTTGGCAATCAATGCAAGGCGGCGTCCATCTGTCGCCACCAGCGAAAGTTTTCCATCGCGGAAGCTGAAAAAGACTCCGTTGAGGATGTAACGCGTTTCGTCTGCACTCTGCGCGTACGCGACGCTCTTCAGCATCGAAACGAGCTCGGGCTGCTCCACCGTGAAGGACTTTTCCTCTCCAAATTCCGGCAGGGGAGGGAACTCCTCCTTGCCCATTCCCATGATACGGAAGTTGGAACCACCGGAGGTGATCTTCACCTGATGATTCGGCGCGGAGTCAACCGTCACATCCAGGTTCGGCAATTCACGAACAATGGTCGCCAGTCGTTTCACCGGAAGCGTGACGGAGCCGCTTTCCTTCACGTCCGCCTTGATCCGGCAGCGAATGCCGAGGTCTAGGTTGGTCGTGGTCAGTGAGATGACGTCCTTCTCGGCCTCAATGAGCACATTGCTCAGGATGGGCATTGTCGTTTTCGATCCTACGACGTTCAGGACCTGGGCCAAACCGTTGCTGAAATGGTCGCGGTTGATTTTGAATTTCATGGGGCGCGCGGCGCGAAATTTAGGAAGTTAACAAAGGCTAACTGATTCCTAGTTCAATAAGTAATTACTAGCAGTCTTATTATGGTCGCCAGGATCACCAATAACTCCGGTTTTTCCCATCCGGTCTCCTCTGAAATCGGCATTTGGAGTTCGTCCGGGACGACGTGAATAACCCCAAGGGAGCGTGCGCGGAAATGGGCACTTGTTCAGGGTGGCAATCTTGTTTGGGATCAATGTGCAGGTTCTTCACAGGTTATCCGAGTCGTTCATTTGAGCGCGATTTCAATGGCGGGTCATGTTTTCGGGGAGTGATGGGCATCAGCTTCCCGGGCGTGGCGCAGCATGGCCCTCCTGATGTGGCGCACGAGTCCAAAGCTGATATAGCCCAGCGTCACCGCAAGAAGACCGACTTCCTTGAAAATCACGATACCTGCAACCGCGATCAGGATCGGGACAAACGTTGTCAGGCGCGTCTTCGTCTGAAGATCGACTTTCTTGCCGCTGGGATAGCGCACCGTGCTGACCATCAAAATGGCAATGAGCGCCATCAGCACGGGCAACACCAGAGCCCAGCGGTGCAGGGTCTTGTCGTTTTGCGCGATGTTCAGGAGAAAGAGAACGAGGCTGGCGACCGTCACCGCGGCGGCAGGTACCGGTAAACCCACAAAATCCCTCCCGGAATCCTTCTTATCCTGAAAGAGCAGGGGATTCGTTATGACGTTGAAGCGAGCGAGACGGATGGCGGCGCAAAGCAGGTACACAAATGCAAAGAACCAGCCAATTTCCCTGAAAACCGGGTATCCCTGTGTGGGCGAAAGAATCAGGAAGAAAACCAGAAGGGCAGGTGCAATGCCGAAGGACACCACATCGGCCAGGGAGTCAAATTCAGCGCCGAAGAGCGATTCACGACCGCCCATGCGGGCCAGACGGCCATCCAGCATGTCGAATGCCGCCGCGCCGAAAATCAGCCAGATGGCCTGCTTGTAAAGACCGATGGCCACCATGGAGGTTTCGGCAGCAACCTTCATCTCAAAGTTGGCCTGAATGCAGCGAATGACCGCGACAAATCCGCAAAACAGATTTCCCGCGGTCATGAGGTTTGGCAGGAAATAGATGCGGCTTGCCTGGGTTACCGTGTAGGGATTTTCACGATCGTCCAGTGAAGCGGTCGGGCTCAGGGGATCCGGAGGGGAGGGGATCGTGTCTGCCATGGGTTTTACGGGTGGTGCGCCGCTGGTCCGCTTCGGCCTACCTCTTGGTCAGCGATTCGAGATAGCGCCAGAATTTCGAATGTTGCTCCGCCAATTGGGTTTCAGAGACCGGAAGCTTGTTGCGCAGAAGAAAGTCCTCGAGTGAATGCTGGTGCAGGATGTAGAGCACAAAGAGCGTTTCGCCACGGATTTCAAAGTAGAAACGCCACTCACCGGAACGCAGGCGGTACAATGCGCGGCCGCCTCGGTTGAACCGCCCAAGCGGTTCACGCGGTTTGTCCAGATCGGCCGCCTTCAGGCTGCTGATTGGCGCGACCGCCTCGAGTTGGGTGAGGGTATCGAGCTTGTTAAGCTCCCGGATCGCTTGCTCGGAGAAAGTGACTTGAAACATGGGTTTGCCAGCCCGAGGACTGCGGGTGGCCGGATACGACCGTACGTTGGCTCGCTCGGGCGGGGCAGCAACGCTTTTCCGCCTCGTCTGCCCACCAGGGTGAACTGGCCCATGCCTCGCTTTTCTGCCTCCCGCGCTTGTTTCAGGTCTCTGCGAGAACTTGACGCACAGCCGCCAGCAGTTCGAGTCCCGTCAGGGGCCTTGGAAAAAATGACACGCCGTCAATGACCTTCGTCGATTCCCCATCCCCGGCGCAGCCACCCATGGCAATGATTCGAATGTCTGGCCTGACGCCCTGAATCTGTGACACCAGTTCCGCACGATCGTTATCCGCCATGATGGCATCGGTGAGGATGATCTGCACGTCATGATGCCGGTCGTGGAAAAGTTTGAAAGCGGCGGTACTGTTCTCGGCAACAAGGACCCGGTACCCATGGCTCTCCAGGAAGGTTTGAACGAGGTCGCGACCATCGTTTTGCTCATCTATGAGGAGAATTGTTTCTCCCCGCCCGTCGGTCGTTCGTACAAACGGCTTTAGATCAAGTTCGCCGACGTCGTCCGGTTGGACCATGGCGGGGATATGAAGGATGAACTCCGTACCCGTTCCTTGGATACTTTCCACCTGGAGAAAGCCTCCGATACCCTGCACGATTCCCCTGACGGTGGAGAGGTCGGGCACATTGTCATTTTCGGTGGACGGGCTTGCCAGCACCGGCAGACCGGGGTCAAACACGCGGTCCATCAGCTCCGGAGGGATTCCGAAACCAGCGTCTGAAACAGTGATCAGCACGTGCGGACCTGGTCGCGCCCCGGGCGTTGCTTCTGCGAGGGCAGCATCGACCTGAACATTGCAGGCACGAAAGGTAAGCACGCCGGCATCCGCCATCGCATCGCGGGCGTGAAGCCCGAGATTGATCAGTACCTGGCTCAACTGCGTTGAGTTTGCGGAGATACTCCAGAGGTTCTTCTGGATCACCGTCTCAATGTTCACGCTGTCCGAGAAAGCCTCCCGGAGCAGGCCCACTACCTCCTGGATCAGTAGGTCGGGCCTGATCTCTTGCCGCTCGCCGTCCACGCCCTTGGCATAGGCGAGCATCTGATTGGTCAGGGAAAGGCCGCGGCGGGTGCAGGCGTCGATGATTCCGAGCAGATGCTGGAACTCGGCTTCTCTGACCCGCCGCTGCAATTGCATGACCGCAGTCAAAGAGGGCTTGAGAACCTGATTGAGGTCCTTGGCTATTCCATCGGCAAGTGAACTCAGGCCCTCATGCTGCCGTGGAGGCAGAAGGTGACTTTCGAGCCTCTTGTGATCGGTGATGTCGGTGCTGATGCAAAGGACCGACTTGGGTCGATTCTGCGAATCACGGATCAGCGTCCATCGGCTCACAATGAACCGCGCCGTCGCATTCGGAAGCGCAAGGGGAAGTTCGCCACTCCAGAAACCCGTGGCGCGAAGTTGGACAAACGCCTCTGCCAAGGCCGAACGATTCTGGAAACCAAACAGTGAGTCCAGGAAGGGAGTGTCGGGATGGTCAATCAGCCCAAACATCTCCTTCGCGCAATCATTCGCATAGGTGATGTGACCGTGGGTATCGGTGACGCAGATTGCATCCCAAGCCTTGTCGATTGCCTCAAGCCGGTTGTGGATGAGTCGCTCGCCCCGGGATTGGTCGCGGCTGCTGCGGGCACTTTCGAGAGCCCGTCGGATCGCGCCTTTCAGGCGTTCGGGACGCTCTTTGAAAACATAGTCGGCTGCACCGTTCTGAAGTGCCTCCACAATGACACCCTCATCGACGGTGTCGGAGAGAAACACCAGAGGAATTTCTGGATCGATGGCCCGAATTTGCGTCAAGACATCCCATTTGTCCAAACTGCCATGGGAAAAATCCGAAAGGACGAGGTCGATCGAACGCGTGTGACGGATTGACGGGAGATCGTCAGGCCGATCGACACGGGTTACAATGCAGTCCGGCCACTCCGGAACCAGAAGTTGGCGTACCGACTCGGCGTAAGTTGCATTCTGTTCGACGTGAACAACGCGAAGTGGATGGGACATCAGGATTCAATTCACTGCATCGGAATCGGCGACGGCATGAGGACGACCGACGTTGCCGGACGATTCGATGGGAGAAGGGACATTGCCCGGCATGCGGTTGACAATCGTGCGGCAATGATCCGCATCGCAAATCCATGCAGCGGGATCCCATCGTTTTAACGTGGATTTTACGACGCAAAGTCCATAGCATGCCTGCCGCGTGTTCTCAGTTCAGCGTCGCTGACCGGTTGCTCACCTGTTCGACGATCTGCTGCCTGACGGAAATCCAAACTGTAACTGCGACCGACGCACCAAGAAAGTTTGTTTGTGAGGTCTTATCGGCCAAGACATCGACGTATGGTTCACCAACCTCAACTGGGGCAGGATCGACTTCGCCGTGCTCGAGGACCGCAAGTTCAAGACTGGACCGGCGGGTCGGGTCCCCAAGCAGGGGCCCCGCCCTGATCACATTCAGAACCCTGATTACACACCGGCCAGCGTGGATTTCAAAGGCGCCGAGCTTCTCGGTCAACGCCAGCTCGCATTTGTGGAAAATTGGGCCCGGGACTGGCGCAGCGCCGACATGAAAGTGGCCCTCTCGCAGACCATCTTCTGCGGCGGCGCCCATATCCATGGTAACGCGAACGGGCGCCTACATGCGGACCTGGATTCCAACGGATGGCCGCAGTCCGGCCGCAATCGGGCGCTTCGCGCCCTACGCAACGGTTTCGCTTTTCACTTCGCTGGGGACCAACACCTTGCTACCCTTTTCCAGCATGGCATCGACGAATACCGTGATGCCATATGGTCCTTCAGCGTGCCGTCGATTGCCAACCTCTACCTTCGTTGGTGGGAACCTCTTGTCCCAGGGCAGAACCGGGAGCCTGGCGCTCCCGAATACACTGGTGATTATCTCGACGGGTTCGGCAATAAAGTCACCAACTACGCTGCCGGAAACCCGGAAAAGCAACCAGGCGGCAACCGTCTCAACACCCGTGCGGCCGGCTTTGGAATCGTACGCCTCAACAAGAAAACGCGTGAGATCACCATGGAGTGCTGGCCTCGCAATGTGGACATCACCGATCCCGCCAGCAAACAATATCCGGGCTGGCCCCGCACCATTTCCCAGTTCGACAACTACAATCCTCCCTCCTGGGGAAGGCTCGGCGAGTTGACGTTCGACGTCGAAAATCCGGTGGTCCAACTGGTCGATGCCGCGACTGGCGAGATCCTCTATACGGTCCGGGCCAAGGGGACGACGTTCACTCCTGCCGCCCCCAGGGGTAGGAACTTTGTCATCCAGGTCGGCGTCAACGCCCCCGACCGCCTGATCGTCCGCGACGCAAGGGTCGGCGATGATTCGAGGGCGGTCTTTCTCCGCTGAGGTCCCGCTCACACCGCCTGAGAGGCGTCGGAAACCAGATATCCCCTTCACCCGTGGGATGAATGCCCAGCTACGTCTTTCTACTGTTGTCGTGCCAGAAATGAGGCTACGCGGCAGGATGGTTGGCGCGGTGGAGATTCACCCCACCGTTGACGGACGTGCGGCGCGGCACAATATGGAGGCATGGACTGGCAGCAGCATATTGTCGTCGATCCCGCGGTGCTTGCCGGCAAGCCGGTAATCAAGGGTACGCGACTGGCCGTCGAGTTTATGCTGGGCTTATTGGCGCAAGGGTGGAGCGAAGCGGAAATCCTGCGCAATTATCCTGGGCTCACGCGTGAACAAATTCTGGCCTGTATGGCTTATGCCCAGGCTCGTCTGAACGAGGAACGAGTTTTCGCTACGGCGGGTTGAACTGCTCCGAACATGCGCCTGTGCGCCAACGAAAACCTGCCGGGCGACTGTATCGCTGCCTTGCGGGTGGCTGGACATGATGTGCTTTGGGCCCGCGAATCCATGCCCGGTGCGGCGGATGAAAAAGTATTGGCGCATGCACTGGCGGAGAGACGCCTATTGCTGACATTCGACAAGGATTTTGGCGCGTTGGTCTTTCAGAGAGGCCGCCGAGCCTCGGCCGGGATCGTGCTGTTTCGCATAAGTCTACCCTCTGCAACTGCCGTAGCCAGCGAGGTCACACGTATTTTGGCATTACGCAGTGACTGGGCCGGGCATTTTAGCGTGGTGGATGATCGCGCGATCAGAATGAGACCGCTACCGTGAAAGGGAAGAAGGTATCTCGTTGGCCCGAGTTTTTCAGTTCGAGCGGAGAGCGAAAATAGTTTCAGCGGAGAGTGACCGGTGTCGGTGTTTCGCGTACGAGGTAAGCGGGTGCACGAGGTGAATGTAGTGCCGAAAAACACCCCGGGAAATGCGCAAGTTGTTACCCCGCAACAAAACTGTTTCGCGAACTGACGAACTTGGGCTAACCCTGCAGGTAAGGTGCGTGATCGTAGCCTGCGGTTGGGAGCGCAGGGATGTCCTTGCACCAATCCCTCGCGGTCAATTCACGTAAATGGCCTCATTTGCCTGGAAGAGCGCCTGAGCGAGCTTCGTCCAGGCATCCATGGGGCCGCCGGAGGCGATTGCGGTTCCCATGGGTTGACGATCCGCATTCTTTTTTCCGCCCGCCATGGCCTGCCGCTGGGCGAGTTTTTCTTCCCGGCGCCTTTCAAGGGGTGACTTCCGGCGTGCGGTTTCCTTCACCTCGAGTTCGGTTCCGCTCGGATTTGCATGCACATAGTTGAGAGCCAGCGACACCTCAGGGTCGGTTGGATCGCGCTGAAAGATTGCCAGGTAGAGCGCGCGGACTCGCGACGCATCCGAGGCCAGATCGGAAAATGACGGTTGATGAGTAAGCTTGCGCGCCGTTTCAATGACCAGCGGGCTGTTCATGAGAAACAACGCCTGTTGCGGCACGGTGGTGTTGAATCGCCTGCCGGACGGCGTGTCCGGATTGGGATAATCAAACTGGGTGAGCAGTTCGGGTGGATTGCGACGATCAATGTAGAAATAGATCGCGCGTCGATGGCCAAAGCCATCGCTCGAGGGAATCACCGGTTTCCCTCCGAGTTGGGGATCCATCGTTCCGGCAATCGAGAGCAGGGAGTCATACATCTGCTCGAAGTCGAGCTTGCGCAGATTCGAACGCCACAGGAGATGGTTATCAGGATCCGCAGCCATGCCCGCGTTGTTGGCCAGGCTTTGCTGCTGGTAAGTGCTGCTCAGCACGATCGTGCGGTGGAGTTTCTTGATCGAGCCGCCGCCCTCGAGGAATGTGGCCGCCAGCCAATCAAGCAGCTCGGGATGAGTGGGTATGCCACCCATGTTTCCCATATCGTCCGGAGTCGCGATCAGCCCGACGCCGAAATGCTGCTGCCAGATCCGGTTGACGAGCACACGGGCAGCGATCGGATTCTTGGGATCGGCAATAGCCTTCGCGAGCTCCAATCGACCGGAGCCCGTGCGCCAGACTTCACGTTTTCTTGGATCGGGAGAAAGGATTTCTAGAAACCGGCGCGGCACGCTGGCGCCCGTGTTTTCCGGCTCGCCGCGAACGAGGGTGTGATAGTCCTTGGGCTTGGCGACATCCAGGAGGACGTGGGCCCGGGCCGGTGCACCCGGGTGGGTGGATTCCAGCGTCGCAATTTCTCGCTGGAGTGCGCCATCGGCGCGAACCAGCTCGCGCCGCCTCTGCGGATTGCGCTCGCGGTTGCGTCGCATTTCCACCACCTGCGCCTGCAGTTCGATGCCGCGCTTCTTCAATGCCTCGGCCTTTGCCATGTAGTCGGCCAGCTCGGGCGTTTTCCTGATCATCGTCTGCAGCGTGGGCTCCTGGAAGACGGAGTTGGGTTCCTGCGTGTTGGCGAAGACTCCGTAGAGGGAATAATAGTCGGCCGTGGGAATCGGATCAAACTTGTGATCGTGACAGCGCGCGCAGGAGACCGTCAGGCCCAGGAAGGCCTTTGAAGTGACATCGATGCGATCGTCGATGATGTCGTTCCTGCGTCCGTTGTGCTGGTTGCCAAGGGTGAGGAAACCGAGTGCGGCGAGCGCGCTCTGGTCCTGAGGTGGAGCCTGCTTTTTTGCCTTGGCCTGGGCGACCGTGTTCTTGAGCACGATGTCCGCCGCAAGCTGCTCGGTCACGAATTGGGCATAGGGTTTGTCTGCGTTGAAGGAAGCGATGAGATAGTCCCGGTACGTCCAGGCGTAGGGATACCGCGCGTCATCCCTGCGTGGCGGATCGCCCTTGGTGTCGGAATAGCGTGCCACATCCATCCAGTAGCGCGCCCAGCGCTCACCATAGTGCGGGGAAGCCAGCAGGCGATCGACCACCTTGGCGAAGGCGTCGGGTGAATTGTCCTTCAGAAAATCCTGGATCTCCGCCTCGGTCGGCGGCAGGCCGACCAGATCAAAGGAAACGCGACGGATCAGGGTGCGTTTGTCGGCAATCGAATTCGGCTTCAGGCCGACTTCTGTCAAGCGACGATAGACAAAGGCGTCGACGGGGGATTGTATCCATGAATTGGATTCAACCGCGGGCACGTCCGGCTTCTTCAGGGGTTGGAACGCCCAGTGATTCCTGCCGACTCCTCCGTAGCGTGATCCCCCCGCTGCCGGGATGCGCGGATCCGGCGCACCGCGTTTAACCCATTCCTCAAGATCCGCGATCTGTGCATCGGTGAGTTTGCCTCCCTGCGATTTCGGAGGCATGCGCAGATCCTCGTCCTCTCCCGTGTAGCGAATGGCTTGGATGAGCAGGCTGTCGTCAGGTTTTCCTGCCACAATTACGGGGCCCGAGTTGCCTCCCTCAAGCACAGCGGCGCGGCTATCGAGCAGAAGCCCGCCTCGGATCTTGTCGGAGGAATGACTGTGACACTTGAAACACTTGTCAGTCAGAATGGGTCGGATCCTGGCTTCAAAGAACGCGGAATCCGCTGCGGAGATCGCGGGAGCAGGAGACGCGGCGCCGTGGACGTGGACCGGTAAAATCAAGAGGCTGCCGCCGACAATCCACGCGAATTTCGCCGAGAGACGAGAGGTCATTGAAGGCATGTGGGATGGGGTACTGGACAGGTTCAGGCGAGGATCCCTTTGACGACGTTTCCGGCGACGTCCGTGAGACGGAAGTCGCGTCCATTGTAGCGGTAAGTCAGCCGGGTATGATCAAAGCCCAGGCAATGAAGAATGGTAGCATGAAGGTCATGCACATGGACCTTGTCGTTGATCGCGGCGGCACCGAAGTCATCGGTGATTCCGTGGACGATGCCGCCCTTCACGCCGCCGCCGGCCATGACGATGCTGAACGCCTTTGCGTTGTGATCCCGGCCTGGGTTTTCGCCACCATTGCGGTCGCGCGTCGGCTTGCGTCCGAATTCGCCGCCCCAGATCACGAGGGTAGAATCCAGAAGTCCGCGACGTTTCAGATCGGCGATGAGCGCGGATAGGGGCTGATCGATTTCCCCTGCCTTTTGCGTGATGCGCTCCTCGAGATCCTGATGGTGGTCCCAGCCGTCATGCCAGACCTGCACGAAGCGCACACCGCGCTCGACCAGGCGTCGCGCAATCAGGAGCTGTTTTCCCTGTTGTGTGTTTCCATACGCCGCGCGCACGTCGGCGGGCTCCTTCGCGATGTCAAACACATCAGTCGCCTCCGTCTGCATGCGAAAGGCAATCTCGTAGGTCTCCAATCTCGATTCCAGTGCCGCCTCGCTGGCGAGGGTCCTGGAATGAATATCGTTGAGCTGGTGAACGAAGTCCAGTTGCCGCCGCTGCTCGGATTTCGAAAGGTAGGCGTTGCGGATGTTTTGAATCATCTGCTGAACGGTCTGCGCAGTGGTATTGACACTGGTGCCCTGAAAAACGCCTGGCAGAAATGCGGAGCCGTAGGTTGTGGCGCCGCCCACGGGGATGCGACTCCCGCGCAGGGAAATAAAACCGGGGAGGTTCTGATTCTCGGTTCCAAGTCCATAAACGACCCAGGAGCCCAGGCTGGGTTTGGTGATGCGCACCGAGCCCGTGTTCATGAAAACCGTCGCCACATCGTGCGCAGGTATGTCGGTGTACATCGAACGCACGACAGCCAGATCGTCGGCGTGCTGTGCCGTCTTCGCAAACAGATCACTGACCTCCGTGCCGCACTTGCCATACCGGTGGAATGCGAACGGAGAGGCCATGGCGACGCCTCCATCGGTACCGATTGAACGGCCATCCCGCTTGTTCAGCTCGACCTTAGGATCCCACGTGTCGACATGGGAGGGAGCCCCCTGAGCAAAAATGTGGATGACTGCCTTCGCCTTTCCCGGAAAATGCGGAGTCTTGGGAAGAAGCGGCCCACCCGTGGTGCCGATTGGCAGCGGGGCGGCAGACATCGCCAAAGGATCCAGAATAGTGGCCAGACTCAGGGCACCCATTCCCATCCCCATGCGACTCAGGAACTGGCGGCGAGTCAGGAGGTAGTCTTCAAGCCGGGTGGAGACCCCGGCGCATGAAACGTGAGAATGGTCGTATTCCGGGCGAGTATTTCGGGGCATGGTCAGCGAGAGGGTTCGACTGGCACTATGAGACGCATGAAATCACGCGGAGTTTCGCACCTTAAAGGGAGACGGGGATCGGGCGGTGCAGAAGATGGCTGTCCTTTGCCGCGAGGGCAAGACTGACTGCCTCGCGCCTTTGCCTGGCCACTGTGCCTGATTGGGCGGGATTTGAGCGATGCAGGATCAGGACGTCGTTTTCAAACAGCGACTACCTGCAACATGGAGGATGTAATGCATCAATAATGCATGCCGAAGATCTTCAATGCTCGCCTCGGGGAATCGGATCTGAAGAAATTCGCCCGCAAGGCAAAACGCCAGGGCCTTTCTCAGACGGTTTTGCTGCGCGAGTGGATCCGTTCGCCGGAGATCCCCACCGCTGACGATGCTGCCAGGTGGGAGCGACGCAATGAAGGTAACACGCGCCTGCGCATAGCCCGTGGCTGACGACGCGTGTCCGCTCGAAGCCCAGAGAAAACCTTGTGCGGGTGCGGAGATTGTTCGGAGAATGGGGCGAATGCATTGCCGCGTTTTCCTTGTGTTCGTACTGCTGTTCCTTCCGGGTTTCGCCCGGTGTTTCGCGGTCGAACCGACCGCGGCGGAAGCGAGGCTCGCTCCGGCTGCCTATTCTGGGCCGGTTTTCACCGGGGTGCTTTCGAATCCAGGGCTGGATGAGGCCAGTGGCCTCGCGGCGTCGAGGCGGGCTCGGAATCTGCTGTGGTCACACAATGACAGCGATGCCGGGCCTGTGCTCTATGCCTTGGGTTTCGACGGAAGGCATCGTGGCAGTGTGCGCGTGCGTGGCGCGAGGAATGTGGATTGGGAGGCGGTTCGGTCGTATACAATGGACGGTCGAGCCTGGCTGTTGATCGGCGATGTCGGATTCAACGATGGTAAACGAACGCGTTTTTCCATCATCGTCGTGCCCGAACCGGATCCGGCAAGCCTGTCGCCGGATCGTGAGACCACCGTGGACATCGCGTGGTCCTACACGTTTGAATATGCGGATCGCACGGCTCGCGATTGTGAAAGCGTGGCTGTGGATGTTGGGGAAGGTTTGATCTACCTGCTGGAAAAGCGCGATTATCCCTGCGGCCTCTACACGCTGCCGCTCCGCCCTCGGGACAGTGCCGTGCAGCTCGCCGCCCTCGTCTGCACCGTCGATACGCTGCCGCAGCCGGATTTGGAACTGGCCCGGACCAAATCGGTAAAGGCGAGCTGGCGGGCGAATCCCACCGACATGGATTTTGCCGCAGATGGATCCGCGGCCGTGGTGGCGACCTACGCCAATGCCTACCTGTTTCACCGCATGCCCGGGGAATCCTGGTCGGAAGCGCTGACCCGCCCGCCGGAACGCCTCCCCACGTTTCATCTGGAGACCGCCGAGATCGAGGGGATCTGTTTCACCGGGGACAATCGCACGATTTTCATGACAGGAGAGAAGCCGCCGGCGCCGCTCCTGCGTTATGATGCCATGTCCCGGTGAGCCACACGAATGGAACTGCCGTGTAGTTGCGAAATTTGCCTCGCTGGGGGACGGCTCCAACAATTTTTCGGACGATCCGAATTTATATCTATAATTTTTCTTGGAACCTACGGAGCCGGTCCTACGGTGACGCCGCCTATTTGTCCCCTTTATCCCCAACCCCTCACTCCGGTGCTCGTTTCCAGTCGAAACAATACCTTTTGGCGCCCATGGAGCCCTGTCTGACTCCCTTGGGATCCTGATCCCGAATAGCGCAGCGATTTCCCGTACCTCCTCCAAACAAACCATGAACGACCTGAATAACCCAAAAACCGACGGACGTTGCACGAAACTCCGACAGACCAAGATCTCACTGCCTGCTGCAATCATCGCGTTGTTTCTGACGTGCATGCTTGCACTGCCCAACGCTATCTGGGCCCAGGCTGGCACGGGCTCGATCGAAGGCCGGGTGCGCAACATCGGCAATGACCGCTACCTCAACAATGCCCGGATTGTCATCGAGGGGACATCCCGCGAGACCTTCACGAATGAATTTGGCGAATATCGGTTCGACAATGTTCCTGCTGGAGAAGTCCGAGTTCGCGCGAACTACACGGGTCTCGATGCCGAAGCGACGGCCGTGACCGTTCCTGCTGGCGGCAGTGTGCGACATGATTTCAATCTTACCAGCCGTGCGCGTTATGGTGACGAAAAGGTGATCGCGCTGGACCAGTTCGTTGTCCAGAGCAACCGCGAGTACGAGGGAAATGCGCTTGCGATCAATGAGCAGCGCTATGCCCCGAACATCAAGGTCGTGGTTGCCGCGGATGCCTTTGGCGACATCAGCGAGGGCAACCCGGGGGAATTTCTCAAATACCTGCCGGGCGTGACCGTCGACTACGTGGCTGCCGATGTGCGTACGGTGGCGGTTCGCGGCTTTCCCTCGAATTTCACCACGGTCAGTTGGGACGGCATGCGCTTGACGAGTTCAGCATCGGGCTCGAACAACCGTATCTTCGAATTTGAACAGGTTTCGATCAACAACACGTCGCGCACGGAGGTCGTCAAGGTTCCGACCCCCGACCTGCCTGCCGACTCACTCGGTGGCAGCATCAATTTCGTATCGAAGAACGCCTTTGAACGGCCGCGGGCGCAGTTCAATTTCCGCACGTACCTGAATCTGAACAGCGAGAATCTCGACCTCAAGAAAACGGCCGGACCTGGCAACAAGAAGACATTCAAGATCCTTCCGAATTTTGACTTTGATTACTCCGTTCCGATTTCAAAGACCTTCGGTCTGGTCATCACGGGCCTCTCATCGAATCAGCATGTCGAGCAGCACCGCTGGCAGCCCACTTGGAATTATGCCCAGGGCGGCGGAGGAAGCTCCGGGGCTGGTACAGCCACCATTCCATCGGCTACGCCCGCGAATCCGTATCTCCAGCAGTGGCAGCTTCAGGACGGGCCGAAGACCACGAACCGCGCATCCATCGGCATCAAGGCGGACTGGAAAATCACGCCGAGGCAGACCCTGTCGGTCGCGGTGCAGGACAACTATTACAAGGCCTTCTTCGGAAACCGTAACCTCAATTTCAACATGGGCACCCAGGGAAATTCGACACCCTCGGGGGGCACGTCCATTCAGTGGGGACCTGATTTTGTGCAAAGTGCGCAGGGGCGCGGTACGGTCACCCAGGGAGGCTCTTTCCGTGACAAGCTTGGCAACACAGCGGCGTTCAATATCCGCTACAATTGGAATAGCGGGCCCTGGAATCTCGATGCGGGTGCAAACGCGGTGGTGTCCAAGACCTGGTACCGCGCGCTTGCCCGCGATCACTTCTCCAACGTCGGAACCTCGCTCAACAACGTCAACGTCGTGCGGGCCGAACAAATCAGCTTCCCTTCGCTGGTCTGGACTGCGCGCACGTCAACCGGCACGCCGATTGATCCCTATACACTCGATAATTTCCGACTCAGAACGGCGACCAATGACCCGGTCGACGGCAAAGCGAACATGAAGTCAGCCTATGCCGACTTGCAGAGGCACTTCGACGAATGGTCAATTCCGGTCGGCGTGAAAGTCGGCGTTGCGGTGCGTGAAGAGGGGCGCGACAACCGACGCATCAACGAGTCCTACACGTTTGTTGGCGCGGATGGCATTGCCAACACCGCCGACGACGCAGCGGCTCCCTTCCTTGATGCGACGTATTCATCCTCCCAGGGGCCGGGCTTCGGGTATCCCAAAATCCAATGGGTCGATCCCTACAAGCTGGCGGAGATGTACCGTTCCAACCCGAGTTATTTCACGCTCAACACCGTCACCGCCGAAACCAATCGCATCAACAACTCGGAGAAGATCGATGAGCGCATCACCTCCGCCTATGTGCAGTTCGATGCGAAGCTGATGGACAACCGCCTGCGGCTGGTTGGAGGCGTGCGCTTTGAAAAGACCGAGGACAAGGGCGAAGGTGTGCTCTCCAATCCTGACGCTGTCTGGCAACGCGATGCCAGCGGAAACTACATTGACGGCAATCTGACAACCCCCGGCATTCAGCGCGTGCGCCGCGCGGACGCGGGCGCAGCGGGCTCGATGGAGGAACTTCGACTGACGATGCAGGAACGCGCCTATAAGGCCCGGCGCGAGTACGATGGATATTATCCCAGTCTGCACATCACCTACGACATCACGCAACGCTTCCTCGTGCGTTTTGCCTACGCAAAGACGATTGGACGCCCGGACTATGCGAACATCATACCGAGGACAGATGTCAACGAGGACGACACCGACCCAGAGGCCGCGGGCTTGATCACCATTCGCAACACGGCACTCCGTCCCTGGGAAGCCGACAACTGGGACCTTTCGCTTGAGTACTACGGTGACAAGGGAACCGTGTACTCGGTTGGTGGGTTTCAAAAGGACATAACGGATTTCTGGACCGCCACAGCGGCGGGCGCGATCGTCACGCCTGAACTGGCCGCTCAGCTCGGACTCGAGGATCGTTATGTCGGATGGGGAGTAAGCACTCTCACAAACAGCGGTGACGCCAAGATCTCAGGAGCAGAATTCAACCTGATCCAGCCGCTCACATTCCTGCCTGGCATCGGAAGGTACTTCACGATCAAGGCCAACGGCACGCTCCTCCACCTCACCGGCGACAACACGCCGGATTTCCGCGCCTTCATCTCGAAGGCCGGCAATTTCAGTGTCAGCTTCAACAAGAGTCCGTGGGTCTTCAACGTGAACTTCAATTACCGGGGTCGCCAAAAGGGCACGTCGATCACTGCACCCGCCGCCCAACTTGGTGCGCAGTACGGAGGAGCTGCCGGAGGCTTCTTCGAATACTACCAGCCGCGCTACAACATCGACCTCAGCGGCGAGTACAAATTCAGCAAGAATTTCAGCATCTTCGCGAGCGCCCGCACCATCCTCAACAAGGAGCAGGTCATCCAGCGCTACAGCGAAGTCTCGGCCGCATATGCCAGCGGTTACCGCTTGGAAGAGTTCGGAGTGAATTACAGCATTGGTGTCAAAGGACGCTTCTGATTCAGTGAATCCACCGGAGGGGCACGCTTCGTCGTGCCCTTCATGATCGAAAAGTAGCCGAAACTTCCAGCTTCCGTCTATCGCCGACCTGGAAGGTCCGCGCTACTTTGTAGCCTTTCTGGAACTCGGTCGTTTTCGTTTTCAAACTCTGACGGGGCAGGATAGAGAACCTCTCAATGACCAAGCCCATTGCCCTTTCCCTGCTGATCGTTGCGGCGGCGGCCTTTCTATCCCGCATGACTGCCCAGCCCGTCAGTGGTTGGGAGGAATACGGACGCATTGCCGAGGCCATCGTGGCCCCCACGTTTCCTAACCGGGACTTTCCTATAACCGAGTTTGGCGCGAATCCCCATGCCGACGCCACGGCTGCCATTCAGAAGGCGATCGAGGCGTGTCACCTCGCGGGCGGAGGACGCGTCGTGATCCCCGACGGCACGTGGAGAACCGGTGCGCTTCGTCTGAAAAGCAACGTGAACCTGCATGTCTCCAAGGGTGCCACGCTTCTCTTCTCCTTCGACCTTTCGCAATACCCCATCGTCTACACCCGTTGGGAAGGCGTGGAGTGCATGAACTTCTCGCCGTTCATCTACGCGTTCGAGCAGGAAAACATCGCCGTCACGGGCGAGGGCACGATCGATGGCGGCGCAACCCTGGAAACGTGGTGGGGCTGGAATCGCAAGTCCGGGCGGCAGCCTCCGCTGCAACGGGCGGCGCGCGACAAACTCATCGAGATGGGAGAGGCAAACGTGCCCGTGGAGCAGCGTGTCTTTGGCCCCGGTCATTTTCTCAGGCCGAATTTTATCCAGCCGTATCGCTGCCGGAACGTCCTGATCGAGGGTGTGACGATCCTGCGTTCACCAATGTGGGAGATTCATCCGGTGCTGTGCGAGAATGTGACCGTTCGCGGACTGACGATTCGGTCCCACGGATCGAACAATGACGGCTGCGACCCGGAATCCTGCAGGAATGTGCTTATCGAGAAGTGTGTGTTCGACACGGGTGACGACTGCATCGCGATCAAATCGGGCCGCAATGGTGACGGACGGCGCGTCGCTGTGCCGACGGAGAATGTCATTGTGCGAAACTGCGTCATGAAAGACGGACACGGAGGCGTCGTCCTCGGCAGCGAGTGCAGTGGCGGGATCCGCAATGTGTTTGTCGAGAACTGCGAAATGGACAGCCCGAATCTCGATCGCGCGCTTCGATTCAAGAACAATGCCGTGCGCGGCGGCGTTCTCGAGAATGTCTTCATGCGCAACGTGAAGATCGGCAGGGTTGCCGAGGCGGTGCTCACCATCGATCTCCTCTATGAGGAGGGTGCCAAGGGGCCCTTCAAGCCTGTCGTGCGGAATGTCCATCTTGAGAAGGTCACCAGCACGCACAGCCCGCGTGTGATGTATATCCGCGGATTTGAGGGTGCGGTCATCGACGGCATCCATATCCGCGATTCAACGTTCACTGGCATCACCGAATCGGAAGTTGTCGATCACGCCGGTACTGTCACGCTGCACAAGGTCACCATTCTGCCAGCAAAGCCGGTCAAGGGAATCAAGTCCGTGCCGGCACCCGCCACGCCATGAGCTCCCCCGTGCCCGCCCCCACGCCTCCGTTTCGCTCGGCGCATGCCCGCTGGGTCATCTGTGCACTGCTCCTTTTTGCAGCGACAATCAACTATGTGGACCGGCAGGTCATCGGAATCCTCAAGCCGACGCTGAGCGAGGAATTTGGTTGGGGCGATGAACGCATCTATGCCGGCATCGTGTTCAGTTTCCAGCTTGCTTACGCCATTGGAATGCTGCTTGCGGGTCCGATCATCGACCGTATCGGGCTGCGGATGGGGTTTGCGATCGCGATTTTCATCTGGAGCGTGGCCGCAGTCGGTCACGCCTTTGCCCACAAGCTGCCGGACTTCACGCTGCCGGCCCTGATCATTGATCCCAAGCTTGGGCTTGCGTTTCTTACGCTCTCCGGCGCGGCCGCGGGATTTGCGCTCATGCGTTTCCTGCTGGGTCTCGGTGAAGCGGGAAATTTTCCCGCCGCAATCAAGACGGTGGCTGAATGGTTTCCAAAACGGGAACGCGCCCTTGCCACGGGAATATTCAATTCCGGCACCAATGTCGGTGCCCTGCTTTCACCGCTGCTGGTACCCTGGATCACGAGTCACTGGGGCTGGGAATGGGCATTCATCTTCACCGGTGCCGCGGGATTCCTCTGGCTTGTGTGGTGGTGGTGGTACTATCGCGCTCCTGACCAGCACCGCTCGGTTTCCACCGCGGAACTTGCCCACATCCACAGTGATGCTCCCGAAGCCGCTCAGACAAAAGTCGGGTGGTTGCGACTGCTCGGCTTTCGGCAGACTTGGGCCTTTGCCATCGGCAAGTTTCTGACGGACCCGATCTGGTGGCTCTACCTGTTCTGGATTCCGGATTTCCTCCACCGCAACTACGGACTCGACCTCAAGACGATCGGACTGCCCTTGGTGGTCATCTATCTTTTTGCTGATGTCGGCAGCGTGGGCGGAGGCTGGATTTCATCTCGCCTTCTGAAAAAGGGATGGACTCCCAATGGCGCTCGAAAGCTCGCGATGCTGATCTGCGCGCTCTGCGTGGTGCCGATCATTTTTGCGACACGTGCGGCGAATCTATGGGTGTCCGTGCTTCTGGTCGGGATTGCTGCCGCCGCTCACCAGGGCTGGTCGGCCAACATCTTCACACTGACTTCCGACATGTTTCCCAAGCGTGCGGTGGGCTCGGTTGTCGGTATCGGTGGCATGTCGGGTGCGGTGGGAGGCATGGTGCTTGCGCTGGTTGTAGGCGAGGTTCTCCAGCGAACCGGCAGCTACCGCATCCTCTGGTTCATGGCTGCGTCAGCCTATCTCGTGGCGCTGCTGGTCATCCATGTCCTCGCGCCAAAGCTTGCTCCTGCGAAGGTCTGATCTCCCTGCCATCATGAAGAAGGCGCGGAATCGCGGCGTCGCGTTTTCTCTGGTCGGCCTGGGATCCTTGGTTGGGGTGTGCTCTGGATGTGCGGCGGTGACGTGGAAACAGGTGCTCCACCAGCCGAAACCGTGGTATGCGACCCAGGCTGCGGTCTCCGTTGGCGAGGCGGTGCTCACCTATCAGACTCCCTCAGGAGGCTGGCCAAAAAATTGGGACATGACCCAGCCGCTCTCTGACGCGTTTCGCTCGCTAAAGGAATCCGAACGGGCGCCGACCATCGACAACGGTGGGACCACGACGCCCGTCCGTTTGCTCGCGCGGATTTGCTCCGCGCAACCGCAACTGACCTCATTTCGCGAGGCCGCCACCAGGGGTATCGACTACCTTCTGGAGTCACAGTATGATTCGGGAGGCTGGCCGCAATTTTTCCCCCTGCGCAAGGGTTACTATTCCCACATCACCTTCAACGACGATGCCATGGTGCACGTGCTGGAGCTCCTGCGCGATGTCGCCAATGGGGGGAACGATTTTGCCTGGGTAGATGTGAAACGCCGCGAGCACGCGCGCGAGGCGGTTGGGAGGGGCGTTGCCTGCATCCTGCGATGTCAGGTCGTGATCAAGGGCGTGAAGACCGCCTGGTGCGCGCAGCATGACGAGAACACGTTTGCTCCCGCAGCAGCACGCGCGTTCGAGCCCGCCAGCCTTGCGAGCGCAGAAAGTGTAGGGATCCTGCGGTTTCTGATGCAGCAGCCAACGCCATCGTCGGCAGTCGTCGCCGCGATTGAGGCAGGTGTCGCCTGGCTTGAAAAGGTGAAGCTTACCGGAATCCGCTGGGATCGGATAAAAGCACCAAAGCTGCAGGGAGGGATCGATGCCGTTGTAGTCCCGGATGCCGCTGCCCCGGCGCTCTGGGCGCGATTCTATGATCTGGGTTCAGATCGGCCCATCTTCATCGGTCGCGACGGAATCATCCACTTCAGCGTGGCAGAAATCGAACACGAGCGCCGTGTGGGATATGCGTGGTATGTGAACACGCCCAGGAAATTGCTGGAGGCTGACTACCCGAATTGGAAAAAGAGGCAGGGCCAGGATGGCAGTCCTTGAGCGACTGCGGCATCAGAACGCGAAATCAGATTGTCCGGCCTGCTCATCCTCCACGGGAACCACACATTCAGGACCCTCGTTCTGGGGTTTGTTCACTCGCGTGCCCACCTTCCAGGTGCTCATCTGCTCTGCTGGGAAAGGGCTGCAGAGGCGAAGGAAATCGGCTTCTGCGATGGGTCCCGGGCGAATCCATTCCTTGGCACGATCGGCTTCAAGGATCACGGGCATTCGCTCGTGGGGGAGTCCGAGGAGCAGCGCGTTGGGTGCTGTGGTGAAGAAGGTGAACGTGCCGGGACGCAGACCCTCCACAGGCTCTTCGAAGATACCGGCAAAAAAGAACGGCCGCCGGTCCGTGAGCGTGTAGTAGTTTGCATGGCGCGGCGCCTTGCCGGGTTTCTCCAGCTTTGGCCATTCGTAGAACCCGTCTGCAGGCACCAGGCAGCGCCGTTTCTGGATTGACTGGCGGAAGAACGGTTTCGAAAACGCCTCGCCGCTGCGTGCATTGATTGGCGCGACCCTGGGCCTGGCCGATTTCTCCCAGAACGGAACGAGCCCCCAGCGCATCCGCTGCACTGCGAAACCCGCCTCCTCATTGCGGCAAACCAGCGCCATCGTGTCCTCCGGATGCACGTTCCATCGTGCTGCTTCCTCCTGCCAGACGTCCGCCCCTTCACAAATCCACCGGATGAGTCCCCGAAGTGCTTCCGGATTCGTGATGGTGTAGCGCCCGCACATGGGGCGAAGTTACCTGCGGTCGAAATAGGGTCAACGTTGGCTCTTTGGGCTGACGGATGGCCGTAGGTGGCAATACGCAGAACCGCCCCACCGCTGGGCTTTGAGACGATGATCTCACCCCTCACAATATTGGTATTGACCATTGTGCAGCATTTATTCTATCAGTCTATTTTGTCGATGCCCCGCTCAACTTTGGTTACCCGCCCTCCCGCCATGGCGGAGATTTACGTCGCCCGCCGACTCGCCGCTCTTCGCACCGAGAACAATCTCACGTTGCGTGAACTTGGGAGCCGCACGGGTTTGTCGGATGCCTATCTCAATCGCGTCGAGCGCCAGAAGACACCGATCAATATCGCGAATCTCGAGAAGGTTGCTGGCGCCTTTGGTGTGCCGCTTTCAGTTTTCTTCGAGTCCGACTCAGCGCAGCAACCCGTAATCGTTACTCGCGCGGGCACGGGCCGCAAAGTACGATTTCGGGGTCGGAAGGGCTTTCGGGTCGAGTTGCTCGCCCACGGAAAAAAGGGAAAACTCATGGAGCCGCTGCTCGTTGATCTGTCTTCCGCTCAGGGCGAGGTGCCTCTGCAGTCGCACCCTGGTCAGGAGTTCAACTACGTGATAGAAGGTCGCTGTCTTTTCCATTTCGGCAAGGATCGGATTGAGCTCAATACCGCCGACGCCGTTTATTTTGATGCCAGCGTCCCCCATGTCTGCCGAGCTTTGGGTGACGGTCCATCGCGTATTCTGGCGATTGTCGCCTCCCCGGACTATCCGCTGCACGGCAATATTTCGGTGCTGCTTGATGATCGGTAAACCGCCGTGCTCTATCCACTCCTTCCTCGCTGATTCATGCGCCCGCTTCGCTTTGCCCTCTTCGGTTGCGGATTCTGGTCCACGTATCAACTCGCGGCCTGGCGCGAATTAAAGGGTGCCGTATGCGTCGCGATTTGTGATCGGAACCTCGGCAGAGCTGAAACGCTGGGTCGTCGTTTCGGCATAGAGGGGATCTACGATGATCCCGAGAAGCTTCTTGCCCGGGAGAAGCTCGATTTCGTCGACATAGTCACCGACGTTGCTACGCACGCACCGCTCGCTCGCCTCGCGGCGCTTCACGGGCTCGCCGTGATATGCCAGAAACCCATGGCCACGTCGCTCCGCGAAGCACAGGATCTCGTCAAGTATTGCCGGAAGCGTCGTGCGCCATTTTTCGTGCATGAGAATTTTCGCTGGCAGGCGCCGCTTCGGGCTCTGAAGGCCGAACTGGACCGCGGCAAGATCGGACGGGCGTTTCGAGCCCGGATCGACTTTATCTCCGGGTTTCCGGTCTTCACTAACCAGCCGGGGCTTGCCCGGCAGGAGCAGTTTATTGTTGCCGATGTTGGCAGTCACATTCTCGACCTTGCGCGTTTCCTCTTTGGGGAGGCGGATTCGATTTATTGCCGTACACAGCGCGTGCATCCGAAGATCAAGGGGGAGGACGTCGCCACCATTTTGATCACGACTCGCGCTGGTGCGCATGTCTCCATCAACATGGCCTACGCTGGAAATGCACTGGAGCGAGAAGCCTTTCCCGAGACACTGGTTTTTGTCGAGGGCACAACCGGAAGCGCCGAACTTTCACCCGGCTGTGTCCTTCGCACCACCACCACTCAGGGCACACAAGTGCGTAGGGCATCGCCGCCATTCTACGCATGGGCCGATCCGCGGTATGCGGTGGTGCATTCCAGCATTGTGCCCTGCAACGCCAACCTCTTGGCCGCGGTTCAGCGTCGCGGCCGCGCCGAAACCACCGGTGAGGACAACCTGCACACGGTTCGTCTCGTCTTTGGCGCGTACACCTCCGCCGCGCTGCATCGCCCCGTAAAGATTTCCTGAATTTTCCACATGCAAACAACCTCGATCGCCCTCGTTGGCGCAGGCGGTAAAATGGGCTGCCGTCTTACAGACAATTTTCTCAAGCGCGCGGACTATACCGTGCGCTATCTCGAGATTTCGCCCAAGGGACTTGAGAATCTCAAATCGCGTGGCATCACCGTCTCGACAGAAGCCGCAGCCATCCCGGAAGCCGATGTCGTGATCCTAGCCGTGCCCGATGTCGCAATCGGTGCCATCTCGCAGACGATCGTCCCACGGATGAAGGCAGGCGCATTGCTCATGACGCTCGATCCTGCTGCCCCGCTCGATGGTAAGATCGCTTCACGACCGGATGTTGGCTGCGTTATTGCCCACCCATGCCATCCTTCCGTGTTTAATTGGGAACCGAACGAGAAAGACTTCCGCGATTTCTACGGAGGCATTTCCGCCAAACAAGGCGTTGTCTGCGCGCTGATGCATGGCTCTGAGGCGGATTACGAGCGCGGCGCAGCGGTGGCCTCCGCGATGTATGCTCCCATCAGCCGGGTGCATCGCATCACGCTTGAGCAAATGGCCATTCTGGAGCCGGCGATGGTCGAAACCCTCGCACAAACCTGCATGGAGGTCGTCAAGGAAGGCTACGAGACCATCGTCGCCCGTGGTGTGCCGGCCGAGGCGGCCCGCGACTTTGTGCTGGGTCATCTGCGCATCCAGATTGCGGTGCTCTTTGGGGAGGTCAACGGCACCTTCTCGGATGCCGCCTACAAGATCAGCAAGCGGGCAAAACCCGTGCTCTTTCGCGAAGGGTGGAAAAGAATCTTCGACCTCGACGACATTCGTGAGCAGGTCCGCGACATCACGACGCGTTAAGCGCTCCTGTCATGGCATCATGCAACTGGGCCTGAGTTCCTTCGCATTCGGCTGGGCAATCGCCGCGCATGGATCGGCGTCCTTCACTGCGGATACGCTGCTCGATTTCGCTGTCGCGCACAAAGTGCCTGTCATCCAGTTTGGTGATAACCTTCCCCTCCATTCGTTTACCTCGGCTGCGCTCGACACCTTGGCCAGACGGGCAAGGGAAAGGAATACCGCAGTTGAAACCGGTGCGCGCGGCCTCACAGAGGAACATCTCCATCGCTACATCGGAATATCGCAGCGCCTCGATGCCCGGCTAATGCGGTTTGTAGTGGATGCAACGGATTATGAACCGTCGGTCGATACCCTTGTCGGAATCATCCGCAATGCCCTTCCGGCTCTGCATGCCGTGCGTTTGACCCTTGGGATAGAGAACCACGATCGCCTTCCGTGTGCCACCTTGCGGCGCCTCATGGATACGATTGACGATGCCAACGTTGGCATCTGCCTCGACACGGCCAACTCTCTTGGAGCTGGCGAAGGCATTCACGAAGTCCTGCATCATTTGGGGCCTGTATGTGTCAATCTGCACCTCAAGGACTTCGCAATCGAGCGGTTGCCCTACCTCATGGGCTTCACCGTAAGCGGTCGCTCGCTGGGCACGGGTCAGCTGCCGCTTCACGAAACGCTTCGCGCGGTCACAAGTGGGGGGCGTTGCGAAACTGCCGTCATTGAGCTCTGGGTGCCGCCTGAGAGTGATCCAGAGGCCACCCTCACCAAAGAAGCAGCCTGGGTAGCGCAGAGCATTGAAACACTACGCTCCGCGCTTGCTGGCCTCGCGGTATGATCCTGAACCCACTTTATTCATGAAAGTTCCCCCTGCCCCCATCGCATCCGCGAGACAAAACCACTAGGAAGACTCCGAAAACCAAGCGCCTTACATTGCTCATTATGAAACCCATTCTTTTTCTGCTAACGCTGGCTATGGGCCTTTTTAGTGCAAGTTGTCGAAAATCGGAATCCACAACCACGGCAACCCAGGGTGACGATGCCTCTCAGGCCGGCAAACCGCTCGTTTTCGGCGTTGCCTTCGAAACGCTTCAGACAGAATACTGGGTTGCCGGGTTTGAGGCGATTCGGGCCGATTTGAAGCAGCGCGGATGGACTATGCTCGAAGCGGTGTCCGACGGAGATACCAACCGCCAACTCGAGCAGGTGAAGAACTTCATCACGCGCAGGGTGGACGGCATCATACTCGTCCCAAAGGATTCCAAGACCTGCCTTCCCATCATCAAGGCGGCCAATGCCGCCAACATTCCCATCGTCCTTTTCAACCGCCCTGCGGATAAAAGTGATGCGAGATCCGTTGCAGTCGTAGCCGACAATTTCGCGCTTACGAAGGAAACAGTCACCTATCTCGTCAGCGAAGCGGAAAAGTCCGGCCGAAAGCACAAGGCTGCCCTCTTGATCGGGGACCTTGGCGATATCAACGCAATAGGCCGCCGCGACGGGTTCGACGCCGCAATCAAGGGCAAGGAATCAGTGATCGAAGTTGTCGCTCGGATTCCCACGGACTGGAATCAGGAGAAGGCCCAATCCGGCATCGTAAATGCGCTGCAGGCCCATCCTGACATAAGCTTTATCTTTACCAGCTCTGATTTTCTTTTCCCGAGCATCGTCAGCGCGCTCAAGAGTGCCGGCAAATATCATAGGATCGGCACACCCGGTCACGTGATCCTTGGGGGATTCGACGGCGATGCGACGGCCTACCAGATGCTCAAGGAGGGTTACCTCGACGCCACTGGCGTACAGGATGTCTATTTCGAGGCGAAGCAGTGCATCGACACGATTCTGGACCTGCGCGCCGGCAGGTCTCTTCCTGGACTCATTCGAGACCCGGGCTTTGTCATTCATCAGGGCAACCTTGAGGCGAAATCTGCTCAGATGTGGGGCGCACAGAAACGCTAGGACCTGCTCAGATATTTTCTGTGGATCAGCGCATGCCAAGTTCCCGGCCGACAAAGGAAACCGCTGGATTGATCCTGCCGGGGCCGCTTTTTCGCCGTGCACTTGGTTCGGACTATTTCGTGCTTGGGTTGTGCATGATCTACACGTTGGCGGTTGGCCCGTTCACACCCGGCTTCTTCACTCCAGAGAATGCCGCCAATCTTCTCTCCACCGCGCTGCCACTTCTCCTCGTCGCCCTGGGACAAATGATCGTTCTCATTACCGGAGGCATCGATCTCTCAGTCACCTCGATCATAGGCTTGTGCAGCGTCACGGGAGCGATGGTGATGAACCCCGAGAGTGGCGGACTTGGCGGTGATATGCTGACGGTCCCAGCAGGCTGTATTGCAATGCTGCTGGTGGGCATGCTTGTGGGTATAGCCAATGGCTTCGCTGTTTCGCGCTGCCGGATGCCCGCTTTCATTGTCACACTCGCGACGATGATGGGCGTCGGTGGTTTCGCTGTCTGGCTCACCCAATCCAAGGCGATCAATCAGCTTCCGTCTGCATTCAACGCCCTTGGCGGCCACACGATCATCGCTCTCGCGATCACCGTGCTCATTGCGCTATGCGTACACATGCTGCTTGGCCGGTCGGTCTTCGGCCGCTGGCTCTATGCAACCGGACACAATCCCCGAACCGCGCATATCTCGGGCGTTCCAGTCGGCGGTGTACTCATTGCCGCGTATGCGTGTTCGGGAGTACTGGCAGCGGTCGCCAGTGTGTTCTACACAGGACAGGCCGAAACAGGCTCTCCGGTGTTGGGCCAGCGCATCCTTCTCGACGTCATTGGAGCGGTGGTGATCGGCGGCACAAGTCTCTCCGGGGGCCGCGGCAAGGTTCTTTGGACAATCTTCGGCGTCCTTTTCCTGAAGCTCATCGATAACACGCTCAACCTGCTCAGCCTGTCGATCTTCACTCTTACCATCGTAAAAGGCGCCGTGATCCTCCTCGCCGCGGTGCTTGATGCATTGCGCATCCGGGTCGCGGGCCACCCGGCATGAACGCGATGCCTGCGATCGAGTTTTCCGGCATCAGCAAGAGCTTCGCCGGTGTCCGGGTGCTGCGTGGCATAAGCTTCAAGCTGGGTGCCGGTCGCACACTCGGCCTCGTCGGGGAAAACGGCGCGGGCAAGTCTACGCTGATGAACATCCTCGGGGGAAACCTCCTGCCCGATACCGGGCTGATGGTGCTGGGAGGAACGCCCTACACTCCCCAGGGCCCAACCGATGCGGCGCGGGCAGGTGTGGCCTTCATTCATCAGGAGCTGAATCTCTTCGCCAATCTTTCCATAGCCGAGAATCTCTTCCTCTCGGCGCTTCCGCGCTTGGGCTCATTGCCTTGGATCGATCGCAAAGCGCTTCATGATCGCACGGCCACTCTGTTGGGCCAGGTCGGCCTTGCGATCGCACCCGACACATTGGTGGAACAACTTTCCGCCGGCGAACGGCAGCTTGTCGAGATCGTCCGCGCGCTCGCTCTCGAAGCCCGCCTCATCATCCTCGATGAACCTACGACGTCGCTCAGCGTCCGGGAGACCGAAACTCTTTTCTCCCTTCTGCGCCGACTCCAAGCTCGAGGCATCGCGTTGATCTATATCTCGCACCTACTCGAACATGTGCGTGAACTTTGCCACGATCTTGTCATATTGCGCGACGGCGAGGTGGTGGCACAGGGGTCGATAGAAACCTATGATACCCCGGCGATTATTTCCGCCATGGTAGGACGCAGCCTCACGCGACTCTACCCAGAACGTCGAGGCACGTCCACGACGGCTCCCCTTCTTGAGGTGCGTTCACTCACACAGGTTCATATAGTTCGTGATATCAGCTTTACCGTGCACCGTGGTGAGGTGCTTGGCATTTTTGGACTCATGGGGGCCGGACGCTCTGAGCTCGCGCGCATTCTTTTCGGACTGGATACCGCGCAACACGGCGAGGTGCGGATGGGGGATAGGGTCATCAATCGCGGGGAAGGCCCGCGCGAACGCATGGTACGGGGACTTGCGTTTCTTACCGAGGACCGGCGCCACGAGGGGCTCTGCCTCGAGGCCTCGATCGCCGACAACCTTGCGCTTGTCTCGCTGCGCCAGCACGCCCGTACGCCATTGCGGCTCCTCGACCGCAATACCTGGCAGCGGGCGATTTCCACGGTTCGCGCCGCGGTGCGCCTTACCGAAAAAGTCAGCGACGCACAATCCGTGCAGACCCTGAGCGGCGGCAACCAGCAGAAGGTCATTCTCGGCAAATGGCTTCTTGCGAAGCCCGAGGTGCTCATCCTGGACGAGCCGACGCGCGGCGTGGATGTGGGAGCCAGGTTCGAACTGTACCAGCTTATCCTCGACCTTGCAGACCGCGGTGCAGGCGTGCTGATGATCTCATCGGAGATCGAGGAGCTCACGGGTCTCTGTGATCGCATTCTGGTCATGAGCCAGGGCGAAATCCGCGGGAACTTTCCAAGAGCTGAATTCTCGCGGGAGCACCTCCTTGCTGCTGCGCTGCCGCGCGAAGCCCACGCATGAACGCCTTGCTCCGATACGCGTCGCCCATCCTTTTCGTCGTGGTCATCGCGACCTTCGGTGTGCTCTCGCCGAAGTTCATGACAGCGGACAATGCTCTCAACATTCTCGTGCAGTCTGCTCCGGTTGGAATCGTTACGATCGGCATGACATTTGTCCTGCTCACGGCGAGTGTCGATCTGTCAGTCGGGGCGATCATGTTCCTTGCCGCTGGCATCGCGGGCAAGATGCTGCAGGCGGACATGTCTCTCTCAGTGGCACTCGGTACGATGCTTGTCATCGGAGTCGCATCAGGCGGAATAAATGCCGCCTTCATCGCGCGCCTGCGCATCGCGCCGTTTGTGGTCACGCTTGCGTTTCTCTTCATTGGACGCGGCGTCGCACTCACGATCACACAGACGCGCGCGATGAATCTGCCCGAGGGTTTTCTCCGTCTGGGCTCTGCGCGTATTGGTGGCGTGCCACTTCCGCTTCTCATCTTTGGGATGATGTTGCTGATCGCTCATGCGACCCTCACCCGCACTCCCTTTGGTCGACAACTTTACGCCTTGGGACACAACCCGGTGACTGCGCGCAAGGCCGGGCTAAACACCTCGCTGCTGCTAGCCAGCGTTTTCCTTATCAGTGGTTTCTGTGCCGCGCTCGGTGCGATCCTTTCGCTTGCCCAGCTTGGTGCGGTCTCGCCCAAGTTTGGCGAAGCCTACGAGTTCAAGGCCATTGCCGCGGCTGTGCTCGGCGGCGCGAGCCTTTTCGGCGGCCGAGGTACGGTGCTGCCCGGCACGCTGCTGGGTGTCGTGCTTATCCAATCCGTCGAGGCCGGCCTGGTCATCCTCAATGCGGATCCCTACCTTTACCCGATCATCACGGCCGCCATCATATTCATCGCTGTGCTGATCGACAGCGGCCGCAACACCCTGCTCGAACGCCTCAATCGACGACGCATCCGGAACGACAGCGCCCAGGCATAGGCCCGTGGTGTGTCACGCCGTCAGCCTGGGGATCCGACCCACTCCAGGCGAACAAATTGAAACCCTGTAAGTTCGACCTCATGGCCGCAACCCGCCTCGACTGCGATCTCGCGAGGTTTCCGATCGAGGAACGCATCGGGTTCAGTCATCCAGGTCTCTGATGATCCCCAGTCGAGATCCAGGCGTCGCACGGCGCCAGCCAAGCCACGCACGAGGACTTTCCGGCGTGTCGTTGTGAGGTTTGCCAGCCACAGGCAGCGCCGCCGACCATGTGCCAATGCGATCGCTTCCACCTGCATAGGATCGCTCGAGACTGTCTCCAACACATCTCCTCCAGCATGAGATCCGATGGCAGCCAAGGCATAGTACAAAGGAAATACCTGCCCCGGTCTGGACGGAAACTGTGAAGATGCCGCCCCCTGCTTGCGCTCCATCACTCCTCGCCATCCGATTGTTTCGAAGAAGGTCACGCTTTGCGCACCGCCTTCGGCCAGGCGCTTGAGCATCGAAAGTGTCCAGGCTGCGGCAAAAGGCGACACCTGCCGCGAATCAACGTCTGCCGGAAGCTCATCCTTGCTCGCAGCCCCGTTCGCCGAGGTTGCCACGGGATTGAAGCGTGGCTTCAAGGTAATCGCGGAAACTGTCAGCGGCTTCCCGGGAAAATAGGTCCGCGCGCTTTCAAGCTGTGCAGTCACAGCAGTCGGCGTTTCGGCGATCGACGCATCGTCGAAGGCATGAACCTGTGGGTTCATCGACCAGTGCACGAAATTGGCGATATCGTGGGGTGGACGAGCCTGGTTCAATTGATAAAAATCCGCATCGGTCCCGGCGCCGATAGGCACACCGAGTGTCTTGAGATGAGCTCGACCAAACTCCACACGAGCGCGGGATATGGTTTTCTCGCCCCGACAATAAAGCAGAATGCGCGCAAGGGGGATTGATCGCATCGTGATTTCCTCCACCAAGGCGTCGAGATCACCGGCCTCGCCGTTGGCCGGCAAATGCACCGCAAGTTCGAGCGGAATATCCAAGGCAGCAGCTTCGTCACGCGCCGCGTCCAACGCTTCCCGCCAATCCGCGTTGTATAGTCGCACATCGACCCGCAGGTGATGAAGGTTGAGCGTCCGGAGTCGTGCGACGTCCATGCCTCCCAGTTGCTCGCGTGCGCGGTTGCAACCGAGTCCGATCGCCGGGAGCTTCCTGCGCCGTGATAGAACATCGACAACCGCCGATTTCAACAGCAGCGTTTCCGGCGCCCGGAGGACGCCTCCTTCTGCGCTCATCCCAAGCGTGATTTCCTGTTGAATGTGGGTTCCTGAGGGAATCTCCACGGGAAAGGGCAGATGAAGCGGCGTGCAATACGTCTTGAAGCTGGCATCAATCCAATTGCGCTGGTCTTCCATTTCAAAGCGGTTGCCCTGAAACCGCAGCGTCGCCCAGACACCGGGCGACACCTCATGCGCAAGCGCGGCGAGATCAGAGAATCCTGGTACCGGCTGTGCTGGCTCGACCCATTGCGGGAAATTCAACTCAGCCATCCCTCCCGCGATGCGCTCCACCCGACAACGCGCGCCTGCACACTCCGCCGGGTGCAGCACGCAGATGCCAATGCGATTCCGAAGGAACGTTGTCCGTGCCTCACCATCAAACGTCAAATGCACGATACCGTCGGCGCTTCCCGTCATCGCCACTCGCGCCACGAAGTGAATTCCCTCCTGCCGGAAGATTGCCGTGTAGGTGATACGAAACGCATCCGCATCGATGCGGATCTCGCGTTCGCCGATTTCCATGGGAACCGTACCCCAATCCCGGTCACGCACTGCGACGTAAATGCGTCGGATCACTTCCCGGTCCCCCAACCGGATGCTGCGAAGGTCGCCTTTGCTGAACTCAAGTGTGAGTGGACCGCTTCGCAATGGGATGAGTCCCGAGGCTGGAGGAAGCGGAGTTGATGTCGGCGAGGAAGCTGGATGCATGTTGGAGCCCAAATGTCCGATGTGCAGTCCTCACTTGCGTGCATTTGTCGGATGCACATGGGAGCTCATGATCGCGCCGAGTCTGGACATGACGCGACGCTACTTGCAGCAGAAAATCGGTCAACGTTGGCGGATGGAGACTCTATTCCGACACGATTTACCGGCCCTGCTGCCCTGCATTGACTCGACTGAAGGGCAGATTGGGAAAGCGGAGGTGATGGTATGGTGTTTCCAGTCCGGCAGTGTCGATGATGGCCTTGGCGGGGGCGGGCCAGTTCCGGTCAGGGAAGACCTGCGCGGGTTCAACGCGATTGTCCGAGCCATCGTCACGGAGAGCGGCGGTGTCGGCGAAATTTTGTTCGATGGTGTTGCCACGGATATTGGGATTCCAGAGGAAGAGCCATCGGATGGAGTGCGCGACAACGTTGTCGTGGATTGTCAGGCCTTCAGAAAACTGATCGGGGTAGATCGCTCCGCCGGCCTTGGTGTTCGCATCAGGTGGCAGCATGTGCGCAATGTAGTTAAACGCGATCTCCGTGCTGGGTTGGCGGTCGGTCGTATAGATGCCGCCGCCGTCATCGAGGCGTAGCATGAAGTGGCTGACGCGATTGTGCAGGATGCGATTGTGACCTGTACCCGGCGGGGCTGATGGATTGCCCCAACCCCAGCCGACGCTGATGCCGGTATAGGGTACTTCGGATATCTCATTGTGGACTATGACCGTCTCGCCTGTGTAGTAGGCAAGGATTGCAACGGAACCGAAGTAGTCCTCACCGATACGCGTAAGGAGATTGTTGGCGATTGTGTTGCGTCGAGGAATCAGGCGCGGACTGGCGGGTCGGGCCGCATCACTCCCGAACTCAATGCCGCCACCCGCGAGGTCGACGAATGAATTGCCCTTCAGGATGTTGTCATCGCCCGAGATGAATTGCACACCCGTGCCCCCCAGATGGGTGAAGGAGCAGCCGCGTAGCGTGATATGGTCCGCAAAGGCAGCCTGGAACGCAGCAGGTATGCGGTCCTTGCGCTGGTTGTGACGATAGTGTGCGTCAACCGCGCCGACAGGGTCGGAGGGGACGAGTGAGTTGGCCTGCACGTCAACGAATCCGGCACGATTGGGTCGTGTCCATCCGGTGTGGGAGAAAGTGAGGCCCTCGAACCGCAGATGATGAACCGGTGCTTCGAGAGTGCCGGCGAGTACGATGAGGCTTTCCAACTCGGGCCGGATGATCACGGCCTTTGCAGGATCTTCGTCGATTCGTGGGCGGTAGCGCAGGATGCCGGCGGTGCGCTCAAGATAGAATTCCCCTGGGGCGTCGAGGAATTCCGGGGCATTCTCCAGCCAATAGTGGCGATTGAGGTAGTCCCGATTGCCCTGGGGCTGATGGGTAACTGCATCCCATTCAATCGGGTTGATTACGGCGCGCACGGTGCCGCCGAGATCGACCGTGCGTGCGATGCGCAGGCGCTTGTGCATCCAGGCGATGGCGATGGACAACTCGACCTCATTCGGGTGGAGCGTCACACCGTCGAGCTGACTGCGAGGCAGGTCAATTCCGTCTGACTGTCTTTCACTATTCAGCACAAAGGTCTGTCCGAAGTTGGGAGTTCGTGCCCGCACAGCGCGGCGACCGTCGACCCAGAGCTGGCGAAAATCGATGTCTCGTCCGACATCGGCCATGCAAAGACCTTCGGATTCACGCGTCCAAGGACCGACAGTCCTCCCGCCACTCAGCACGACCTCGGTTCCCGGAGCGCTGCGATAAATCACTTCTCTGCCTTCGCGGCCGGAGTCGGCTGCCTCGAATCGGACCGGAGCTGCAAGGTAGTAGGTCCCGCCGTGTAGCTCGATGACGATGTCGCCCTCGCTTGCGGGGTGCTTTTGTAGATAGTGGCGCACCGCCAGTCGTGCACGGTCGAGGCTGGCAAAAGGTTGTGCGCCACTGCCGTCGTGGGCGTCATTTCCTGAAGGATTGACGTGGAAAAGAGGAGTGGATTGTGCAGGTAGCAGGCCAGCAAAAATGAACAGGGGAATCAGGCGCTTCATTGGGCCGCTGGGGTGGAGAGCAGTGGCTTGGCTCGCCAGAGCAGGATTGCGGCGAGGGGGTGGAGGCAGGCAAGACCGACAAAAACGAGAATATATCCCGCACGATCAATGAGGGGGCCGGCGAGGGCATTGATGATCAGGCCTCCCGTGGCACCGGTGGCGCCAAGGAGCCCGGCGATGGTTGCGGCGGAGTTCTTCGGAAAAATATCGGCGACGAGCATGCTCTGGCCGAAAAACCAGATCTGGCAGACCATCGCCACAAGGGAGATCATCACGAGGGCGGCGGTGATGTTGGTCGCAAACGTCGTGAATGCCCCAACGGGCGCCATTACAGCCATGACGGCAAACATGACTATGCGCACCCTCACTGGTGAAATTCCCCGACGAACATACCGGTCGGCAGTCCAGCCCGCCACGACCACCGCCAAGGATCCGAGAATCGACGGAATCGGGCCCAGCCAGCCGAGTTGCGACAGCGTGAGGCCGAGTCGTTCCTGGAGATAACCTGGCAGCCAGGAGAGGTGGAAATACCAGACCGGATCGGTCATCGCGCGTACGGCCAGCAGCAGCCAGACTCGATTATCCTGCAGGATTGTCTTGAGGGGTGGCGTGACGGTGGGGGACTCCGTCTCGACTGGAAAATTCGGCGGGTTCCGATCACTCACATACCAGGCGGTCGCGAGGCCGATACCGACGATACCCGGGACGATGAAGGCCATGTGCCAGCTCCATTGGAGGGAAATCTGGGCGACAAGAGGCGGGGCGAGGATGGCTCCGACCGTCAAGGACGGGCTCAACAGGCTCCAGGCAAAGGCGCGCCGTTCCTTGGGAAACCACGTCATCATGACGCGTGTGATCGCCGGGAATGCCCCGGGCTCCGCGGCTCCAAGCAGAGCGCGGCAGGCGGTGAGTTGGCCGAAGGTCTGCGCCAAGCCACTGAGAACATTGGCGATGGACCACAGGCCGGTAAAAAGGCTCAAGCTGACGCGAGTCCCCAGTCGATCCACAAGTCGACCACCAAGGATGTAGAAGACGACGTATGGCCCCATGAATGCAGTCAGGAGCCAGGAGTAATGGGTGTCTGTGAGTTCCAGCTCGAGCTTGAGCGTGGCCTTTAGGATGGAGAGGGTCTGGCGGTCGAGGTAGTTGAGGAGGCCGATGCCGAACAGCAATGCCAGCAGCAGCCAGCTCCGGCGACCAAGGGTGGGAGCGGTCATGGGAGATCTCGCCACAGGGTGCGGCACAGGAAGGGAGCCAAGGACGTATTGGAGGCTGCGCAAAGCATGCCGACACTGAAACTGTTCAGGACTCCGCGGCTGCCTCGGAAGACTCGCGCCAGTCGCCACGAATCTGAACCCATTGTGGGTGGTCCGGCAGCCCGAAGCTTCGGCTCTGTTCGAGGCCGGTCACGAGGTCCACCGCGGCCCGGGCAGCCAGATCATAGCGCTGTTGGATGCCGGGTAGTCCGAGGGGATCGCCAGCCTGCCAGTTGGCGCACCAGACGCGCCCCGCGCCACGGAGTCTTTCCAACGACGGTGTCTGGATCGATGACCACATTTCACGCTGAAGCAGAAGGATGCCGTCGGGTTCGTGTGTGCGGAGCCAACCGGGAAACTCGCGCGGGTTGCGCTGATCTAGCGCGAAGATGAGACTGCGGGCCTTTGCCTCGGAGGGATGATGCGTCATGAAGGCGGCCTTGACCGCGCTGTCGGTGCGCAGATTGATCTCCTCGGTCAGCACGATCGCAGGGCGTGTTACCCCGAGCGCGGTCATGCGCTGCAGACACTCGCAGACCGCGTGATAATGGTCGTGGGCAATTCGGTGAAGCTCTACAGGCCAGCGTGCATGCCCGAGCACGACGCAGGCGAATTGGTCCCAGTCCAGTCGATAGTCGGCGGTCACACCCTCAATGCTGGGGGAGAATATGACGCTGCTTATGCCTCGGGCGCGGAGGATGCCCGAGAGGCGCGCGCCACTCAATCGATCTTCAGTCGGCCAGAAATCCTCAAGCAGATAGCCGCGGAGCCGGGCACGCACAGTGGCGCCCTCGCGCATCTGAACGAAGAACGTTTCACTGCGGGTCTGAGTTCGTCGGCCCTGCATCCATACGATGGCAATGCGACCCGACGAATGCACCGGGCGTCCGCGTCCGATGTGGGCCATCAGCGCAGAAATCTGTGGATCGGGCCGGTAACCGAGCCGTGTCGCCAGGCTTTGGATGCGGTGGCAGGTCTCGGGTGGAATGCTGGGATGGTTGCGCAGGGCGTAGGAAACCGTGGAGACCGCCACACCAGCCTTGGCGGCAATATGCTTTAGGGTGCAGCGGGGCGGCAGCGACATTGGCTGAACGATTTCAGTGGCGTGCCCGGCTCGGCGCAATGTCCGAATGTGTCTCGACATTCATTGCTCGGGAGAAGCGACGACGAGCACACCACCGAGAGTCAGGCGGTTCTGAGCATAAGGAGCCTGCTCGGTGACCGGCCTGCCCGCCTTCGCCTTTATTGCGAGCTTGTCTGGCGCGGCCTCGATGAACTCAACCCGCACGTGGTGCCGACCCGGAGGAAGCCTACCGGGATAAAACCATTCTCGGGCGCGACAAAACGTTGGGCTGACAAAGCCATCGAAGAAGGTGGCCTCGAGGAGTGGCAGATCGTCGACTTTGACTCGGAAGCTGCCGCTGTCCGGAGCAGCGATTCCGAGAAGACCGAAGATTCCGCCGGTGAACTCAAACTCAATCGAATCGCCAGGCGTGGAGGTGCGCCACAGTGGGGGTAAGAGGTGTTTTGTGGCGCCTCGAAGGTTGGCGTCGTCCAGGGGTACGGGCAGCCATTTGCCGTGGCGATTGACTTCGTCGAGCTGGCGCATGCCGGCGCCTTCCCAGTTGTCGACATGCAACGGAGGCGGCAGCGCATGCGGGGCTGTCTTCGAAGTTTGGAGGAGAACGGGCAGCGCACGCTCGATCGCGGCGAGATACACCCGATGCCCTGCTGCCGTGGGGTGCACTCCGTCGATCGAGAAGGTGCGCTTGTCGGTTGGTGCCTCCGGAGCCTTGAAGACGAGTTCTCGCGCGGCAATGAGTCGTGCAACCTCAATGCCGAAATGGAGTGACGGGATGTCGTAGTGCGCGGCGATGCGTTCCATTGCCTGTGCCGCAGCAGGGAAGTTGCCGGCCTGAAGGTCGGCAAGACCCGGGGTCGAGACGGTATAGACGAACCAGATGTCGGTGTACGGGTTGGCGTGCCAGGTCTGCCTCACTATTCCTTCCATGGTCTGCTCAATTTGTTCGGGTAGAGCGTTGCTGTCGTTTACAGCGAACTCGACAAAAAGCAGATCCGGCCGGTGACGAAGCACGTCCCGGCTTAGCCGGCAGGCGCCGAGATTGGAGCCGGTTCCGGGCAGACCGGCGGCGATTTCCTGAATGGTCAGTCCAGGGAACCTCCGGTCAAGCAGCACGGTCGTTAGGCTGCGCCATCCGTCGCCTGCCGCAGTAATGCTGCCGCCGAGGTAGGCAACGCGGAATTCCCCTCTTGTGCGGCTTGCGAGGTTTGGAAGTCCACCGCGCTCATGCAACTCCGGTTCGCGACCGCAGACCACCGAAGTCGCCAGCGCGGCGGCAAGGATACAGCGCAGGAGTCGGTGGGCAGGCATTGGAGGAATCTATTTCGCGTAGGCGCGAATCTCAAATACGCGGGCCTGAGGCACGCCATGGGTCGACTTCACAAACACACGCAGCGTCTGCGCGGTCATCGGAGAGGCGAGGCGGTGAATGCGTTTGCGAAGGATGTTGTCGGTGGCGCTGATGACGGCGCATCCGTCGAGGAGGATCTCATAGTCGCGCACGAGTTCCGGTTGGGGCCCTCGGATGATCCTGCGTGTCGTGTGGTCGCTGGCGCTCAAGGTAAGCTCCCGTTGAAAGCCGGAGTCGAAGGTCAGGTGGATCTCTGCGATCGAGACGGGTGCCGACCAGGCGAGTTCCACCCACGCCGGCAGGGTAACAGATTCCCAGCGATGTGTTGCGCCATCGGCCCAAGGACCGAGAGCCGTGCGGTGTTCGCGAGTGGCGCCGTCGATGGCCTGGGACGCTGGGCCGGCGACTGTTTCGCTGGAGGCCGATACACGGGCGGAACGTGCCAGGTCATCCGGGTCTGTATTCCGGTAGCTTGGCAGGAAGGCATCGTCGCGCAACAGGCGCTGTTGCAGACGGACGGTTTCATCGGCTGTGAAATGTGCGGTGATTGTGGTCGCTCCGGAGGACGCCATGAGGGCTGCCGCGGTGCCGACGGCCTGCCCCATAACGCCGCAGGTGGCCATGACCCGTGTGCTCGCAAACGCGACATGGGTAGCGCTGATGTTGCGTCCGGCGAAGAAGAGGTTGGCGACATTGCGCGAATACAACGAGTCCAGCGGAATCGAGTAGAGATGCTGCAGGTGGATGTGTCGGCATGGCGCCTCGTCGATGGCATCGATTCCGTTCGGCGGGTGAAGGTCCAGCGGCCAGCCTCCGTAGGCAACAGTGCTGGGAAAGATCCGGCCCTCCTGGAGATCCTGCTGTGTGAGGACATGCGGGCCGAGGAAGCGACGGGACTCGCGCTTTCCCGGTAGCCCGCCCACCCACTCGAGTGCCCAATGGGATGAATCAGGGTGATTGCCGGAATTCTTCACATGGTCCCAGAGACCCAACGCGATGCGCAGTAGTTCGTGGCGGATGGAGGCATTATCCTTGATCGTATCCAATTGCCCGCCCCACTCAGCCCACCAGTAGCCGTATTCGTAACTCTCGATAGGACGGAAGATGAACTCATGCTTTTGAAACTTGCGTGCCCAGGATGGCGCCTGGAATGGCTGTGGGGTATCGTAACGCCGCGCCGTAAACAGGATTGAGCTGCCGAGCGTCTGCCGATCGGCGGTATCGAGTGCGAGAGATTCGCCGTACTCAGCCTTGGCTTCGCGGCCTACCGTGAAATCCGCCCCCGCTTCAACTCCGAGCCGGCCGTCGCCGGAACAGTCAGCGAACAATCCGGCATGAATCGTGAAGATGTCCTCGGTTGAATGACGCACCCCCTCGATGCTCTTGATGATGCGCTGTCCACCGAAATGGCCGACGGAAGCGCAGCCGGTGCAGGTGGTATCGAGCAGGAGTGTGATGTTCGGCTCAGTTACAATCTTTTCGTAGAGGAGCAGATCCCACTGGGAGTAGGATCGGTGCGGATTGCGCGCCGCATCCTCGAGCCGCAATTCCTCGATGATGCCGGATTCGCGTGCACCCGGACGTCGCCCGTGAAAATCCGCGCCGACCGCATGCATGCGGATTTCGCTGGATGCATTGCCGCCCAGCACGGAACGGTCCTGCAGCAGGACGACCCGGGCGCCGTTACGGGCGGCGGAAAGCGCGGCACAGACACCCGCAAGTCCTCCACCCACGACAACGAGATCGGCATGAAGTTCGTGATGGGTCATCGGGTGTTAGGAGTGAAGGCGAGATGACGCTCAGCGGCCTACCGGGCGCGGAATCATGGGCAGGCGACAGCGCCGGGATCAAGAGGTGGCAGGTCAATGATGCGGGAAAACGCTTCGTAGCGTGGGTAAGGAGGCTGGTGGCACGGGCCGATACAGCAGCGGGGGGCGGTGCAGCATGATGGGACAATCGCGAAACGGCGGGAACTGTTGCGATGTGCAGTATGCTGAAATCGTTCAGTGAACGATTAGCCGGGTGTTGTTGAGCGACGCGAAGAGCGCGCTTGGCCCGGGGGTGAAAGGATTTTTGTGAGCGCCTCGAACCAACGTTGCGCCATTTTCTCTGCCCCGCGAGCATTCGGATGCACCTTGTCCGCCACGGTGTCCGCGGCCCAGTCGAATCCAGTTGCTTGATCGACGAGCACAACCCGCTGGTCGCTCCGATCGAGGCGGGCTGCGAGGCGCGCGAGGGCGTTGTTCAATTCAGGAATATAGGAATATTTCGGCAGTTTTCCCGATGGTATGACCTGAGCCAAGAGGACTGTTACGCGGGGGTTCGCCGCCCGGAAGTCCGAGATGAGGTGCTCGGTGGCGGCAATGATACCGGGTACGGGATGCTCCTCTTGGCTATGGTTGTGACCACTGTGGAGAAGCACGATGTCAGCGGGGTGGGCGCGAAAATGATCCGGTACAGTTTTGGCGAGGGATTCCGTGTTTTTCCCACCGTATCCCTCGTGGGCGAGCGGCCCGGCGCTGCTTTTGCTGTGCTGGGTGCCCGTGAATTCAACATTGTAGCCTGCGGCGGAAAGCTTTTCCCACAGCGGGTGGCGGTAATTTGAGAAATAATCCGCGCCTGCGGTTATTGAATCGCCAACCGCCATGAGGCGAACGACGCGAACAGCTTCTGTTGCGTGCAACCGAGGAGCGAAGGTTACGGCTACAAGCAGCAGACTCGCCAACGAGTGAATAGAATGGGGGTGGAGGCGAGGCATGGTACGAACGTTGTGGCATCAAAATGAAGGTCGATTCCAAACCTGTCGAAATTGTTCAGTCAGGGGATTCAGCGAGCATTTGCTGAGCGATTTCAGTAAATACGGTGTTCCCGGCTGACCATCGGCAGGACATAGCGGGAATGCCCCGATCGATTTGCCATCGGAAGTGCACCCCAGGATTGTCTGGCCTCCCGGCTGATTGTCATGGGCGCTTTTTCCGGAACGGGTAAGCGCTTGCGGGCAGAAACCCTCATCCACCATCAACCAGGCTGATCTCATGAAAAGTTTCAATCCCGGCCATTGGGCGCTCGTTCTCTCGCTTTTCCTGTCCATTGGACTCCTGCCCGCCTTTGCCCAAGCCGTGTCGACGATCCCGGCCGACGAGACGGTGCAGCAGCTCTCGACCTTCGAGGTGCGCAGCAGGAAGGACTCCGCCTACGTGGCCGACAAGTCGGTTGCAACCACTGGCTTTGCCGCCGAGCTCTCAAAGATTCCCCTCGCGATCGGCGTCGTTACCTCCCAGTTCCTCGAAGACACAGGAGGGGTTGGCTTCAATGGCGTTGCGAATTACCAGGCAGCCTTCACCACGGATCAGGGCGGCATGGACAACGGCACCCGCAATTCGGCAGGCATCGACCCGACGGTTGGTGCGGTTACGGGCGGCGAGCCGCTGCGCATACGCATTCGCGGCCAGCCAATCAACCTCAGTCAGCGCAATGGTCTGCCAATGAAGTTTGGCTTTGGTACCGAGAACGTCGATCGCGTCGAGGTAGCCCGAGGTCCGATGTCTGTGTTCATTGGCGGCTCCACACTCGGCGGGGTGGTGAACCTTGTCACCGCCAAACCCATGTTTGAACCCGCCTACAAGTTTGGCGTCCGCCTGGACTCAAACGAGAGCTATCAATTCCGAGCCGATCTCACCGGCCCGATCATCAGGCAAAAGCTCGCTTACCGCCTGATCGCGCAATTCAGTGATGACAACACCTGGCGCGACTTCAGCAACTCGACCACGGCTTTCATCAATCCGCAGGTGACATGGCGCCCTTTCCGCAATCTGACGACCCGCCTGGAGTATGCTCACCGGGACTTGCGCGGCAACATGGTGAGCAACTCGATGCAGTCCACACAGAATTACCAGGCAGACTACGACAATCCTTCTCAGGCGCTGCTCGACCTCGGCAAGAACCGTACCGGCGCACTTGCCGGCATCCCCTACACCGTAGCCGAATACCGCGCCCGCATCGGACGTACATTTGCCAGCTGGCGACTGGACAGGTTCACCGTTGATGGTCGATGGCGTTCGCTTGGCGAGGGTGAGAGCTTCACGGCCGGTGATTGGTCGAGCGGATACGACGCCAATCATTTCGGCGAACACGACTCATTTTCCACGAAATACGACCTCGTCGAGAGCGAGACCAACTTGATCGTGGCGGATTGGCTCGAAATCCGGCTGTTTGGCCGCTGGGCAAACCAGCACAGCTACACGACATTCTTCAGCAACGCACTCCGTCGCTATCCCGATGGCAGTACTCCGCTGCTTTCAGCCACCACGACGGCCACGAAGCGTCAGGAGACTCCGCTCAACGGCAAGATCGAGGCCGTGCTTATGAAGGAACTTTTCAAGATCAACCACAAGCTCCTTGCCGGCTATGAAGCGGCCTACAACCAGGCATGGTCGGTCAACCCGACGTTCAACTTTGCCGCCCTTGCACCTGTGACAGCCTCGCCGAATGTCACGGGCTCACCGGCGACCCTCACCGCATCCGGCATACTTAGTTACTTTGACCCGCGCGTGCATGCGGTGCCGAATTATGAGTCGATCCTCACCTGGGCTGATGAAACCTTGGCTCCAGGTCTGACGGCCCAGAGCTATTCGCGCATCTTTCCCGAGGCCGGCTACGCTGCCTACAGTGGAAGCTTCTGGCGGGACCGGATCACGGCCTTTGCCGGCTACCGCAATAGTGAGATCCAGCAGTCGTCCTGGAATCTCGACCGCAATCGCGCGCGCCTGAATCGATTTCTCAATACAGCCAAGACTTCCACGCAATCCCACACACTTGGGCTCGTATTCGAGCCCGTCCCTGGCTTCAATTTCTATGTAAGCCGTAACATTGGCACAGATGCCGTGCCCGCCGGATCGCTGATCAACGCCGCCGCTGGATTCACCTCACTCGTCACTGCTGAGGAGCGCGCGGCAAACCCGGTTCCGGACCTCGAAGGCACCGGCAATGAGGCGGGGATCAAGGTTGAGCTTTTTGATCGCAGGCTCATCGGGCGCATCGGTGTCTTCGAACTCTCCCGTCGCAACACGGTCGTCATTGACAATGAGCGCACGGCGAATGACTCGCGCAATGTGGGCACGGCGGTCGATCCAAATCCCGCTACTCAGAACCTCGCCCAGACGGCCAGGGTCCAGTGGAACCGCACGATTGACGGCAACAAGTCGGCCGGGGTCGAAATCGGTTTCACCTGGATGCCTAACCGCAACTACACCGCCACGTTTGAAGCGAGCCATCTCTGGACCAACAAGCTCACGCTTTCCAAGCCGCTCGCCGGAACTGCTCCAACGGCGGGATCGATGATCGACTATGCCATCCTCAATGGCCGTCCTCTCGACAACACGCCGGACGATACGCTTCGCCTCTGGCAAAAATATAGTTTCACCGGAGGTCAATTGAATGGCGCCTGGGCTGGCCTGGGCATTCGCTATCAAAGCGACCTCATGCCTCTGGCCAGCAGTTCATCGTGGGGCACCGTGCTTCCAGGCTGGACAGTGTTCGACGCCGCGTTCGGTTATCGCCTGCAGGTGGCGGGCCGCCCTGTTGATCTCCAGCTCAATGTCGAAAATCTGACCGACAAGCTCTACTCCGCCGGCGGCCGTACCTGGTCAAACCCGCGCACCTTCACTTTCTCGGCCACCACGCGCTTCTGATCCCTCCTGCAGGATTCCGCTCTCCACAGCGAGAGTTTCGCGACCCACGCTGTTTGCCATGCCGATCCTCACGCAGGCTGAATACGTCCTGGGCGATATCCTGGTCCGATATCAGGCACCCACCGACAGGCCCGATGCTTGGGGGCTCGTGGTGCTGCCGGCGTACCTGAGGGACAGGACGCGGATGCCGCGGGAGTGGCTGGACACGCCCGCCGTGCGTGGCCTGCCATCGGCCTGGAAAAGGATTGCCGCCTGGGAGGTTGACCCCCTCGTGCATGCACATGTGACGGGCGACGCCCTGCCCGGCGGCTACGCCCAGGGACGCACACTGCGGTACTCTTCCACGACACAAGGGCTGGCCGTGCAGGAACATGGATGTGTGGGCGGGGATGGCAGGACCGTGGTGCGAACAATTTTGGTCTCCTCCCAGGGATTGCGCTGTGTGCACGAGGTGAGCCACGCCTCGGGAAGCGGCGCGATCGAGATTCGTACCACCGCGGAAAACCGGTCCGAGAAGGCGCTTTCGATCGAATTCCTTAGCTCATTCTCGCTTGGAGGCATCACGCCTTTCGCTGCCGACGACGCAGCTGGTCGACTCAAGATTCACCGATTTCGCAGCGCCTGGTGCGCAGAAGGTCGGCTGGAGACGTGCAGTGTTGAGGCTCTGCAGCTCGAGCGTTCATGGACCGGACACGGTGTGCGCTCGGAACGATTCGGCCAGGCGGGCTCGTTGCCGGCAAACGGTTGGTTTCCCTTTGTAGGCATTGAAGATACGACGGCAGGTGTCACGTGGGCTGCGCAGATCGCCTCGCCTGCGACCTGGCACTTGGAGATCAGTCGACGAGCCGATCAGGTAGCTCTATCCGGCGGTGGTGCTGACCGCCTGCTCGGCGAATGGCGCAAGGTGCTCGCACCCGGTGAGAGCTTCTCTGCTCCACCGGCATGGGTCACGGTGATCGAAGGTGGGCTTGAGGCAGCCGGCAGTCGCATGGTGACTGAACATCGGAGACGCGCCGCGGCCCGGCCTCCGGGAGAGGACGACATGCCTGTTGTCTTCAACGAGTGGTGTACCTCCTGGGGACAGCCGACACACGAGAAGCTCGCGCTACTGGCGGCCAAGCTTTCCGGATCGGGCGTGAAATACCTCGTCATCGACGACGGCTGGGCCGAGCGGGTGGGCGACAAGTTTCAGCAGAATGGAGACTGGCGCGTGAACCGAAAAGCGTTCCCGGGCGGTTTACGAGTGACGGCTGATGCCATTCGCGCCCACGGATTGGTGCCGGGCCTTTGGTTCGAGTTCGAGGCGGTGAACCCCGGATCCGATGCCTGGTCAGAAACGTCTCACCAGTTGCACCGGGATGGTGTCCCGTTGCAGGTAGGGCCTCGACGCTTCTGGGATTTTCGTGATCCGTGGGTGCATGATTATCTCGCCGACCGCGTCTTGGCCCGTCTGCGTGACGACGGCTTTGGATACCTCAAGGTCGATTGCAATGATTCCACCGGGCCCGGTGTGGACGGTCCGGAGTCACCGGGAGAAAACCTTCGTCAGCATATTGCCGGAGTGCAGCGGTTCTTGGAACGCCTTCGTTCGGAGCTGCCCGGATTGGTAATCGAAAACTGCTCTTCTGGCGGCCACCGGCTTGAGCCTTCCATGCTGGCCCTGACGGCGATGAGTTCGATCTCCGATGCCCACGAAACGCCCGACCTCCCGATCATCGCTGCCAATTTGAATTCGCTTGTCTGGTCCGCGCAAAAGCAGATCTGGGTCGTGGTGCGGCGCGGAGATACCGTACAGCGCCTGGCTTATTCGCTTGCTGCGAGCTTCCTCGGGAGGATGTGCCTGTCCGGCGGCATCCAGGTGCTCGACGAAACGGCCTTACGCTTCTTATGCGAGGCCATGGATTTCTATCGCGAGGTGGCGCCGGTCATCCGTGACGGAGAGTTCCGGTGCAGGAGAAACATCGGTGAATCTTACCAGCATCCGACCGGTTGGCAGGTGGTGACCGTGGAGGCTGGACACCAGCTTCTAGTCGTGTGGCATCGGTTTGGCGGTGCTGCTTCTGACATGGAAATCCATCTGCCCGGTACACACCGTTGGCGTGTGAAGCGGATATTGAACCCGGAGACCGACATGCCGATAATCTCCGAAAGCAACCTGATTTGGCGAAATGACACCGAATGGTCCGGAAACGTACTGTTGCTCGTGCAGTCCTGATGCCCCTGTACGCGTCACGCCTACCCTTCAAGTCGGCGAATCCAAGTAGTCGTGCACGACTTCGCCGGGGACGAGGGTGAATTCACCTTTCCAGAAGTAACCGGGGCCTGTTTCCACGACGGGCAGGAGGTGGAGGGGCGCCTGCATGTTCGGACGGATCTCGACGGAGCAGGGATCCGACCAGCATTCGCCGAGCTTCACTTCCGAGAGGCGGCGGCTGGTGATCTGACGGATGGCGGGGCGTCCGTCGATGTGGTGGATGACCTTGTAGTTGAGGTTGAGCGCAAAATCAAAGGCGAGGCGCTTCAGGTCGGCGAGGTCGCCGCGGTGCTGTTTGTACACCATCGTGCCGGTGAGTACATCGATTCCGTTTCGCTCGAGCACGCCCACCACGAGATCACCACGTGCCTCAACCCGCGGGTTGGCCCACTTCTTCGGCTGGCCATGGACCTCGCGCCCTTGCGCGAGTCCGCCGTCCGAATTGAGAAAAAGGAACGGTGAGAAGCCTCCCCGGGCGCGACCGGGAAGCTCCGCGCCGAGCATGACGTTGCATTCCCCGTAGCGACCGAGCCACTCGACGTCGCCCATGTTGTAAAGATGAACGAGCACCCAGTCACTGATAGGCACGAGCGGCTCGGGCATGAGCCGACGGATGGCCGCGGGTGTCGAACGATAGGCGAGCGTGAGAACGGTGACGTCACGAAACGTGAACGGAAACGATGCCGACAGCGGCGCTGCGAGCGGTGTGCTCCACGCGTTCAGCGGATCAGCGAGGTAACCAGGAGGAAATGAGGAGTCTGACATGGAGGTTAGATGCGATAACGTTCGACAACCGACTCGCGCACGGTGACTCCGAGTCCGGGAGTGTCCCTTACGGCGATCGCGCCGTTGACGACCTGCCAGGGGTCATCGACGAGTTCGTGCTGCATGGGATTGGGGCGTGGCTTGTGATCAAAGGTGAGCCCGTTGGAGGTGGCCGCCTGCACCGCGATGCCGGCTGCGGTGCAGAGTGCGCTGCTCCAGGTGTGCAGGGTGTAGGGTTTGTTCTGCGATTCGAGCATCCGGGCGATGGCAACGGTTCCAGTGATGCCCTGGCACCTGGCCGGATCCATTTGCACGATGTCGGCAGCACCGTAGCGAAGCAGGCGGCGGTAACCTTCGATATTCCATTCCTGTTCGCCAGTTCCGATGTGCTGGTCGACCTGGGCGCGAAGAGCGACATGGCCTTCGAGGTCGGTCGGCGACAGGGGCTCCTCGATCCAGCGCAGGCGGAAGGGCGCAAAATCGCGGCAGCGTTGAACGGCGGTCTTCACATCCCAGCGCGTGCGTGCCGCGAGGGCATCGACGACGAGATAGACCTTGTCGCCGATGGCGGCGCGGCAGGCGGACACCAGGGCGATGTCGCGTTCACGATCCTGTCCGAAGACGTTGTCCGGCCGCGAGCCCCAGCCACCCTTGACGTAGCGGTAGCCTTCCGCGGCAAAGGCGCGAAACTCGTCGAGATTCCACTCGAAGCGATCGAGATCGAAATGAATGCAGGCGCAGGGCACCACCTGGTCACGCACCTTGCCCCCGAGGAGCGACCAGACGGGTTGCCCCAGGATTCGGCCTTTCAGATCCCACAGGGCGATATCAACCGCACTCAGCGCGAGCGCGGCAATGCCCTGGGGGCCATACCACCAGACGTGACGACGGAGCCGGTCATGAATTCCGAGGACGTTCAGCGGATCCTGCCCGATGACGAGCGGGGCGAAGTCCTCCGTCACGACAGCCTCCGTGGCTCGGCACGCGCCGATGAACATCGTGATGGCCTCGCCCCACCCGACGTGGCCGCTGTCGGTTTCAATCCGCACAAGCGTCAGCAGGCGCGGCCGATTGTGGTCGTGAGGTTCGGGATAGCGAACGGTGACAGGACGGACGGAGATGATTTTCACGGGAAAGTGTCAGCAAGTATGCTGGAAGCCGCCGCAGACATTGATGGTTTGTCCGGTGATGAAGCCGCCGCGATCGCTCGCGAGGAAAGTGATGAGATCGGCGACGTCATCCGGCGTGCCGAGGCGTCGCAGCGGCGTGGCCTGGGTCCAGCCTGCGACAAGATCGGTGGAGGTCTTGCCCGTCAGTGTCGCGAGTTCCCGGAAACTTTCCTCCCACAGAGGCGTGAGCACGACCGCAGGGCAGACGGTGTTGCAGGTGACGTTTCGAGGACCGTAGGCGAGGGCGAGCGATTCCGACACGCTGGCGACTGCGGCTTTGGCGGCCGCGTAGTGCGCTGAGAGGGCGCGTCCCTTGCGGCCGGCATTGGAGCCAAGATTGACGATTCGCGCACCGCGCTTGGAATCCACACGCTCCGCGAAAGCCGTCCCGAGGAAAAACAAGGCACGAAGGTCGATCTCGAGCACTTCGTCCCACTCCTCCGCGGTGATGGCCGCCGGCTTGTTGAAGTGGCAGACGCCCGCGGAATTGACGAGCACGTCGAGGGGCGTGCCGAACGAGGCGGCCTCGGCGATGACGCGTTCCGCGGCGTCCGCGGGGCGCAGGTCGGCCACGATCGTGCGATGGGCGGGTGCGCCCGCGGGAGGCGCCGGGAGTGCGGCCATCGCTTCGGCAAGCCTGACGGCGTTGCGATCAATGCCGATGACGCGCGCGCCGCCGGCTGCAAATTGCCTTGCGGAGGCGAGACCGAAGCCGCTGCCAGCGCCGGTGATGACGACGGTGCGACCGGTGAAATCGTAGGGACAGAGGGATGCCATGGAGTGAAACTCAACCAATCACGAGCGACGGATGCCGCTGGGCTACCGCGGGATCGTAGAGTGGCAAGATCAGATCGCTTTCGCGCGAAACGCGAGCGTAGAGGCGATGGTGCTCCTCGATCGATTCCGAGAGGCCGAGCGGGATGCGCTCCTCGTGGTTGCGGTAGTGGAAGATCGCATCGGTGAGTGCGACGCGTCCCGCGGCGGTCGGCACGATGAAGCACATGCTCGAGCGGTGATGTGCACCGCAGAACCATGCACGAATCCCGGGAAGGGGTTCGCTGGTTTCATCCGGTAGAAACGAAAGGCGGGGCGCGGCGTCGAAGATGAGATGACGGAGGACGTCGGGCGGAAAGATGATGTCGCGTGGCAGTTGAGGCACCTCGGGATCCGGGGCGTGGAAATCAAGCCAGCCTCGACGGGAGAGGTGAATCCGGGCGTTGGGAAATTGATCGAGGCCGCCCGTGGCGTAGGAGGTGAGTGGAGTCACAAGCACATCGGTGATGCTCTCCGGCTCCATGCCGCGTGCGCGCAGGGAGGGGACGATGCGTTGCTGCGCGCTCACGACCGGAATGTGTCCGACCTCGCCTGTGGCCGCCTTTGCCCAGGTTGTCCAGTGGTCATGCAGGCGCTGGAAGGCGGGACCCGAGGGAAAGCCCGTGTTGAGCAGCGCGCGCCGCCCATTGCCTTCGATGAGAAATGCCCAGAAGGTGAGCGGCAGCCAGCCCGCGAGTTGGGTCATCCAGAAAACCTCGGCTGCGGGAACGCGGGTTTCGCCCATGGCGAGCGCGGTGATGCGATAGGTTGGGGAAGGGCTCATGGCGGAAGTGGACTCAGAGCTGGGCATTCCAACCGCCGTCGACGGAGATCGTGGCTCCATTCACATAGGCGGATTCGACGGCGGTGAGGAAACGGACTGCGGACTTGATGTCGCCCGGGGTGCCAAGTCGCCCGACCGGACAGTGCGCTTTCAGCCACGGCTCGACGGCCCGGCGGTCACGTGAGGCTGCGTCGTTGATGTCGGTATGCATCCAGCCGGGTGCGATGCAATTGACCGTGATGCCGTATTGGGCGAGTTCGAGGGCCATGCCGAGTGCGAGCAGTTGAAGACCGCCCTTGGTCGCGCAGTAATGGGTCTGCGTGGAGTTGGAGCGGAATGCGCCCACACTGGTGGTGAAAACGATCCGTCCGCCGGTGCCCTGGTCCTTCATGACATGAGCGGCTTCCTGGCCGACGTAGAAACCGCCATCGAAATTGATGGCGCGATGCCGTTGCCATTCCTCGTCGGTGATGTCGAGAAAGGGAGCGAAGCGGCAGATGCCCGCGTTGCTCACCACGATGTCCAGTCCGCCGAGCAGTGCAGCCGCCGCCTGCACGGCGCCGCGCGCTGAAACCGGCTCGGCCACATCGGCATCGATGGCATGAATGCGGCCGGGATATCGCTCGCCGAGGCGCTTGACCTCGGCATCGGCCTTGGCGACGTCGCGATGGTGGTTGATGACCACGGCGCAGCCTGCCTCAAGCAGTGCCTCAGCCGCAGCGAGGCCGAGTCCGCGTGAACCGCCGGTGATGAAGGCGCGTTTTCCGAAGGGAGTCATGTCAGGGGTGGGTTGATTTGTTCTGAATCATGTCAGGCCGGATAAAGACGGCGAGCCTGTGGAAGGGACAGAATCCGCCAATTGTGGCCCGGCATACGCCACCGGTACAAATTGAGGCGTGCCTCCCTGATGGGAAGAGGCATTCTGCGGCTGTTCGATGTCTCGCACCCGACGCAATGAATTCTTTTATCTGCCGCTCGGCGGAGCGGACATTCGCCGTGAGCTCTATGTCACGGGCTGGGGTGTGGCCGACTATTCCCCCGGCGAAGCCTATCCAAGGTCAGGTCACCCGGAGGACTATGACTTTCGCTGGGAACGAGGCCGGGTGTTGGGCGATTTTGCTGTGGTGTTGATTGCTGATGGCGAGGGGGAATACGAGGACCGCCGATTGGGGCGGCTGCCGTGGCGCGCGGGAGAGGTGCTCCTGTTGCCTCCCGGTCAGTGGCACCGGTATCGCCCCCGGGCTGACTGTGGCTGGAGGGAGGAGTGGTGCACGGTCAACGGCGAGTACCTTCACCGCCTGCAGGCAAAGGGGGTCTTTCCGCGCTCGGCGCGCTTGCGGCGCCTCGACGATCCGGCAGCGTGCCGACGGGCCTTGGCACGGCTTCGATCGGCAGCGGGAAAAAACAGCCTGCTGGTTGAAAGTCGTGTGTTCGAGGTGCTCGCGCACGCGCTTGAGGATCGCGCGGCCGATGGAAGCGACGCCATACCCGCGGTGACCGGACATCCGACCGTGGACCGGGCGCTTGAGTTCATCTGGCTGAATTGCCATCGCCCGATCACTGCCGCGTCCGTCGCGCGCGAAACGGGCACGCCGCTGCGCACGCTTGAGCGCCATTTTGAAACTGCGCACGAGCGGAGCCCTTCGAAGGAGATCCGCTGGTGCCGGGTGCAGCGGGCCACGGTCATGCTGCGGGAGAGTCGCATGAGTGTGAAGGAAGTGGGTTATGCGTGCGGCTATGGCGGCGCGAAAGGGCTCACGCGTGCGCTTCGGGCGATCCATGCACGTGTGCCATCGGATTTTCGCGTCGAGGGAGGTCGAAGGAAGCGTTCATGAGCTTCATTGGCAGCTGGACGAAAGCATCATGGGTGCGACCTCTTTGCTCGAAATCGGACCGGCATATCCAATTCGGATGACGTCTCTTGATTCAGCCGAGGTCAGGGCGTGTTTTTACCCATGGCGACCCGCCAAACTGCCCGCCCGCCACAGTGTAACTTGGCTCGCGGGGCGGCGTCATATGCCTTAGTTGTTCTTACAAAGCCATGCAACCGCCGCTTACTCCTACCCAGGCCTGGGAACCCCTGCCAAAAGCTCAGTGGAATGAAGAGACTGCGCGCCACCTCCTGCGGCGCGCCGGATGGACTGCCCATCCGGAGGCGGTCACCCGCGCGGTGAACGAGGGCTTGGCGGCAACACTGGACAGGCTCTTTCCCGAGACGGCCCCATCGTTTGCCAGGCCGAAGCTTGTCCGGGAGGAACACGAGCGCATGCCCGAACTCCGCGAGCGTATCCAGTCAGCTTCTACGGAGATGCAGCGTCGCGAGATCCAGCGAGAGCAGCGGGAAGTCTCCCGTCTGGCCAACATCGAACTCTCGCTGCAGTGGCTGCAGCAGGCCGCCACGCCCGCCCACTCCGCCTTCGAAAAATGGCTGCTGTTCCTTGGCGATGTCTATGTTGTTGGTGTCGAAAAGGTCCGAGGCTCCAATCTCATTTTCGACCACTATGAAACCCTGCGCCAGGGTGCGCTTGGACCCGCGCCTGTGCTAACGAAGGCCGTCTCCCGATCGGTTGCGATGATCCTCTATCTGGATCTCCAGCGTAGCGTGAAACAGGCCCCCAACGAGAATTTTGCCCGCGAGCTCATGGAGCTGTTTACGCTGGGGCAGGGCAACTACACCGAGAACGACATCAAGCAGGCCGCCAAGGCCTTCACCGGGTACCGGGTTGGCCGTGACGGGTTCCGCTTCGACCGCAGGCAGCACGACGACGGACCCAAGACCGTGTTTGGAAAGACGGGACGTTTTGCCGGGGACGACGTCATCGACCTGATCTACCAGCAACCTGCGGCCGGTACGTTCCTGCCGAGGGAGATGACGAGATTCTATCTGACGGACGAGGTTCCCGATGCGGCCTTCTTCGCACCACTTGGGATCTGGTGGAAGGATCGCGGGTACAACCTGCGAGAATTGTGTCACCGTTACTTCTCCTCATCGCTTTTCTACCATCCCGTCTATCGTGCCAATTACATCAAGAGTCCCATCCACTACCATCTTGGCCTGGTCCAGGACCTGGAGATGGATGTCGCACCGGTGGCGCGCACGACCTTGGTGCCGCTTCGGCAGATGGGCCAACAGCCATTCAACCCCCCCAATGTCCGCGGATGGGTTGGCGGCAAGCTCTGGATCAACTCATCGACCCTCGCCGCCCGTCGACTGCTTGTGCAGTCGCTCTTCACGCCAATGCCCGAGGACCGGATGAATGCCGACGAAAAGGCCGCGCTCAAGGCTGCGCGGGAGGCGGGTCATACGCGGTTCGAGGTGGCAGACGAATTCCTGCGAACCATCACCGGCTCCAATGTCGATGCGACAGTGGACCGCATGATTGCGCGCTTTCTACCATCCGAGCCCGACAAGGAATACCGCGCGGCCCTGCGCAGTTTCCTCAAGGGCGAGCCGCTTCTTCCGCGCCTTCGCGGGGCGACGATTGCCCTGCTCGAAACACCGGAGTACCAGCTCTGCTGACCAGTAATCATCCTTCGATCCCAGCAACTGATTCATCGCCATGAACAACTCGCTTTCCTCGACACTGCCCGCCACCCGCCGTGAATTCCTCCGCATGGGAGGCAGCGGCATGGGCTTGCTGGCGTTCAGCCGTTTTGCCCCGGCATTTCTCGTCCAGTCTTCGCTCAAGGCGGCGCCCGCGCCCGAGAAGGATCGTACGATTCTCGTTCTCATCCAGCTCGCCGGTGGCAATGACGGCTTGAATACGGTCGTGCCCTACGAGGACGCCAATTACTACCGGCTGCGTCCCACCCTCGGCCTCAAGAAGAAGGATGTGCTACCGATCAACGATCTCCTCGGCTTTCACCCGAGCTGCGCGGCACTCGGCAAACTGGTGACCGAAGGCAAGCTCGGCATTGTGCAGAACGTCGGCTACCCGAATCCGAACCGCAGCCATTTTCGATCCACCGAAATCTGGGAATCGGCGAGCGATTCCGATGTCAACGATGCCACCGGTTGGATCGGCCGCTACCTCGACAACACCTGCTCTGGTCGCCCGGATTCCAAGGGAGGCGACCCGGTTGCTGTGAATTCCGGCGACGAGGTTCCGCAGTCGTTTCTCGGCGAGAGTCCCCATCCGACCTTTACCCTTTCCGGCAATCTTCGCCGTGGAGGTGGACGAGGGAACAACACCCTTACCCTCCTGAAACGCCTTGCCGAGGCCGATCACGAAGGCAGCGATACGAACGAAGGATTCCTGCGTGCGACCATGATGGATGCACTTGTCACCGAGCAGCGCATCCAGTCCCTTCTCGGACGGTACAAGTCCGACGCCCAGTATCCGGGTAACCCGTTCGCGCAGTCGTTGAAGAACGTCGCTGCGCTCATTGCAGCGGGGTTGTCCACGCGCGTGTATTACGTGTCGCTCGGCAGTTTCGACACCCACGCCAACCAGCAGGGCACCCATGAGCGCCTGCTCACGACACTGTCGGAAGGCATGGCGGCGTTTCAGCGCGATCTCGATGGCAAGGGTCTCGGTCCGCAGGTGCTCACGATGACCTTTTCGGAGTTTGGACGCCGTCCGAGCGAGAACAAGAGCTCGGGCACGGATCACGGCACCGCCGCGCCCCTTTTCGTGATGGGATCGAAAATCAAGGGCAGCGTGCACGGCACGTCCCCCAAGCTTGATCTGCCCGTCAACCAGGATCTCACCTTCAGCACCGATTTCCGCCAGGTCTATGCGACGGTTCTCAACCGCTGGCTCGATTGTCCGAATGAAACAATCCTTGGGAAGAAGTTCGAGATGCTGAATTTCATCTGAGGCAACGGTAGCGGATTGGGCGAGTGGGCAGGGGTGGGCTGCCGGAACGCGGAGGCCCGAAAGGCCTTCACCGCGTTGACTTACCTCCCCAGGAACGCGGATTTGGGAGGAAATTTTGCGGACGAAGTCGGTCTAGGCATCTCTGCGTTTGACTTCGCGGCGCGATCCGAGAACAAGCGTTCATGACCACGTTCCAGAAATACGCCGAAACCGCCGAACGCATCATCGGAAAGCGTACCCCCGCGAAAGTTGCGTATGACAACGAAGTGCTGCGGTGGAGACACATCACGGGTGGTGATACGCGTGCGGCCATACTCAAGGCAAACCAGAGGTATCCGGAGGAAGCGCTTGAGCCTGACGATTCAGACTTCGAGGAGATTGAGGCGCACTATTCGTACCTGGCCACCCATGCCGAGATTGTTCGCAATCTGAAGATCAAGCTCGCGCACCAGAAACGATAAGCCTGGTATCCCGCGGGCGGAGTGCCCATACGGAAAACCGGCCTGGCGGTCACCCCATTGGCCTGACAGATCGCCGACCCCATGAGGTACCTCAAGCATCTCTATATTCAGGTTTTGCTGGCCATCGGCCTGGGTGTCCTGGTCGGCTGGTTGGAGCCGGAGCTTGGAGTGAAGCTCAAACCACTGGGCGATGGCTTCATCAAGCTGGTTAAGATGCTGATCGCCCCGATCATTTTCTGCACGATCGTGTCCGGGATTGCGGGGATGGGGGACCTGAAAAAGATCGGACGTCTCGGTGGCAAGGCACTGCTCTATTTTGAGGGAGTCACCACGTTCGCCCTCGCGATCGGGCTCCTCGTGGCGAATCTCCTTAAACCGGGTGCAGGAATCAACGCGGATGTCACGACACTCGACGCAGGTGCCGTCGCGAGCTACACGAAGGCTGCAGCCTCACAGAGCACAACGGACTTTTTGCTGCACATCATTCCGGATGCGTTTGCGGGTGCATTTGCGCACGGCGAAATCCTCCAGGTCCTTCTGATTTCGATCCTCTTCGGCTTTGGACTTGCCCGCATGGGCCCGGCTGGTGAGGCAGTCACCTCGCTCGTCCATCATGTGGCGCAGGCGTTTTTTGCGATGGTCAGCATCGTGACCAAGCTGGCGCCCGTTGGGGCCTTTGGAGCGATCGGTTTCACGATAGGCAAGTACGGCATCGCGACGCTGCTTTCCCTCGGCAAGCTGCTCGCCTGCGTTTACCTGACGAGCGTGCTCTTCGTTTTTGTCGTCCTGGGGCTCATTGCGCGCTCCCGCGGATTCAGCCTCTGGCGCATCCTGGTGTACATCCGGGAGGAGCTGTTGATTGTCCTCGGGACATCGTCCTCGGAATCGGCCCTGCCCGGGCTCATGACCAAGCTCGAGCAAGCCGGATGCTCACGCTCGTCGGTGGGGATTGTCGTGCCGGCTGGCTATTCGTTCAATCTGGATGGCACGTCGATCTACCTGACGATGGCGGCGATCTTCATCGCGCAGGCGACCAATACCGATCTTTCACTGGCCCAGGAGATTGGACTGTTGGGCATCCTCTTGCTGACGTCGAAAGGTGCGGCAGGTGTGACCGGCAGCGGATTTGTCACGCTTGCGGCGACCCTCGCGGCAACAAAGAGCATACCGGTGGAGGGACTTGCCCTGATCCTCGGGGTGGATCGGTTCATGTCGGAATGCCGTGCAATCACCAACTTCATCGGCAACGCGGTTGGCATGTTTGTCATCGCCGATTGGGAGAAGGATATCGATTTCAAGAAGGCCGCTCCACTGCTGACACGGGCGCGGCGGAAGCGCCTGGCAAATCTCTGCGAAGGCTCGGACCGGATTGGATCAAACTAGCACCCGGCCGTTGTTTACATGTGAGCGATCAATGAGATTGCGGCAACCTAAGGGGCACAGATCGCTGCGCTGACGGGTCCCGGTTGATTGCTGTTTGGCCACCGCGTGCTTTTCTATCTCTTCCAGAAGAACCACAGCCGTCCCATAGGAATTGAGTAGAGAGCGGTTGGAGTTGGCGGTTTTTCCCGGTTGCGATAGCGACCGAGTGTGAAAAGAAGAAAAACCAATAGACCAACTCCAACCAGAGGAACGCTCACAATTTTTGCGCAACTGTGCAACCATAACCTAGAGCATGTGGGACAAATTGTAGGGTCAGGTATTACATCGTGACTTGATGATGAAGAGAGCAAGCCCAGTTTCATGTGAGCAACCGGGGAATTTGAGGCTCGCGCCAACCTATTGGTGTCAAGAATCAAGACTCGACATCGTTTGCTTGGCGCCCTCGTGCACTTAAGGGTGGAGCAGGCTTTCCTGTCTGCCATTCCCCAGCAGGACACAGACACGAATGTCTGTGCGACCCTTCCAATCCGCGGCTTACACTTCCGTTGGTACTTGCTCAACCCCGCCATCTCCGCGAGTTCGGTCAGGCTGGGCTCCTCAAGAACACCCTACTTGCACCCGGCAAAGCGCGATGACGTGCTATTGGTCCTCTCAATTGCTTCTTTTCGTCGGTCGACATCCCGGTTCTATTTTCATCCAACAAATGACCCAAGCGACGAACTCTTGCTCACCCGGTCTCTCCACCATCGAAAACCCACAACAAAAATCAGGGGAAACGGCTGCTTCCTCCGGCCTCCGCGACAATCACAGCCGCGGCAAAGCCGGTGACTTCCTCCGCGTCGCTATTGCCCCCGGCTCCGAGCTTTCCTTCGTCTCGGCCTACTTCACCGTTCACGCCTATCAGGCCTTGCGCGACGAACTGGAAAGCGCCCGCAAGCTCCGTTTCCTGTTCGGCGAGCCCAAGTTCATCCGCAACATCGAGAAGGACGGCAAGCAATCCCGACAGTTCAAACTCGCCGAGAGCGGACTCTCGCTCGCCAACCAGCTCTCGCAAAAAAGTCTCGCGAAAGACTGCGCGGACTGGATCACCCGGATGGTCGAAATCAAATCCATTGTCCGCGCCGGATTTCTTCACGGGAAGATGTATCACATCCAGGATGGCAAGGTGGCCCAAGCGCTCCTCGGCAGCTCGAATTTCACCGTCCCGGGCCTCGGACTGCAAGGCTCCGGTAACAACATCGAGTTGAATCTCATTGTTTCCGATGATCGCGACCGCCGCGATCTGCTCGATTGGTTCAATGCCCTGTGGAACGACACCTCGCTCACCAGCGATGTCAAGGATCAGGTGCTCCAGGAACTTGCTCGCCTCTATTCGAACCAGACGCCCGAGTTCATCTACTATCTTACGCTCTTTCATCTCTTCCGCCATTATCTCGACAAAGCGGACGATTCCGACAAAGCCCTCACCAAGACCGCGCTCCCTGATACGGGCATCTGGAACGCGCTATTCTCCTTTCAGAAGGACGGAGCGAAGGCCGCCATCAACAAGATCCGCGCCACCAACGGCTGCATCCTCGCCGACAGCGTCGGCCTCGGCAAAACCTACACCGCGCTGGCCGTCATCAAATTCTTTGAGCTGCGCAATGAGCGTGTGCTCGTGCTCTGCCCGAAGAAGCTCCGCCGCAATTGGACGGTCTATAAATCCAACAGCACGCTCAATCCTTTCGACAAGGATCGTTTCGGCTATCACGTCCTTTCCCACACCGACCTCGGTCGCGAGTCCGGCGAGGTGGATGGCCACGATCTGGCCAATTTCAACTGGGGTGCCTACGACCTCGTCGTCATCGACGAATCGCACAACTTCCGCAACAACAAGCAGGCCGTCCAGCGGCCGGGCGAACCAGAGAAACACAGCCGTTACCAGCGGCTCATGGAGGAGATCATCAAAAAAGGCCAGCGCACCAAAGTCCTCCTCCTCTCCGCCACGCCGGTGAATAACCAGCTCGCCGACCTGCGCAACCAGATCTCCTTCATCGCCGGCGGCGATGTCACCCGTGACGCGGAGGCGGACGCCGCGTTTTCCCGCAACCTGGAGATCCCATCCGTCAAGGAGACCACTCGCATCGCCCAGGGCCACTTCACCACCTGGTCGAAGAAAAAACCGGAAGAACGCACCACCCGCGACCTCCTCCAGAGTATCGGCGGCGATTTTTTCAAGCTGCTCGACGGCCTTAGCATCGCGCGCTCCCGCAGGCAGATCGCCACGTACTATAAGGACGAGATGAAACGCCTCGGCGGCTTTCCCAAACGCCCCGCGCCGGTGGCGATCCACCCGCCCATCGACCTCGCGGACAAGTTCCTGTCATTCGAAAAACTCGACGAGGAAATCGGCAAGCTCCGCCTCGCGCTCTACCACCCGACGAGTTTCCTGCGCGACGATCTGCCTGCGCAAGTCCGCGCCACTTATGAAGACAAGATCCTCGGAGGTTTCACCCAGGAGGGACGCGAACGCATCCTCATCGCCATGATGAAGGTGAACTTCCTCAAGCGCCTGGAAAGTTCCGTGGATTCGTTCCGCCTCACGCTCCACCGCACGATCGAGAAGATCAACACCCTCGAACAGCGCATCGCCGACTTCCAACTCCACGCGGAAAACCATCCGGAGATTGATTGGGACAACCTTACTCCCGACGAAACCGACGACCCCGACGAGGAAACCCGGGACTTCACCATCGGCGGACGCCGCCGCATCCACCTCGCCCACCTCAAGCTCGAAGAATGGCTCCAGGCCGTGCGCCACGACCGCACCCAGCTCCAGTATCTCCACGAGAAAACCGAGAAGGTGAAACCCGAGCGCGACGCCAAGCTCGCCGAGCTGTGCGCCCGCATCGAATCAAAGGTCGCCAACCCCAGCATCAACGCCGACGCCAAGCCCATCCGCAAAGTCCTCATCTTCACCGCGTTCGCCGACACTGCGAAATACCTCCACGACCAGCTTGCCCCCTGGGCCAAGGACCACCTCGGCATTCACAGCGCGCTCATCGTCGGCGACGGGGGCAACCAGACCAGTCTCGGCAGTTCCGATTTCGACGACATCCTCACCAACTTCTCACCCGTTTCCAAACGCCGCGCCGAGCAGCCGCGCTTCCCGCATGACGAGGAGATCGACCTCCTCATCGCCACCGACTGCATTTCGGAGGGCCAGAACCTCCAGGACTGCGACCTGCTCATCAACTACGACATCCACTGGAACCCGGTCCGCATCATCCAGCGCTTCGGTCGCATCGACCGCATCGGCTCCCGCAATGCCACCGTCCAGCTCGTCAACTTCTGGCCCGTCGCCGATCTCGACCGCTACCTCAACGTCAAGCACCGCGTCGAGGCCCGCATGGCCCTGGCCGACCTCGCCGCCACCCAGACCGACAACCTGCTCGATCCCCAGCAGCTCGACGACCTCATCAGACAGGACCTCCGCTTCCGCAACCACCAGCTCAAGCGCCTGAAGGACGAAGTGCTCGACCTTGAGGACTTTTCCGACTCGCCCAGCCTCACCGACTTCTCGCTCGACGAGTTCCGCATCGATCTCCTCCAGTTCCTCGAAAGCCGCCGCGAGGAACTGGAATCCGCGCCGCTCGGTCTCTACGCGGTCGTTCCGCCAAAGGAGGATCATTGCGTCCGATCCCGCCCCGGCGCCCTTTTCTGCTTCCGCAGAGTGGACCAGACGCTCTCGTCAGGTTCCAGGGAAGAGCAGGCAGGATCGCCTGCACCACGCGACTCACAAAACCTCAACCCGCTCGCCCCGCATTTCCTGATCTACGTCCTGGACGACGGCACCGTCCGTTTCTCCTTCGTCCAGCCTAAGGAAACCCTGCTGCTCCTGCGTGGCCTTGCCGCCGGGCACCCCACCGCCTTCGAGAAGCTCTGCGATCTCTTCGACGCCCGCACCAAGGACGGCACCGACATGTCCCGCTACGACACCCTCGCGCGTAGCGCCCTGCGCTCCATCGAGGCCACCTTCCAGAAACGCGCCGCCGCCAGCCTGCTCTCCAGCCGCGGCGGCCTGCTGCCCACCACCGCCGAAACCCCCACCGCGAATGCGGATGACTGGGAACTCGTCACTTGGCTCGTCGTCTTATCCAGCAATACGGATTGACGGCAATATGGATTTACGTATGGTTTCCCCATGAAAACAACCATCGATATTCCCGAGCCGCTTTATAAAAGGGCAAAGATCCGTGCCGTGGAGCGGGGCCAGACGCTCAAACAGCTTGTCCTGATTTCCCTAGAGCGCGAGCTGGAGGCACCTGAAACTGTCACAGAGGCTCCGACCTCCTACTGGGCCAATCGCAAGCTGCGTCCCGGATACAAAGCCGCGCTCCAGGCCGGAGCCTTTTCCGGGGGAACGGATTCCACAACCATCATTTCAGAGGATCGCGCTTCGCGGGATGAAGCTCTACTTTGATTCCAGCTACTTATTTCGCGTTTATTCGTGCGAGCCGGGGCATGAAGCCGTGAAAGAGCTGCTTGTTCGGTGCACGGGACTCTTTTCAGCCTGGCACGCCCGCGCAGAATTCTCAGCCATTGTTTTGCGAAAGCGGCGGGAAGGTAGGGACTCCCCGGAAGATCTCTTTGAGTTGCATGAGCAGTTCCTGGACGAATGTCGCAGCGGGCAGGTGCAGCTGCTGCCTTTGACGGAGAACGTGTTTCAAGCCATCGAATCCGCGCTGCGCAGCGCTCCCGGCACGACATTTCTCCGGGCTGCGGATGCGATGCACCTCGCCTGTGCCGCCCAGCACGGCTTCACCGAAGTCTATTCCAATGACCGCCATTTCCTCGCCGCCGCCCCGCTCTTCGGGCTGAAGGGAATCAACATCCTTGGAAAAGACGATCCTCAATGAGGCCTCGAAATGCCCTTGCCGACACCAATGCCTTGTTTGGCTCCATCCGGGAGGAGGAAGAAGGACGAAATATGAAGGATGAAGGATGAAGGAAATGCCGGCCTGATGGAGCGGACGACGGAGTTTGCGCTTCGGATCGTGCGGATGTTTGTCGCGCTGCCGAAGACGGACGAGGCCCGCGTGCTTGGCAAACAGGTCCTGCGCTCCGGCACCTCCGTCGGCGCCAACTACCGGGAAGCCCGGCGCGCCCGCTCCAAGGGCGAGTTCGTCTCCAAGATCGGCGATTGCCTCACGGAACTCGACGAATCGAGCTACTGGCTCGAACTCCTCGTGCGCAGCGAAATCGTCCCGGAATCCAAACTCGCCTCCCTCCGGGACGAAAACCACCAACTCCTCGCCATCCCCCCAACCATTTCAAAAAAGGCGAAAGGCCAATAACCCTTCATCCTTCATCCTTTTGCCTTCAACCTTTTCCCCACCCATGTCCGACCTCCGCAAAGCCATCCAATCCCGCCTCCAGGCCTTCACCACCCAGCCCCTGCGGCAGGCCTCGCTGGCCCTGCTCGACACCCTCGGCTACCGCTCGGAGCGCTCCCTGCCCATCGATACGTTGACGGCGCTTCAAGAGCAGCTCGATCCCGGCCATCTCCTCCGCGAGGAAAACGCCCACCTTTCCCTCTGGAAATCCGTTCACCTCCTTTTCCAGCTCACCAAATCCGAACTTGCCCCTTCCGCCGGCAACGATCTGGGTTTGAGCCTTGAATCCCCTTTCGAGCTTCGCCGCGATGGCAAGGTCATCGAGTCCTACCTCTTCTTCGCGGTCGATCTCCATCCGCGCTCCGACGGCCAGCCCCACAACCGCGATATCTACGGCACCATCACCCGCGCCCTCAACCGCCTTGTCCCCCAGCCGGTGCTTGTGCTCTTTCGCGAGGATTCGCGCCTCTCCCTCGCCGTCATCAACCGCCGTCGCAACCTACGCGACGGCACCCGCGACGTGCTCACCCGCGTCTCCCTCATCCGCGACATCGACTCCCGCTCGCCCCACCGCGCCCACCTCGACCTGCTCCAGCGCTTTTCCCTGCCGTCCCTCTCCGCCGAGTCCGCCATCCGCACCTTTGCCGATCTCGATACCGCCTGGCAGAAAATCTTCTCCGTTCAGGAACTCAAGGACAGCTTCTACAAGTCCCTCGCCGCCTGGTTCCGCTGGGCCATCACGGAGATCCAGCTCGCACAGCTCCCCGACCAAACGCCGGACACCGCTAAAAACCGCGACCGCGCCACCCAGGAGTTCACCGTCCGCCTCATCTGCCGCACGCTCTTCACCTGGTTCCTCAAGGAAATGCGGCTCATCCCCGCCGAACTCCTCGAACTCTACGACACCGCCGAAACCCGCCGCGTCCTCACCAAAAACGGCGACTCCCGCGACTTCCTCGACGGCAACCACTACTACCGCGGCATCCTGCAAAACATCTTCTTCCAGTCCCTCAACCGCCCGATGGACCAGCGTCGGAAATCCGGCGCGGAAGCCGCCAACGACCGCGAGGTCATCGCGCCCGATCTCAAAAAGCTTGCCTACGTCGCCAAGCAGAACCTGCCCGAAACCTTCGACTACTCGCTCTTCGATCGCATTCCCTACCTCAATGGCGGCCTTTTCGACGCCCTGCCCGAGGACAACCTGAAATTCACCCACGAGGAGGGCAACGCCTTCCGCGTGCCCAACAAGCTCTTCTACGCCCGCCGCGAGGACGGCTACACGCTCGCAGGCGAGGGGCGCCGCGCCGCCGCCCAGCCGATGGAAGGCCTCAACCGCATCTTCGACCGCTACCGCTTCACCGTCACCGAGAACACCCCGTTGGAAGAGGATGTCGCCCTCGATCCCGAACTCCTCGGCCTCGCCTTCGAAAACCTGCTCGCCGAGATTGATCCCGACGACGAGGCCGCCGCCCAGTCCGCCCGCAAGGCCTCCGGCTCCTACTACACCCCGCGCCGCATCGTGGACTACATGGTCAACGAGGCGCTCCACCTCCACCTCCGCACCGAGTTCGAGAAAGGCGGAGCCTCCTCCGCCGATCTCCAGCTCCTCAGCCAGCTCTGCTACGAACTCGATCCCCACGCCGATTTCTCGCCCATCGCCGCCCGTGTCGTGGATGTGCTGGATGCCGTGCGCGTGCTCGATCCCGCCTGCGGCTCCGGCGCCTTCCCCATGGGCATGCTCCACCGCATGGTCGGGCTGCTCCACCGCGTCGATCCCGACAACGAATACTGGAAACAGCGCCTGCTCGACCGCCTGCCCGCCGCCATGCGCGACGACGCCCGCCGGGGCATGGAAGGCAAAAGCTACAACTACCTCCGCAAGCTCGGCCTCATCCAGAAAAACCTCTACGGCCTCGACATCCAGCCGCTCGCCGCCCTCATCGCCAAGCTGCGCTTCTTCCTCACCCTCGTCGTCGAGCAGGATGTCCACCTCAACGATCCCGCCCACAACTACGGCCTGGCCTCGCTGCCCAATCTCGAAACCAACCTCCTCTGCGCCAATACCCTGGCCGATGCCGGCCACGGCCTGCTCAGCGGCCCCGTGCTCGCCGACCTCCGCCGCGCCCGCGAGGAATACTACCAGCCCGGCGCCACCCGCGACCGCCGCGACGCACTCGCCACCGCCATCGGGGAAAAACTCGCCACCCTCTTCCCCGGCTTCGCCGAAAAGACCAAGGGTGTGAAGCCCTCCGGGGCCACCCAGCTGGACCGCGAGAACATGCGCCGCCAGCAGGATGCCATCTGGCTCGCTGAGTGGTTCAAGCACGCCACCCTCGCCGCCCCCTTCTTCAATGTGGAAACCTTCTTCCCGGAGCTGGTTGATTCTTCATCCTTCCACCTTCATCCTTCACCCTTCCACATCGTCATCGGCAATCCGCCCTACGGCGGCACCAAGATCGACGACGAGGTGAAGACCTCCCTCGGCCTCGGCTCCAAAGACCCCTACGGCGCCTTCATCGCCCGCTTCCTCGGCGATCCCTCGCGCCCCGCCCCGCTCGCCGAGGGCGGCGTGCTCGCCTACATCGTCAGCGACACCTTCATGACCATCAAGACGCACCGCCCGCTGCGCGGGCAGATGCTGCGGCACCGCGTCCACAAGATGATCCGCGTCGCCGGCGACACCTTCAAGGCCACCGTCAACTGCGCCGTCATCCTCTGCCAGCGCGGCGCGGCCCCGGAGGCCCACACTTGCCAGATGGCCGACCTCACCAATGTCTCCATCTGGGACCAGCACGAGCGCTTCCTCCACCTGCTCTACCAAACCGAGGGCTTCGCCCGCCGCGCCAACGTCTCCAACCAGACTTACGCGATCTACCACTACAAACAAAACCTGATCCAAACCAACTCGAACCTGCCCTTCTTCGTCGCCTCGCCGAAGCTGTTCGCACTGATGAATGATACCACCGCTCCGGTGCGGCATGAGACCATCGGGGGAAAACGCGTGCCCGTCCGCACGGTCACGCTCAATGGCAATGCGGTGCGCTTGGTGAAACTCGGGGACATCGCCGAGGTGAAAGTCGGCCTGCAAACCGGCGACAATGACGCCTACCTCTTTCAGAATCCCGATGCCCGAGGCTCCTATCGCTCCATCGAGGATTATCGTGAGTTTCTTCTCGCCGATGCTGACCTTGAACGAATCCGCTCGGATGAGAACCTCCGCATGGAGGTGATCCAGCACGGCATCTCAAAAGACGACCGGCAATCCCCACGTTACTTCGGCGGCAGATATATCGCGCATTATGATAAGGGTGGGGAGTCGGAAAGTGAAGACGGATGGATGCCGAATTACTTCGTTCCAACCAACTACTATATTGATTGGAGCGAATGGGCGGTGAACCGAATGAAGTCGCTCACAACGAGAACGAGAAACCGTGAACAAGGTAGAACAGGTGGTGATGATTCACTAGCCTCACGCTTTCAAAATGCCGATTCGTATTTTGTCGGAGGAATAACGTTCTCGTCCCGTGGTGTATATGCGCCGACCTTTCGTCAAAATGCGGGTGCTTGCTATGACAAGGAAAGCAGCGGGGTTTTCGTAGGGGGAAATGTTGATAATGTGCTCGCGGTGGTCGCGTCCCGGTTTGCGAAACACCTCTTGAAAGGCTTTCTACAACAAACGGTCTCGATGGATGTGGATGCGCTAAAGGAACTAGTCTTGCCTGACAGTATGCCTATGGCTGCCAGTCTTGTTGCTTCAATCATCGGAGTGCAGCGGACCAATCCCCGTTACGACTACGCCAGCAACGAGCAGCTGGAGATCGACCGACTCGTCTATGCCGCCTACGGCTTGAACGACGGCGACATCAAGGAGGTGGAGAACTGGTATGCCCGCCGCTATCCCAAACTGGCCGAGGCCCAGCGCCGCAACCTCGCCGCCAGGCTGGGCCGGACCGAGGAGCAGTTGCTCGACCGCCCGGTGCTCCACTTCTACTGCGACGAATCCTGCCACCTGCCCGCCGACGGCGAGCCGAACATGCTGCTCGGCCTGCTGGCCTGTCCGGCGGAGCGGGTCGCCGCCAGCCATGCCGCGCTGCGCGCCCTCGCCGCCGCCAGCGGCCTGGAACCCCACTTCGAGGCCAAGTGGACCAAGCTCTCGCCCGCCCGCCTGCCACACTACCTCGCCCTGCTCGACTGGTTCTTCGCCCCGGAGCAGGAGGCGCTGGCCTTCCGCGCCCTCGTCCTGCCGGACAAGGCCCGCCTCTACGCCGCGCTGCCCGCCACCGCCCGCGACCACCTCTACTACCGCCTCTACTACCAGCTCCTGCGCGGCGCGGTGGAGCCCGAGAACCGCCACCGCATTTTCCTCGACACCAAGGACACCCGCGGCCGCGAAAAGGTCGCCAAACTGCGCGACCTCCTCCAGCGCGACGCCGGCGACAGCCTGCAAACCGCCCGGGCCATCCAGGACCTGCAGCTCGTCCGCTCCCACGAGATCGCCCTGCTCCAGCTCACCGACCTCTTCCTCGGCGCCATCGCCTACGCCCGCCGCGGCTCCACATCCAGCCCCGCCAAACTCGCCTTCGTCCGCGCCCTCGAAGCAAGAATCGGCGCCTCCCTCACCGCCGACACCCCGCCCGGCAGCGCCAAATTCCTCATCGCCACCGAATACGACCAGGACGCCCTCTTGCTCTGAGTTGACACCCGCCCCAGAGCATGAGCGCGAACTTCCCCGACTGGCTGCCGAAAATCATCCCCTTCGATGGCGACTGGGACGACTACCTTGGACGACTCTACGCCATCTTCGAAGGTGACTTCAAAAACACTTCCCTCGAATATGCCGGTCGCCGCGTCTGGTATGATTCCCGCCTCGGCGATGACAGTCGCCATGGCTTTGAGGAAGGGTTCTGGCACCTCACCACGAAGGACGAAATCATCTACGACCAAGTCCGGAGAACGAAACGAAAGGAACGAGGCCCCGATTTCCGAAGGGCGGAGAGGCTCGCTTGGTGCCGCGCCGTCATCCAGCATGCCTCGGATCCGGCGGTGCTTTGCTGGGCCTACGAGGAGGAGTTTGGCCAGATGCGCGAATACCTCTGGCTCAAGGAGCATGACTACGTGGTTATCCTCCGCCCGTGGCAGACCCGAAAATTTGGCACCGTGTGGATGATCACGACCGCCTACCACCTCGACTACCCCAACGCCAAAACCAACCTGCTCTCGAAATATGAGGCCCGAAAATGACAAACCCCGCCGTGGCGGGGTTCGATCTCCTGCTACACATGGCAGCTGAGCTGATGGAACCCTACGCCCGCCGTCCTCGTTTGCAAGGATTTATTTTTCCCCCATGACCACCCGCCACTGGCTCATCAAGTTTGCGCCCTTCCGCACCTCGTGGGAGCAGATTGTCGCCCGCGGCACTTTCACCCCGCGCGGCATCCGCAGCCCGGAGGCGCGCAAGCACCTGCGCGCCATGCGTCTCGGCGATCCCGTCCTCTTCTACCGCAGCCAGCAGGATCAGGCCGTCGTCGGCCTCCTGGAAGTCACCCGCGAAGCCTACCCGGACCCCACCAGCGCCGACCCGCAATGGCTGACATGTGACTTCGCCCCCGCGGCTTCTTTTCCTTCCCCCGTCTCCCTGGAAACGATCAAGGCGACGCAGGCGCTCTCGGACCTTCCGCTCGTTCGCCGTCCCCGCCTTTCCGTGATGCCGTTGAGTGCCACCGCATTCACAATACTTCAAACACTCGCCCAAGCATGACTCCACCTCTCTTCACCGCATTGTCCGCGCGCCGCATGAGCGGTCTGATTCGGGCTGCCCGGCAGCGCGTTTGTTATGCCGCGCCCGGCCTGCACGAGGAAACCGCTGCACTGGCAGCCCTGAAGTCGACGAGCTCGTCCATTCCCATCACGGTGAGTTTGGATTTCGACGAGCGTACGCTGCGCTTAGGCTACGGAAGTCTCCCGGCGGTGGAAACGCTGCGCGGCGCGGGCATCGAGCCGTCGCACTCGCCCGGATTCCGCAGCGCGGTGTTGATCGTGGACGATGCGGGTTGGGTCTTCACGCGGAAGGCTCTCTACCTCGAACCCGAACCGCAAAGCGATGAGACACCGAATGCCATCCGTCTGACTTCCGGCCAGGTGCGGGAAATCCTGCTGCGCCTTTCCCCCGCCGCGCGGGCAGAGGCCGTCGCCGCCGCAAGCACCCCCGAAGAAGCCGCGCGGCTGGAGTCCATCCCGCTGGAAACCTGCGAACTGCCGCTGGGCAAGGAGCAGTTCGCGCAGGTGAAGCAGGCCATCGAAGCCGCACCGCCGGTGAAGTTTGACGTGGCACGGCAGGTGCGAGTTTTCGAGCCCTACCTCCAATATGTGGAACTTTCGCTCACCGGTGCCGCCGTGCAGCGCCACCGAGTGCGCATTCCGAAATCACTGCAAAACCTCGGTGCCTCCAAAGACCTCGAAGGCAAGCTCAAGACGACGTTCGACCTCATTGAGAAAGGCAGCTCCCTTTCCTCCAAGGTGCTGGAAGACGAACTGAACGAGATCCGCAAAAACTTCATGCCGTCGCTCGGCAAGGACCACGGGAGGGTCGTCTTGAAAGCCGCCAAGCCAACGCTGCTGGCGCGACTCGAGGAACTGCGCAAGAAGCTGGAGACGCATCAGAATAAGGTCGAAAGCGAGCTCCAGAAAAAGCTCGATGAATCGAAGAAGCAGGTTGTGGACTACTACTTGCCGCTCGCCCGCGCTAACCCGCCGGATGCTCTCGTCGGCTCGATGCTCAAGGTGACGGATAATGACATCAGGCAATGGATCGAGTCCGAGCTGTCCGACGTGTTTCCCGACGCGAAAGAACTGATTCACAAGATGACGCTGGAGGACCGCTATAAGGACGTGACCTTCGAGACACTAAACCGCGCCGATTTCCTCAAGTCAGTGAAGGCCGCCTTCCCGCGTATTGATTGGGACAAACCTTTCCACGATTTCAAGGCGGCAGGGGAACTGAAGTAAGATGACCGGAAACGCGTGTCCTTGTCGTGAAAGTGGAACGGAGGTCGAACGCGCTGGTGTATGAGCTGTATTTCCCGGAGGAGGTGAAGGGAAGTTTGAAGGAGGAAGGAGGAAGTTGGAAGGGGAGTCTGTTCGACCTGGTCGAGGCCGCCGGCCTGCCGGACGTGACCGCCCTGCCGGAGCCGGACTGCCTCCCGCGCCTGCGCCGGAAGTTCGAGGAACTCCACGACGGCGCCCACCCGCTGCGCCGCGCCCTCGGCCAGCTCCAAACCCTCGAAACCATCCGCATCATCGAAGGCAGGGCGTGAACACGCCCTTCCCATCGCCGTCGATGCCTCGATACGCCGGAAAACACGGCGCGCCGAGGATGACCGCCTTGCCAGCGCCGCAGGCGTTCCATACTTCAGTGCCAACACGCGTTCCAACCTCGGCCCATTCTTCAACGCCAACACACGATCCAGCCCCAGCCCTTTCATCAGCGCCAACGGCGCGCTCCAACCCCAGCCCAGGGCAACGCCCTGGGTATTCGGCACCCAAGACCATCCAAGCCCTGAAAGGGCGACCCAAGGCCTGTTCCAATCCCATGCACAACACCCGATCCCCCCTTGTTTCGGTGCGGGTCTTTCTGGACCGCCACGGCCTGGCCTGCACGAACGGTCTGTGGGGGGCTGAATCGCCCCTTCAGGGCTTGAAATGGTGGGTGACCTATGTTCCCAGGGCGTTGCCCTGGGCTGGCATGATTCGCCCCGTCGGGGCTGAGTCCACGCCCATTCCTCAGCGCCAACGGCGCGCTTTAACCCTGGCCCAGGGCAACGCCCTAGGTCCACAACGGCGCGATCCAACCCCAGCCCGGGGCAAGGCCCTGGGTCCACAACGCCAAAATCGATCCTAGCCCTGAAGGGGCGATTCAAACCATGCCCCAATCGCTCGCCCGCCTTTACGTCCATCTCATTTTCAGCACCAAGCACCGCGAACGCGTCATCACCGACGCCGTTCGTCCCTCCCTGCACGCCTACATGGCCAGGGTGCTGCAAAATTTTCGCTGCCCGCCCGTGCTCATCAACTCCGTCGAAGACCACATCCACATCCTCTTTGAACTGGGGCGCACCGTCTTCATCAGCCAGGCCGTCGAGGAGGCCAAAACCACCGCCTCGAAATGGATCAAGACCCAGGGGCCGGCCTTCGCCGGGTTCGCGTGGCAATCGGGCTACGGGGCCTTCTCCGTCAGCGAATCGAATGTATCGGCCGTGCGGGAATACATTGCCGGGCAGGCCGAACACCACCGGCACAAATCATTTCAGGAGGAATACCGGGCATTTCTCGAACGTCACGGCGTGGCTTTTGATGAACGGTATGTATGGGATTAGCCCGCCCCTTCAGGGCTTGAAATGGTGGGTGACCTATGTTCCCAGGGCGTTGCCCTGGGCTATCATGGGCCGCCCCTTTGGGGCTGGATCCATGCACCGCCTCCCGCGCCTGCGCCGGAAGTTCGAGGAACTCCACGACGGCGCCCACCCGCTGCGCCGCGCCCTCGGCCAGCTCCAAACCCTCGAAACCATCCGCATCATCGAAGGCAGGGCATGAACACGATGGAAACCCAACCCGATCTCTTCGCCGCACAGGATGAGGAAGTCGCTCGCTCCCTGCTGGACAAGTTGCTGGAAGACTCGAGGCTTTACCGAGCCAGCAAGGATTACCTTGAGCTGCTGGAGTTCACCAAGCGCCTGCGGAACTTCGCGCCCTTCAACGCCATGCTGCTCCATGTGCAGAAGCCCGGCCTGACCTACGCGGCTTCGGCCTACGACTGGGAGTCGCGCTTCGGCCGCCGTCCGAAGGAGAACGCCCGCCCGCTGCTCATCCTTTGGCCATTCGGCCCGGTGGCGCTCGTGTATGACGTGCAGGAAACCGAGGGGAAGGCACTGCCCCGGGACGTGGACAGCTTCTTTGCCCGTGGAGCCATCACCTCGGAACGGATTCCCGAGTTGATCAAAAAGATGGCACGTCGGAACATCGCCTGCGCCTGCTTCGACGGCGGGGATGCAAACGCAGGCTCCATCCGCGTTGTGAATCGTGCGACGAAGGAGGAAGACGCCTCGTATTCCATGCAGGTGAACCGGAATCACTCCGCGCCTGTTCAATTCGTCACCATCGCGCACGAACTGGCACACCTGTTTCTTGGCCACCTCGGCCCGGACAAGAATCTCAACATCCCCGAGCGCCCGCGCCCCGACCATGTGCAGGAAGAACTGGAAGCCGAATCCGTCGCCTACCTCGTCTGCGCCCGCAACGGCGTGGAGTCGAAGTCACAAACCTATCTGACAAAATTTGTGGAGAAAAACACGACCGTTGAGAAACTCGACATCTACCAGGTCATGCGCGCCGCCGGACAGATCGAAACCCTGCTTGGCCTCTCATCGCACACCCGTTACGAGAAGCCTCCCCGGTGAGGTGCCTTCCCGCACGCTTCATGCAATCCGCCGGACTCCACCCTCCCTCGACGCGGACTCTCACTCCAGCGTGGACCGGCGCTTGGCGACCAGCGCCTTGAAGGCCGGGGGAATGATCCGGACATGGCGCAGCACCGCGCCCTTTGGCCAACACCCGGGCAGCAGAAATGCTCCGGGGTATTTTCTTTCACGGCGACGGCCAAATACCCTCTCGATCCAATCGCGTTAGAATGGCCTGCTGATGAACTCCGAACTTCGGTGCCATCTGCTCGGCGAATTTTGCGCGAATGTCTTCGGACTTCAGCCATGTCGGAAGGATCCTTCCGATTTGTGCGGCGAAGTCGTCGAAGTGTTCTCTGAGGCGTTCCACTGGAACCAGCAGCCGCCCCGCAAACTCGTTGGCATCCTGCTCCAATCCAAAACGCGCCTGATCCTCTGCTTTGAAGTGGCGCGCGAATTGGTCGAACGACGCAAATTTCACGTTCGCCGCATAGTCACGGTGCAGGACGTAGTGACCGAGTTCGTGGGCGACCGTGAACCGTAGGCGGTTCTGTTTCCAGACCGGCCCCTTCTCCCAGAGAACATAGCTCTCGGCGTCTACATAGATGCCTTTGAAATCTGGCGTGAGAGCGGCATCGACGCGATACTTTGGAACAGGTCGTCGAAGGGGATGACGTCCATTTGGAGCGTCAGCTCCACCAGCGAAAAGACGTCCACCGGAAGCTCCGACCGCTTCGCGGCCAAGTATTTCGTGCGGAATGCCTCCACCTCATCCCACACGTTGGATCGTCCGTTCATTTGGTGGCTTTGCCGTCCGGGCTATGGAGCGAACGCACGTCCTCGATAAACTGCTTCAGTTGCGCGTCGTCGAGGTCCGCACCACGAGCGGCACGGAAAAAGGTCGGCAGCGCGGCCAAGACCTTCTCGTCATTGGCGATGTCAGAGGGGAGCTCCCGGCGAGACAGCGCGGCAGCATCGAGAAATCCGAGCTTCTCGCCGTCTTCCAATCCGAAGAACTCCGCCCACGCCTCTAGAACTGCGATGTCCTTCGGTACCGGATTCACGTCGCGCTCCCACTTACTCCAGTTGCTGGGATCGACTCCCAATTCATCACTGCATTTCCGAAGGGTTAAGCCCTTGCGGATGCGATAGTTTTTAAGTTGTGCTCCAAAGGTCATAGTTCGCCCAGGGGTGTGGTTTTTATTTTACCACACCGGTCAATGCCCATGTCCGGATCATTCCATTTCATCCACACAGGGATGCATAGTGGCAGCTAAGCCGACTTTGCGGATTCGATCCTTCGGCGAAAGAAATTTCGATTCTTGCCCAGTTGAGCCTCAATTGGCAGCGGGATCGCGCTGACCAGTCAGTCCATACTCAATGCGGACTCCCGTTTGCTCTCAGATCGCTGGTTTTCGTAAGCCCTAAGAACAGCGTCAGACTCAAGCCAATCAGAATGGCCAGCCTTATCAGGCTCAACATTTCCCACGTCGCGGCTCGTTCGGTCAGGTTGGCGTCGATGGTGTTGGTATAGGTTGTTCGCAAGATCGCCATCAGCTGCGGGACAAAGTACGTGGCCGTGACGATCAAGAGGATCACGTAGCCGATAAAGCTGATCAGAACATTGCGCCGGCGGGCGGATTTCCATGACAGAATCAAGGTCACGACAAATAGTGCCAGCGTGACGGGATGGATGGGTTTCCAAAACATTTCCGGATGCAGGCCGTATTCTCCCTGAAACATGGCCAGCGAGCGCGGCGGGGCGGCGGACCAAATTGGCACAACGGCCAAGTGTTCGTAGATGGCGCCTCCAATGACGATGGTGAAGGAAAGTGCGGTGAGGGCGTAGATGAGATTCTTGATGTTCATTGCTTGTTGGGATGGCGTGTGGCAAACACCCGCGTCATGAGGAGATTGATCATGGGAGAGGCACAGCGAAAAACCTCAGTCAACCTGGCGGGGCTTCCTTTTATTGGATAGAGTATTACTACACTGAAATGTCTCGTGTCAAGAAACTCCCCGTCGGCCCCAAGCGGCCCTATCGCTCGCCGAAGCGTCAGCAGCAGGCAGAAGCCACCCGACACCGGCTGATCGCGAGCGCGCGGCGCTTGTTCGCCCAGAAAGGGTACGCGGCGACGAGTATTGCCGCCATCGCGCTGGAGGCGGGCGTGGCGGTCCAGACGTTTTACGCGACCTTCGGCTCCAAGTCGGCGCTGCTATTGGCCCTGCTGGGCACTATGGAGACCGAGGCGGATGTCCTGCGGCTGAACACAGAATTGCAGGCGACTCCTGACCCTCGGAATCAAATACGCGCCTTCATCGATTACGGCGTGCGGCTTTACGCGCGGGCGACGGATGTCCTGGAAACCATCCGGGCGGCAGGAATGGCGGAAAAAGACCTCGGGGCTTTGTGGATTGAGGGAGAGAAACGTCGGCGCTTGGCCCAACGCGCCTTGGTGCGCGACTGGGCGAAGCGTGGTGTGCTTAAACCCGGCTTGAGTGCAAGATCAGCGAGCGACATCTTCTGGGCGATCACAGGACCAGACGCCTATCGTCTTTTTGTTCACGAATGTGGCTGGCGGGTCGAGCGCTATGCACAATGGCTGACGGAGACAACCGCAGCCTTGCTGCTTCGCTGGCCTGAGGCGTAGGCATCGCCGGGCCCGCGGTCGTTTTTCAAACCTTTGCGGTGCGCTCAGTGCCCAGCGCCGACCTGGTGTTCCTGGATGTATTCCTGCTTGAGGCCGAGCTTTTCGGGGGCGTGAAGGACGAGCATCTTCATGCGGATGTCGGATGGTGCGTCCGATGCCGTGGCCTTGGATACGACGATCATCAGGATGATGGCGAGCGGCACGGTCCAGATCGCAGGCTGTTCGCAGAGGATACGAATCAGGGGATTGGCGGTCCAGAAGGCGGCCATGTTGATCATCTTCAGGTCGCTCACATTGATGATCGTGGTGCAGAACAGCGCGGCGATGCCGCCGCCGAGCATGCCCACTGCCGCGCCCTTCATGGTCATGCCGCGCCACCACACGCTCATGAACAGGAGTGGAAAATAGCTCGCCGCCGCGATGGCGAAGGCCTGGCCGACCATGAAGTTGATCTGGAGCGCTTCAACCTGACAGCCGAGCAGGATTGAAATTCCGCCGATGCCGATCGCGGCAAACTTGAACATGCGCAGGCGCTGCTCGGGTGTCGCCTTCGGCCGAAGGATGCGTCCGTAGATGTCGTGCGCCACGGCGCCGGTCATCGAAACGAGCAGTCCGCTGAAGGTGCTCATGAACGCCGCGAATGCGCCTGCGCAGGTGATGCCGCTCAGCACGCTGCCCCAGACGCCGCCGCGCTCGTTGAGGATGCGCGGAAGCTCGAGGACAATCTTGTCGGTGCCCTTGGCGCCCGCGCCCGCATAGAGCTCAGGCAGAAGATTGCGCCCGAGCACGCCGAAGATCGGGGGGAAAACATAGAAGACGCCGATGAGAATCATGACCCACATGGTCGTTCGTTTCGCGGCGGCGCCGTCGGGATTCGTGTAGAAACGCACGAGAATGTGGGGAAGTCCCGCGGTGCCGCATACGAGCGCGATGATCAGCGAATAGGTGTAGATCAGCGAATAGGGTCGGGCTTGTTCCTGACTCAGGCCCGCGGCCTTCGCGGCCTTGGTTGTGAGGGGACCGAACGGCGCAAGCCAGCCGGCGTCGGTGGGAGCCTTTTCGACCAGCGCCTTGCGGTTCACGTCGTGCGCGGCCTGCGCGGTTTCGGCGAGGCTGGATATCGCAGCGGCGGGTGAAGCCGATCTCGATGGCAACGAATTGGCTCCGAGGTGCGTGCCGTAGAATCCGTAGACCGACATCAGCACGAACACCGGCACGCTGATGGCGAACATTTTTGCCCAGTACTGAAAGGCCTGCACGAGCGTGATGCCCTTCATGCCGCCGAGCGCGACATTGAGGGTGATCACGGCGCCCACCAGGATGACGCCGATGGAGTAGTGCATTCCCGGAAAAATGTACGCGAGGGTCGTGCCGGCACCCTTCATCTGAGGCATCGTGTAGAAGAAGCCGATGAAGAGAACGAAGCACACGGCGATCTTCCGGAAAAGCGGCGAGTCAAACCGGCCCTCGGCGAAATCCGGAATCGTATAGGCGCCGAACCGGCGAAGCGGCCCCGCAATGAAGAGAAGAAGGAAGAGGTAACCGCACGCGTAGCACACCGGATACCAGAGCGCATCGTAACCCGAGGACATCACCATTCCGGCGACACCCATGAACGAGGCGGCCGAGAGGTACTCGCCCGAGATGGCGGAGGCGTTCCATCCGACGGAGACGGAACGGCCGGCGACAAAGAAGTCGCTCGCCGTGCGCGAGGTCCTTGCAGCGGCAAAACCCATCCAGATTGTCACAACGACCGTGATGAACGAAAACGCGAGGATCCACGGATCGACATTGCCGAGGAATGCCACGGGCAAGCCGCTGAAGGCGGAGAAAAAGGTGAGGGTCTGCATCGGTCAGCGACGGGTGGAGGTTTTGACGCTGGCGACCTCGTCCTCTTCCAGGGCGATCGAACGACGGATGAAGATCCAGGCGATGACCCAGACAAAGGGGAAGAACAGCACTCCCAGGATCAGCCAGCTCAGTGTGAAGCCTGCGACCCGCATCGCCATCAGATCAGGGGCGAAATAGTTGGCGAGTGGCAGCCCAATCAGCAGGATCAGAAAGGCCGCGGCGCACGCCACGGAGAGTTGGAGTTGCCGGCGCATGAGCGTACGCAAGAACGAATCGCTGTGCACCGGGTCTTCGGACGACGGGGGCGTGTGGGGGGACATGTGCGCCGTAGCTTGAAGGACGAGAGCATGAGTGCAAGGCCGGGAAAAGGGTGCACAATTTTGCCGACGAGAGGCACTTTCGCGCTTGCAGATGCGGAGGCGCACCACTCTTCGTGGGTTCCTGCCGATCGCCATGACCCTCGCAAACTTCCAGCGCGCGCGTCGCCTGTTGGGCGCACTGCACCATCGCATTCATGCCGCGGTGATGACGGCCCGTGAGAGGCAGGCGGGGCGATTGAGTCGGGTGGTGGGCGTGACCCAGGCGGATACAATCTACCACGTCGATCGCATTGCCGAAACGGTCATCCTCGCCTGGTTCGAGCGAGAATGGCCGCGGGCGTGGCCGGTGGAACTGGTGATGGAGGGACTGGATGAGGAGGCGGATGCGACCACCTTTCCGAGGGGAACGCCTGTATCGCGGACCCTCCTCAAATGCATTGTCGATCCCATCGACGGCACGCGGGGCTTCATGTGCGACAAGCGCAGCGCCTGGGTGTTGACGGGCCTTGCGCCGCAGCGGGGAACGCGGACGTCGCTCGCTGACATCGTTGTGGCGGTGATGACGGAATTGCCGGTGGTGAAGCAGGCCGCGTTTGACCAGCTTTCAGCCGTGCGTGGGCAAGGCGTGGCCGTGGTCCGGTGCCCGGGGCTCGATCGTACCGGGAAGCGGATTCGTTTGCGTCCTTCACGGGCGCGGAATTTTGACCATGGGTTTGTTTCCTTCAGCCGATTTTTCCCGGAGGGGAAAACCCTGCTCGCGGAGATTGAGGAGAGATTCTGGCGTGAGTTGAAGGTGTGGGGTCGCGAGGGCGGAGCGAAGGTCTTTGAGGATCAGTATGTCTCCACTGGGGGACAGGTTTATGAGCTGATTGCGGGACATGATAGCATGATCGCTGACCTGAGGCCGTTGCTACCGGACATGAGTGGTTCGGGTGTTCGGATGACATGTTGTCACCCCTACGACATCTGCACGGCATTGATCCTCGAAGAACTTGGAGGCGTTGTCGAAGACCCATCGGGAAACCCGCTGCGCGGCCCGCTCGACACGACGACCCCCGTTGCGTGGGTGGGCTACGCGAATCGCACCCTCGCCCGTCTCGCCCGACCCGCACTCCGGAAGGCATTGAATCTACGCCAAAGGTAGTTCTGGAATGGCCTGAGGTCTCTCTGCCAACCGGTAAAGGGCGGGAAGCGCTACTGAATGCCGGTGAACTCTGTAGATTGGTCGGGTATCAATGGCAGGCAGGGAGAAGTCAAACGTCCTGCCAGTTTTCCAGCAACAGCCCTGGAACGCGGGCGAATTCGCGCGTGTTGCCAGTGACCAGAGTCGCTCCCATGCGCACAGCCTGGGCGGCGATCAGCATGTCAAATCCGCCGATCAGTTGAGCGTTGGGCTTCAACGTTTCCAAATGGGCCCGGATCTTTCCGAATTCGATCGCATCTTCCTCAAGGAAAGGCGCTCCATCGACCAGGCTCCGGAGGGATTCCACGCGCCGGGCAAAGGCCGGCACGTCCCTCCGCTTGGCCGCCCCATATTCGAGTTCAGCCAAAACAATGACCGAGAGTCGAAGATCGGGCAGGTGCAGATTCATCATTTCCACCAGGCGTGAGTCGGATCGCCGCAGGTAGCGCGAGAATGCGTTCGTATCCGGAAGATAAAGCATCACCATTCCCGTGACAGGTCTGGTGTCTGCACCGGACCAATGTCTGGAAAATCGGGACATGAACCGGCAAGGCGTGCAAAGGCGCGGGCTCTTTTCCTGTCGGTGTCATCATTACAGATCAGTATGCCTTCCGGAGTCTTGATCAGCTTCACCGTGCGACTCTTCAGGCGAAACGCCTTTGGAAGGCGGATGGCCTGCGAATTGCCCGATTGAAAGACTTTGGCCACTGCGGCTGTCATTTGTATCTACCGTATATACGCGCGTTGTGGTGTCAAGATGGGATAGCACTCCATAGCCCGGCAGAAGAATGGGTAAGTCGGACTTTGTTTTAGGACGATGATTCCGCGATTGCGAATGGCGCCTGGGAAGGTTGGGCTGTTTCGTTCACTTGATTTCACATGTCGTTCACCCTTGGCATTGATTACGGGACAAACTCGGTCCGCGCGCTGATTGTGCGCTGTTCGGACGGGGCGGAGTTTGGTGTGGCGGTCGTCGACTATCCGAGCGGAAAGCAGGGGGTCCTGCTTGACCCGAAGGATCACCATCTGGCGCGGCAGAACCCGGCGGACCACCTCTACGGACTGGAGAAGAGCGTGCGTGGTGCCCTGGCCCAGGCAAAGAAGAAGAAGGGATTCGATGTCGGCAAGGTGGTGGGCATCGGGGTGGACACGACGGGCTCCAGTCCGATTCCGGTCGACAAGGAAAACGTACCGCTCGCGCTTCGCGCCCGGTGGAGACGGAACCTCAATGCGCAGTGCTGGCTGTGGAAGGACCACACCGCGCATCGCGAGGCGGCGGAGATTACGCGGCTCGCCGCGGAAATCCGGCCACAGTACATTGCGAAGTGCGGCAATACCTACTCTTCGGAATGGTTCTGGTCGAAGATCCTGCACTGCCTGCGCGTCGATCCGGACGTCTTTCTGGCCGCGCATTCCTGGGTTGAGCTGGCCGACTGGATACCCTCCGTTCTCGCCGGGATCACCAACCCGCTGGAGATCCGGCGAGGCGTGTGCTGTGCCGGACACAAGGCGCTCTATGCGGATGACTGGGGCGGTCTGCCTGACAGGGAATTCCTGGCGTGCCTTGACCCCGCGTTGGCGGATCTGCGCGACCGGCTGTACGAGCGCGCCTGGGATGCGAGTCACGCGGCGGGCGCGCTCAGCCCCGAGTGGGCGCGCAAGCTGGGATTGAAGGTCGGCATACCGATAGCCATCGGTGAAATGGATGTTCACTACGGGGCGATCGGCAGCGGCGTGGCCGAAGGCACGGTGGTCAAGGTCATCGGCACGTCGTCGTGCGACTGTGCGGTGGTATCCGCGGAGAAAACCGTTCCGGACATCCCGGGTATCTGCGGGATCGTCAAAGGCGCGATCCTGCCGGGTCACTATGGCATCGAGGCAGGCCAATCCGCCGTTGGCGATATTTTCAAGTGGTATGTCGAAGGGGTCCTCGGGGATGCCAGGCTGCACGGTCCGCTGACAAAGGAAGCAGCGCGTCTGAAGCCCGGTCAGAGTGGTTTGCTCGCGCTCGATTGGAACAACGGCAACCGCAATGTCCTGGTGGACCAGCTTCTCACCGGGCTGCTGATCGGCCAGACCTTGTACAGCACGAAGGCCGAAATCTATCGCGCGCTGATCGAGGGCACCGCGTTTGGCGCGCGCGCGATCATCGAGCGGATTCGTGAGTACGGCGTGCGCATTGACCGGGTGGTCTGTGCCGGCGGCATCGCCGAGAAGAACCCGCTGCTCATGCAGATCTATGCGGATGTGACTGGCTGCACGATGCTCGTTGCCGGGTCGAGCCAGGCGTGCGCCCTGGGGGCTGCGGTATCCGCGGCCGTGCTGGCGGGTGTGCATCCCGATTTCCCCGCGGCGCAGAAATGCATGACATCGCTTAAGAAGGTTTCCTATCGTCCGAAACCCGCAGCGCAGAAGGTTTATGGGCAATTGTATGCGCTGTACCGGCAGCTCCATGACAGCTTTGGCGGCGTGAACCGCGCTGCGGATCTCTCGGGCGTGATGAAGCGACTGCTGGAGATCAAGGACACCCATCGCTAGAACGCGCGGATCAATCGGCATACGATCATGCAAGCACTCACGGCACCGTGCATCTGGTTCGTCTGTGGATCCCAGCACCTCTATGGGGAAGGTCCGCTCCGTCAGGTGGAGAGTCATGCACGGTCCGTCGTCGAAGGCCTCCGCGCCTCGCATCTGCTGCCGCTTCCGCTCGAGTTCAAGGCCCTGCTTACGACGCCGGACGAAATCACGCAGGTCTGCATCGACGCCAATGCGACACCCGACTGCGCGGGACTCGTGGTGTGGATGCACACGTTTTCGCCCTCTAAGATGTGGATACGCGGGCTGACGCTGCTGAAAAAGCCCTTCCTCCATCTTCACACCCAGTTCAACCGCGACCTGCCTTGGGGATCCATCGACATGGATTTCATGAACCTCAATCAGGCGGCGCACGGCGACCGCGAGGCGGGCTTCATCCACACGCGCCTGCGTCTCGGTCGAAAGGTGGTCGTCGGCCACTGGACAGACCGCGAGGTTCATGAGCGGATCGCCGCGTGGATGCGAGCGGCGCGCGCCTGGCATGATCTGCAGGGGGCACGGTTTGTGCGGTTCGGCGACAACATGCGGCAGGTTGCCGTGACCGAGGGCGACAAGGTTTCCGCGGAGATGCGGTTTGGATTTTCGGTCAACACGCATGGAGTCGGCGACCTTGTCGCGAAAGTGGACGCCGTCACGCGCGCCGATGCGACCGCCCTTTGTGCGGAGTATGAGCGCGCGTACAAGGTCGCTCCCGCGTTGAAGAAAGGCGGTGCCCGCCAGGATGCGCTGCTTTACGGAGCGCGGTTGGAACTGGGGATCAGGGCCTTCCTGGAGGAGGGCGGATTCAAGGGCTTCACGACAACGTTCGAGGATCTTCACGGCCTGAGGCAGTTGCCCGGACTCGCACCGCAACGCCTCATGGCCGACGGCTACGGATTCGCCGGAGAAGGCGATTGGAAGACCGCGGCCTTGGTGCGTGCGATGAAAGTGATGGCGCGAGGACTGAAAGGGGGCACCTCGTTCATGGAGGATTACACCTACCACCTTTCGCCCAAAGGCCATCAGGTGCTCGGTGCGCACATGCTTGAGCTCTGCGCCTCGATCGCGGCGGCGCGGCCATCGCTGGAAATTCATCCCTTGGGAATCGGCGGGAAGGAGGATCCTGTGAGGCTCGTGTTCGATGCGGCGGCGGGCCCGGCGTTGAATGCGTCGCTCGTGGACTTGGGAAACCGGTTCCGGCTGATCGTGAATGAAGTCACGACAATCAAGCCCCCGAGGTTGCCGAAGCTGCCGGTTGCGCGGGCAGTTTGGGAGTGCCAACCGGATTTCAAGACCGCGTGTGGCGCCTGGATCCTTGCAGGCGGCGCGCATCACACCGGCTACAGCCAGGCGGTCACGGCGGAAATGCTGGAGGATTTTGCAACGATGGCCGGAATCGAGCTGGTGAGCATCGACGCGGACACGAAGCTTTCCGAATTCAAGCAGACGCTGCGAAACAACGAGGTGTACTATCATCTCGCACAAGGCATCCGTGCATGAGCTTTGTGAGCGAAATGACGGCCCAGTCCTCGAACCCTAACCCACCTCCCGGGCGATGACGGCGTCACCCTTCAAGGAACTCAAGCGCGAAGCCTACGAAGCCAATGTGCAGCTTCTGCGGCGCGGCCTCATCAACCTGACGTTTGGCAATGCCAGCGCGATCGATCGCGCGCGGGGAGTGTTTGCGATCAAACCCAGTGGTGTTGCCTACGATGATTTGCGCGCCGAGGACCTGGTGGTTCTCGATCTCGAAGGGAAGGTTGTGGAGGGTACTTTGCGCCCCTCGTCGGACATGCCGACCCATCGCAGGCTATACCTCGGATTTGAGACGATTGGAGGCATTGTGCACACGCACTCGTCGTATGCGACGGCCTTTGCCCAGGCAGGGAGGGCAATTCCGATTCTTGGAACGACGCATGCGGATTATTTCTCCTGCGAGGTGCCCGTCACCCGGCTCATGAAAGACCAGGAAATTGCCGGAGCCTACGAATGGGAGACGGGCACGGTGATCCTCGAGCGATTTGCCGCCTTGGAACTCGATCCGCTGGATTGCCCGGGCGTACTCGTCAATCGTCATGCGCCGTTTACCTGGGGCGAGACTGCGGCGAAGGCCGTCGAGGTGGCGGTGGCGATGGAATGCGTCGCGCATCTGGCCGCCGTGAGCCTGCAGCTTTCACCTGGACTCACGCCCATCGAATCCGCGTTGCTGCGAAAACATTTCACGCGGAAGCACGGAGCGGGTGCCTACTACGGGCAGCGGACTGCGGGCAATTGAGGCGTGCCGCGATGCACTGCGCTGCGCTGCCCGGACGGGACGGGAGGCGAGGCGAGGCGGTGCGTGCGGGTCAGGGCTTGGTCTGCTCGACCGAGGTGACGCGTCCGTTGAGGAATTCCACGCGGATCCGTTCCTCGGAGCGCTGGCGATAGACGTCGGTCTGCACGGGCTCGAAATAGACCAGGTAGCGTTTGCTTTGGGGATCGTAGATGACGATGCGGCGGAACCCCGCGTGGACGGTGCCGGCGTATTCCTGCCAGTAGACATTGTAGACCCAGGTGAGCTTCTCGCCCTTGGCGGTGGTTGACGAGCGACGTTCGTCGGGATTGCCGAGAGCGATGTAGACCAGATCGGCGGTATCGCCGACAGAGATTTCGCCCTTCTTCAGGCGCTGCTGGGTGTGCGTATCAAGCGCGTTGAAGACCTCGGATTTCTCCTGGGATCTGCTTTCAAAGGTGCTGCAGCCGCCGACGAAGAGAAGAAGGGCGGTGAAGGTGGCCAGTGCGGCCAGGCGGGGATTGGAAAAGGCTTTCATGGCAAAGGTTTGGGACATCAACGCGGGGAGGTTGTTGCCCGGAGATGACGGGTTGAATATGCAACGACAACGCCAATCTGCAAGCAACCGAAAACGAACAAGTTGGAGCGCCTAAGCACCCTAATCGGACCGTTCAGGGCAGACGCGGCCCATGGAAATTTCAAGCAGTACAGTTGATTAGCAACGGATTTGTGAGCGTGAGAGCTGAAGAGCCTTTGACATCGGGTTGAGGTAACAGCGGTCCGCTGGGGTACCTGAATGGTTGTTAGGATATATCGCTATTAGCGATAATTTTGAAAAGCTAAGATTGACTACGATATCGGTGTTGGCGATGGTGTCGGTGAGAAAGGATGCCTGGGGTAGAAGTAGTTTTTTATCGCGAAGACGACGCAGCTGGTGCGGCCATTCCCGCCTTGGACTGGCTCATTGAGCTTTCAAGAACCAACATCAAAGCCTATGTGAAGTGCCGCCAGCGCCTTGAACTTTTGAGGGCCAAAGGGCATGAGCTCAAACGCCCCTATGCCGATATTCTCCGCGATGGAATCTACGAGCTAAGAGTAAGAATGGGCACTGTGAACTACCGGCTCCTTTTCTTTTTCCAAGGTCGTATTGCTGCTGTCATCGCATGTGGTCTCATCAAGGAAGCCATGGTGCCGTCTGTTGAAATCGACCGTGCGATTGAGCGGAAAAAGAAGCTCATGGGGAACCCTGCCAGACACTCTTTCCGCGAACTTTGACCAAGTCTGAAAAATGAACATGAAATCGCAAACACCGAAAACCGTCAAAATTTCCGGAACAGACGCTCTTAAGGTACTGGATCGACGAATTCCGATGACATTGGAGATGGAGCGGCTCTTGGAAGTCGAACGCATCAACACCGAAGCGGGGCAAAAAATTTACGAACTCCGCAAGAAGGCAGGCCTCACACAAAGGGAGCTTGCGGAGAAGATAGGGCGTTCTCAGTCGGTGATCTCTGAGCTCGAAGATGCAAACTACGATGGCAATTCCTTGGAGATGCTCGCGAGCGTTTTCCACGCTCTTGGATGTAGGATGGATATCAAGGTCGTTACGCCACGGCGAAAACAATTGGAACCAGCCTGACGTTCAGACGCATGCCTTTGTTGCCGCAAAGAGACCATGAGGAATATCGGCAGAGTCTGGCGGCCGCCGAAGGCAGCGCCCGGCGCCGATTTCAATCGCTCGCCGGTCGCTGCTTGGTGCGTTATGTTAATAGGAATTCAGGCACAGCTTTGGATGAAGCGATCGTGGCGCCGTGTTGTGGGGTAGTTTGGGACATTGCCGAAGCGTGGGGCTGGCCGACGCCGCTTCCGGTGGGGGCGGAACGAGAAGCCACCGACATCGAAATGCCGGACTTGGTGGCATGGGTCGGTCGGGCCACTCAGTCAGCCTCCACCGACGTTGGGATGGGAGATAAGGCGTTGGGGTGCCTTAAAACCGCCGTTGAGCAATTGATAAAAACCTGCATTTACCCGGAAATTACGGTCTGCCGAAATTCCTATCGCTTGCAAACCGCGGATGGTCGATGCAAGCGGCAGAACCACGCGAATGCCAAGGCACGCCTAAGTGGTTCGCCCTGTGTTGATTGCCCGTGGACGGTTCGTTTGACTGCCGAACAGCACGCCCGGCTGCTCCGGGATTCCTGGGCTCCGGGCAATGCCGTGGCCTTTGATTTCGATCCGATGTGCTTTCTGCCTGAAGACTTCCGCAGTTTGCGCCGATTCCTTTGGCTACATGCCCGTTCTCGACAAGATACCCTATGAGCGAAAGCTTTACTCCGCCGGAGGGAGTAGTTCTACTTACGCCGATCCCATGAGCAAATCCCGTGTCGTGCTCATTGAAGACGAGACCGTCTTCCGCGAATTGATGACCTTGGCGTTCAGCCGGATGCCAAAGGTGACCGTCGTGGGTGATTACCTCGACGGCAAGGATGGCCTCGATGCCTGCCTGCGTGAAAAGCCGGATCTGCTGGTGGTCGACCTCTTTCTGCCGAGCATGCATGGCATCGATATCGCGAAGGAGGTCCGCGCCAAGTTGCCGGGCACGCGCATACTCGTGCTGACGAGTCACGCGGAAGAACGCCTGCCGGCGCAGCTCATCGAGCTCGGCGTTCACGGCTATGTGGCAAAGACCGAGCCGCTCAAGGTGGTTTTGGAAGCGGTGGACAAGGTGCTGTCGGGAGGGATGTTTTTCTCCTCGAGCACGCCCGCCAAGCAACCGTTGTCGCCCCTTCCCGCGGCGACGCCGGTTCCACTCAAAAACCCGCTTACACCGCGCGAACTTGAGGTCGCCATTGGGGTTGCGTCGGGACTTTCCTCGAAGGAGCTTGCCTCAAAGCTCAACCTGTCGGTGCGCACGGTTGAAAAACACCGCGCAAACATCATGGACAAGGTGGAGGTTCGTGAGGTCGCCAGCCTGGTTCGCTGGTGTGTGCAGCAGGGGCTGATCAAGGTTTGATCCCACACGCCCGGTCCCGGAGGCGGGCACGGGAAGAATTCGATGGCGGAGGCTTCAAGCCTGCAAGCGCACTAAGCGGTTCCGTCCTGCGGCGGGTTTTGCGTAAGCCAGTCGCGCAGTTGATCGGATGCGGTGGTGAATTCGTTTTGAAGGGCCGTCAGTTCGTCGGTCGTCAGCAGCTCCCGCGTTTCACGGAGGCGCATTTCCACCGAGCGACACTGGGCGCTGAAGAGCTTGGCGCCAATTTGCGAGGAACTGCCCTTGATCGCGTGGACCTTCAGGATTTGTTTGTCGATGGGCGCGCCGACAAGACCCTTCAACTCTGCGGCTGTGTGGTCGAGGTAAAGTTGGACGAGAGATCTAACCTCCTCGATTCCCAGCACCTCGACGAGCTGGGCGAGCGTCGCGGACGGGTTGGGCATGTTCTCAGCATGGGCCAATAGGCCGGATGCTGCCAACGTTAAAGCCAAGTGAAAATGATGTCTGGGGAGATTCCCCGGGGCTCGATTCGCTCGACAAAGTCCCCGCAGGACCGTTGCGTCAACAGACGTCTCCCGATGACCATCAGGCTTTCACCCCGGTTACCTAGCTGGGTTTGCGCATGCCTCGCGGCCCTTGTGCCGGGCGGCGGTTGGGGCGGGCTGTGCGCTGAAACGACGAAATCCGCAGCCGCTCTTCAGTCCGTTGTCATCAGTCTGCCGGATTCGCCCGGTTTTCGGTTCGCAGGGTATTACGCCGCACAGTCAAAGGGCTATTTCCGCGACGCTGGCCTCGATGTCCGGCTCGAACCGGCGCGACCCGGCACTTCGACGGTATCTGACGTGGTGTCCGGGAGATCAAACTACGGTGTTGCGGGTTCCGATGCCCTGCTCGAACGGCTGAATGGGAAGCCCGTCGTCCTGGTCACGACGGTCTTTCAGCACTCGGCACTCGGGCTCGCGGTTGCGGGTAACTCCACCGTTCAAACCCCTGGGGAGCTGGCGGGACGCCGTGTCGCGATCGGTGCGCTGCCGCGCGATGTCGAACTGTGGGCGATGCTCTTACAGGAGGGAGTCCGGAGCGATTCCATCGATGTGGTGCGGAATTTCGAGAGCGCAAATGAGGTTGAGGACGGGGAGGCGGATGCGATGGCCGTGTATTTTGCGAACCACCCCCAGTTGCAATTGGGCAAGGGGGACTACCGAATCCTGCAGCCTGCCACGTACGGGGTGGATTTTTATGGGGACAGCCTCATCGCAAGCGAAGCGGAGCTGCGGGAGAATCCGGATCGCGTCGAGCAATTGCGCGCGGCGGTGAAACGAGGATGGGAATTTGCGTTGCAGAACCCCGAATCGGCGGTCGAAAACATTCTCGCGGGCGTACCCGATCTTTCGCCCGGGCAGACCAGGCAGCGCCTCGCGGAAGAGGCGCTTGCTGTGCGCGAGCTCGTGGTGCCTGGGCTGGTGGAGATCGGCCATGTCAACAAGGAGCGTTGGGAAGAGATGGGCCGTCTCTTTGTGACCTTGGGCCTGGCGAAAGATGCAAAACGGCTGGAGGGGTTTGTCTATGAACCAGCCGAGAAATTCAATGTGACGGGCGCTGTCATCCGGTGGGTGTTGATCGGTCTCGTCCTCCTGGGGGTGATCGGCGGTGGCATCGTCATCTGGAACATCCGCCTCCAGAGACTCGTTGAGCAACACACTGCGGCGTATCGTCGCTCTGAAAATCGATTCCGCGAGGTTTTCCAGAACCTGCCTGTTGCCACGGTTGAACTGGATTTTACGAGCGTCCTCCAGCGACTGCACCAGTGCAAGGATTCGGGGGTGCAGGATCTGGCCGCTCATTTCAATGACAACGAAGGGCTCGTGGGTGAGTGCATGGCACTGGTCAGGGTGACCGGCTGCAATGAGCGGGCGTTGAAATTCATGGGTGTGCCGGATGTCGGTGCGCTCGCAAGGGCGTTTCCTGCTCCCGACTCCCCGGGGCTGCGCAGTGCGATGCGGCGCGTCTTTGAAAGCATCTGGGTGAATCGCAGGTCGGTATCCTGCGATCTTGAGCTGACCAATGCGCAGGGCGTGAACCGTCAGAGTCTGATGCAGTGGACCGTGATTGTGTCGCCTGACGGACACCCCGACTGGGCGCGCACGGTGGCGACGCTTGCCGACCTGACCGAGCAGAGACAGACCGAGGCGCGCCTGAGGCAGAGCGAGGACCGCTGGGAACTTGCCGTGCGCGGTCTGAATGTCGGGCTGTGGGAGTATGACTTTGAAACGGATCGTGCATTCTTCTCGGACCGCTGGAAGGAGATGCTCGGTTTCAGCCCCGACGAATTGACAGCGAGTCGCGAGGAATTCTGGTCGCGACTCCACCCTGAGGACCGGGATCGTGCGCTGGCGGCCATGCGGGCCCATGTCGAGCATGTGGTGCCCTATTACAACGCGGAGGTGCGCGTACGATGCAAGGATGGCAGTTACCTCTGGGTGATGTCGCGCGGTCAGGCGCTGTTTGACGACGATGGCAGGCCGCGGCGCATTGTCGGGGCGCACACGGACATCTCCGAACAGAAGGAGGCCGAGCAGGCGCTGCGGGAGAGCGAGGCGCGTTACCGTCTCCTGTTCGAATCCAATCCCTCACCGATGTGGCTCTATGATCTGGTCACGCTGCGTTTCCTCGAGGTCAACACGGCCGCGCAGAAGACCTACGGCTACAGCCGCACGGAATTCCTTCAGATGTCGATCATGGACATCCGCCCGCCCGACGAGCAGGAGCGCCTGAGGGTGGCGCTTGAGGGTGGGCTGGGTGAAATCAATATCGAAAGGCTCGCCGGGATCTGGCGACACCTGCGCAAGGACGGGTCGACGCTGTACATGAGCATCAACCTGCACCGGTATGAATTTTCCCAGACGCCGGCGATCGTGGTGCTCGCGCAGGATGTCACGGAGAGGCATCTCACCGAAGAGCGTCTGCGTGTCAGCGAGGCGCGTTTCCGCACGCTTTTCGAAAGCGCGGTGGAAGGCGTTTACGAGTGCACGGCGGACGGCACCTACCGGGCGGTCAATCCGGCATTTGCGCGCATGCTGGGTCATGCGAGTCCCGCGGAGATGATCGAGACCGTTGGCAATGGACGCGGCGTGTACCGCCTTCGTGGCCGCCGCCGCGAGTTTCTTGAGGCGCTCGGATCGAGCGACGTGGTTGCAGATTTCCAGTCGGAGGCGGTCTGTGCGGATGGGTCCACGAAATGGATCTCCGAGAACGTGCGTGCGGTTCGGGATGGCCAGGGGGAGCTCCTGTACCTGCAGGGATTCGTGTCCGACATCACGGAACGCCGCCGGGCGGAGTCCGCGCTTCGGGCGAGCGAGGAACGCTACCGGGTGCTCTTCGAGCATTCGCCTGTGGCGATCGTCGAGTACGACTATCGCTCGGTGGGCATCTGGCTGAACGACCTGCGGGCATCGGGCGTCGAGGATCTGGAAAAGTATATGGCGGAGAACCCGGCGGCACTTTCGAATTCGCTCCACCAGATCGTGCCCGCGGGGATGAACGAGGCGGTTGTCAAGCTGGTCGGAGGCCGGTCCAAACAGGAGGTTGCGGAGCGGTTCGACTGGATCTTTGCAGAGGATGGCTATCTCGCGCGTCAGCGCGCGTTTGTTGCGATCTGGAAGGGGATCAACCAGATCGAAGGAGAGTTCACCCTTCGGGCGGTCGATGGAACGCCGCGCCTGGTCTACTACCGCTGGTGGCTTCCGGTGCGGGGAGGAAAACTCGATTTCGAATGGACGCAGTTGATGCTGGTTGACCTGACCGGCACAAAGCGCGCCGAGGCGGCGCTTGCCACGGAACGCGAACGACTGAGCGTGACCCTGCGCGCGATGGCGGAAGGCGTTGTCACTGCCGACACCCACGGCATTGTCCAGTTCATCAATCACGCCGCTGAGGAACTGGTCGGCTGGAAATTCGGTAGCGCGATCGGGCAGCGCATCGAGGATGTCGTCCTGCTGCGGCATCAGCATTCCCAGGCGGCGGTTGCGGTTCCTCGTGAGGACGCGCTCGCGGAGCACAAGGTGGTCGACATTCCGCAGCACACCACGCTCGTTGATCGTCAGGGTGCCATCCGGCTGATCGAGGGTCGGTGTGCGCCGATGTTTGATGACAAGGATGCGCCGATGGGCGTGGTCCTGGTGATGCGGGACATCGGTGAGCGCGCGCGCCTTGAGAAAGAAATCCTGCGTGCCTCCAAGCTTGAATCGGTGGGAATTCTTGCCGGCGGAATCGCCCACGATTTCAACAACATCCTCACGGTGGTGCTGGGCAATCTCACGCTTGCTCAGCTCGATACCACGACAGGCGGAAAAACTGCGCGATGGCTGGCGGAGGCAGAGCGTGGCACCTTGCGGGCGCGGGATCTCACGCAGCAGCTCCTCACGTTTGCCAAGGGAGGAGATCCGGTTCGCAGTGCGGTCCGCCTGCCGGAGGTCGTGCGCGATTCAGCGGCCTTTGCTCTTCACGGATCGAAGGTGAGCTGCGAGGTCGATGCCACGCCGGACCTCTGGCCTGCGGACATCGACAAGGGCCAGATCGGTCAGGTGATCCAGAACCTGGTGATCAATGCGGTCCAGGCGATGCCGGAGGGTGGCAAGATCAGCGCGAGACTGAAGAATCACAAGGGCACGGTGGGCCCCAATGGCGTAGCGCGTGGCGATCAGCCGCACAATGATCGGTTCATCTGTATCAGTATTTCCGATACGGGTACGGGCATACCTCCCGAGAACCTGGGCAGGATTTTCGATCCGTATTTTTCGACCAAGAAGAACGGCAGCGGCCTGGGGCTTGCGACGGTGTATTCCATCATCCGCAAGCATCAGGGTCACATCGAGGTGGAATCCGAGATGGGCCGAGGCACGACCTTCCAATTCTGGCTGCCCGCGGCGACGAGTGCGCCGGTGGCTGTGACGACCGGAAATGCACTACCCGACAGGCTTTCGGGGAGGGTGCTGTTCATGGACGACGAGGAGACCATCCGTCGCATGGCCGAGGCGCTGCTGGCCCGGCTCGGGTTTGAGGTCGTGACGGTTTCGGATGGCGCCGCGGCGGTGAGCACCTATGCGGAGGCAATGGCAAGTGGGCAGCCGTTCCGTGTCGTTGTGATGGACCTGACTGTGCCGGGTGGCATGGGGGGGCGGCAGGCCATGGAGGAGCTGCTCAAGATCGACGCAGGTGTGAAGGCGATCGTATCGAGCGGCTATTCGAGCGATCCCGTTCTGGCAAATCACCGGGCGCATGGGTTCTGTGGTGTTGTTGCCAAGCCGTACCGTATTGCCGATCTCGCACGCGTCATGAAGACGGTGCTTGAGCAGGAAAAGGTGGCGTAGAAACATTCTGCTCGCCGTTGGGCTGCCGCCAGCGTTTAGGCGTAGCGTCATGCCGTTGTTCGAACTCAAGCTTGAAGTCAGGTCGGATGCCGTTGGCGAGGTGGAGGAAGCCATTGCCGTCTGGGAGGACGGGCGGTTGATGCTCCTCGAGGACAAGCCGTCGGCCCGAGCATGGGTCGCCGGATATTATGAGAATCGCGCGCAGTTGGACGAAGGTCTGTCCCGTGTGGAGGAAGTGGTAACGCGAGATTGGAGGGTCGGGGAGGCCGAAATCCGCGAGCTTGCGGATCAGGATTGGCGCGACAGCTACAAGGCGCATTTTCGCGCATGGGAGTTTGGACGCCTGCATTGGGTACCGATCTGGGAGCGCGAATCCTTTGTGCTTCCTCCGGGGCATGCCGTGATCTGGCTCGATCCAGGGCTCGCATTTGGGACGGGAAATCACGAGACGACCCGGCTGTGCTGCGAACGGCTCGTGGCGTTTGCGCAGGAGCGAGGGCGAACCGCGGTGGTCATTGATGCCGGCTGTGGCTCCGGAATCCTGGCGCTTTCCGCCGCGAAACTCGGATTTACCCAGGTTTCGGGTTTCGACAATGACCCCGAGGCGGTGCGTGTGAGCGAAGAGAACGCCGACCTCAACGGGTTGTCTGGGCAGGTCACGTTCACGACCGCCGACCTCATTTCCGGCCTGGCGGGCAGGAGCGCGGACCTGCTGCTCGCGAACATCCAGGCGGATGTGCTTATGACCTTTGCAAAAGGACTCGTTTCAGCGGTGTCGCCCGGCGGCCAACTCGTGTTGAGCGGCATTCTCGCCTCGGAGAACGACCGCGTGCGGGAGACCTTCGCCGCTGCAGCGCCCGGCTGGAAAATCGACTCCCGGTTGATGGGCGAGTGGAGTGACCTGGTCCTCGACCGGCCGCGGTCCTGATGCCTTCCCGATGAGGCATCAAATGGTGACGGTTCGCACTTTTTCTGTAACCTTGCCGCCTGTTTTCGGGTATTGAGAGTTTCACCTCCATGCCTCCGATCATCGAAACCCAGGGCTTGAGCAAGCGCTTCGGCAGTCATCAGGCCTTGGACCGGATCGACCTTCGGATTGAACCGGGCACGATTGGATTGCTGGGGCCCAATGGTGCCGGCAAGTCGACGCTCATCCGCTGCCTCCTGCAGTTGGATGAGAACGATACGGGGCGCGCGTCACTTCTGGGGCAGGACATCGACGCCCATGGTCGTGAAGTGCGCAAACGCGTGGGTTATGCACCGGAGCAGGACTGTCACATTCCCGGCATGGCGGGCTGCGAATACGTCACCTATTGCGCGCAATTATCAGGCCTGCCCTTCGCCGCCGCCCGTCAGCGCGCGCATGAGATGCTGGATTTTGTTGGTATGGGACAGGAGCGCTATCGCCTCGTGGAGACCTATTCGACGGGCATGAAGCAGCGCATCAAGATTGCGCAGGCCATCGTGCATGATCCGGAGCTGGTTTTTCTCGATGAGCCCACGAACGGCCTGGATCCGGAGGGCCAGGCGCACATTCTCGACCTGATTGGGAGAATCTGGAAGGAGTCCGGAATCAGTGTGGTGCTGTCGTCGCATCTCCTCCCCGATGTCGATCGCATCTGCGAACAGATTGTCATCCTTGCGCGCGGCAGGGTGGTGGTTCATGACCGCTTGCAGGAACTCAAGCGTCGCAGGCAACCCGTCGCAGAGCTCTCGGTTCAGGCCGGCGTCCCTGAATTGATCGAAGCGTTTTCCCGAAACGGCTGGTCGAGCGAGTTGCTCAGCAACGGTCGCATCCGCGTTGCGCATGGGCAGGAATCGCTCAACCCGATGATTGCATTCCTGGGTGAGAGACGGATCGCGCCGATTGAAATCAAGGCCAGCCCGAATGCCCTGCAGGAGTTTTTCCTTCAGGCGGTTCGCGACCAGGGGGCCACACCATGAGCATCCGTGCTCACGACTACGAACATTGGAGGGGAACGTCGACGTCCATCTGGCGGCGCAGATGGACGATCATGAGTTATGGGATGCGGCTGTGTTTGCGGTCGAAACTGCTTCGAGGGATTTTCGCGATCGCGTGGGTGAGTGCGCTGTCCGTGGTCGCGTTTCATTTCCTGATCGGTCAGCTCCTATCCACGGACAGCGCCTTGGCGTCGTTTGTCGCGAACACTTTTGGGCGCAAGGCCAAGGCCATCCTCGATGGCGTCACGGCTTGGATCCTCCTCTATCCCGAGATCACCGTCGATGGTCTTTTCCGCATCACGCTGTCGCTGCTGTCGTTGCTTTACGTGACGCTTTGCTGTCTGGCGGTGGCACTGTTTGTGCCGAAGCTCATTTCCCAGGACCTGTCGAGTCGCGCGATACTGATCTACAACTCCAAGGCGTTGACCCGCACGGACTATCTTGCGGGAAAATTCGGCATCGTGTTTGTGCTGCTTGGCGGGATCATGATCGCACCGCTGGCGTTCGTCTGGTTCGCGTCGAATATCCTCTCCCCCGATTGGTCCTTCTTCTGGCATGGGTTTTCCGCGCTGCTGCGGGCGATGGCCGCGGGTGTCGTCACTGTCCTTTGTCTCAGCGTTCTTGCGCTTGCCGTTTCCTCGCTTGCCAGGAAATCCGGAGCCGCAACTGCGCTATGGATCGTTCTCTGGCTGGTGACCGGATTTGTGGCTGAGGCGGCGAGCCGTGTGCTCCCCTGGGGCCGCTGCCTCAGCCCGATCAATTGCCTGCGCGAAGTCACCCGGGGGCTCTTTGATCTCAGGGGAGTGATGGAAAGTGCGAGAGCCTCACTCCCTTTTTTTGAGTCGCTGCTCAAGTCGCTTCCTTCGAAGGCTGCGGTCGCGGTTGAATCCGTGCCGGGAGGCGCATGGATGCCGGTCCTGTTCCTCGCGGGATTCCTCGGGATATCGATTCTGGCGATCAACAAACGCATCTCGAACGAATGAGTGCTGTCATCCAGGCCACCGAGTTGAGCTGCTTCTACGGACTTGTTCTCGGATTGAACAACGTCACGTTCACGATCGGTCCCGGCATCACGGGGCTCGTCGGCCCGAATGGTGCGGGCAAGAGCACGTTGATAAAGCTCGTCACCGGGCAGATCCGCCCATCGTCGGGTCGGCTGACGGTTTTTGGCGAGGAGCCATGGAACAACCCGGGCGTGCTCGGAAGCATCGGCTACTGTCCCGAACACGAGCACGTGCATCAGGATCTGAAGCCGGTCGACTGGCTTCGTTCGCTGGCTGCGCTCTCGGGTGTGCCGCGCGGGGAGACCTTGCAGCGAAGCGAACTCGCGCTCACGGCTGTCGGTCTTTCCAGGGAACACTGGAAGAAAAGGATAGGCACCTATTCGAAGGGCATGAGGCAACGCGTGAAGCTTGCACAGGCACTGCTCCACAGACCCGGGCTCGTGATACTGGATGAACCAATGAACGGATTGGATCCGATGGGACGCCATGAGATCGGCGACATACTGCGCGGTCTGCAGCGCAGCGGCGTGCACATCCTCATTTCGAGTCACATCCTCGACGAGCTTGAAGCCCTGTGCGGCAGTTTTCTGATGCTGAACTGGGGTCGGGCCGTGGCAGGAGGTTCACATCAGGAAATCCATGCAGACGCGTCGCGGTTGCCTGAGCAGGTTGTCATTCGAACGGATCGCCCCGAGGACGTTGTGGAGTACCTTCGTTCGGCGGGACTGCTTCGTGGCTACTATCTCGAGGAGGATCGGGCGGTCGTCTGGGTCAGGCATGCGGAGCGCTTCTATGCTGAATGGACCGGCTTGCTTGGGGGTTGCCCTGCGCGAATCTTTGAGGTGCAGAGCAGGGCCACGACACTTTCTGGCCTGTTCGAAAAAGTGAACTCATGAGTGCTTCTGATCAGCCTCCGCCAATGCCTCCGAATCCCGTCTCAATCGTGGCCGGCTTTACGCCTCCTGCCCCGGGAGCGACCCCTCTCTTGTCAGTCATTCCCGCAGTCCTTTCACTTGAACTGAAAGCCTGGATGGGACCGAAGCTCTGGGTGAAATTGATCTGCGCCGCGATTGGATTGATTGTCCTGACGCGCCTGTCTCTCTCTCGCTCCAATCCGGCGCAGTTCGAGCGCTGGATGCTGGATGTTGTCGCGCTGAAGTTCGTGCCGCTGACCTGCCTCGCGGTGGGTGGAGGCATCCTGCGCAATGCGATTCGTTCGCATACGATCGAGTACCTGTGGACACGATCGGTGAAGAAGGCCCACCTCGTGATTTCCGCGTGGGTGGCGGCCGTGGTGGTCGTGACGCTTCTCACCATCCTGGCAACGGTGATTGTGCACGCGACCGGCAGCTTTTCCGGCATTGATCGAGATTGGCAAAACCTGCCGATGACCTGCGCCGCGGAAATTGCGCTGATCCTGCCGGTTACCGCGATTGCCGTGGCACTTGGCGTCTGGACGGGAAAGTACATGGTGGCCGGCCTGCTCTATGGTTTTGTTGTGGAGACGGGAATCAGCCGCATGCCGACCAACCTCAACCTGCTCGCAGTGACGCGCCACGTGGAGATTCTTTTGAATCACGCACGTCAGACTCTGGAAGGCCCGGGATCGATGGCCGTTCTGCAGTCGGTTGGCGCGCTGCTTGTGCTGACTATTGCGGCGTTGCTGGCAGCGTGCATCGTGTTTTCCTGCAAGCAGTACAGCATCGGTGCCGAGAAGGAAACCTGAGTGGCAGCCGAGGAAAATGTGGCCGGTGTAACCTTTTATCTTCGGTCCGGGTTAACAGGGCGTACCGAAATTCTTCCATGAAATACTTCACAAGCTTTCTGATGAGTGCGCTGGCGACAGGAACCCTGCTTACCGCCGCGCCATTCGATCCCGCGCGCGTTTCTGCAGACACCAAGTGGCTTGCGCATGTGGATCTCGACGGACTGAAGGAGTCAAAGGTCGGCAGCTTTATCATCGCTCGAATCAAGTCAGAGCTTGCGAAGAAGGAGCAGGCGAAGCTCTCGATCGACATCGACGGCATGCTTCAGCAGATTCATTCCCTCACAGCCTACGGCACCTCATTCGAGGATAGTCCGGAAAACCATTCCGTCCTTCTGGTTCAGGCGGGTCCCAAGGCGCAGAGTATTGTTGAGGGCTTCCTCGCGGGTCAGGAGCTTGCCAACGATGGCAAGGTTCCGTTCAAGACAGTGACCGGAAAGGCGTTTCCGACCTATCTGTTCGGCAATGAAATCTACCTGACCTTTCCGCGCAAGGATCTGATCCTTGTCAGCAGGCAGTTCGATCAGGTTGAGCGCGCCCTCTCCGTGATAGACGGCAGACTGGCGCCGATCAAGAGGAGTGATCCCCTGATCGCCTCAACGAACCCCAGCGGATTCTTTTTCATCGCCTCCGCGAACGGATTCAACCGGCTCAAGGAGATGCCCGCGCAGGCACGCCTCCTGCAAAAGGCGGCCGGGGTGCAGGTCGCCCTTGGCGAGACCGGCAGCAACCTCGCTGCGCGCGTGACGCTGCTCACGACCGACTCGGAAGTTTCGACCAACATGACCAAAGTCGTCGAGGGCATGCTCGCGATGGCCTCCTTTGTGCAGATCCAGGATCAGAATCTGAGTCGGCTGACGCAAAGCGTCACGGTTGATCAGTCGGACAAGGCCGTCTCAATCGGGCTCACTTATCCCTCCGAGGAAGTGGTCAAGCTCCTGACCACGCTCGCCACAGAGCATCGAGCTTCAAATGCGACCGCCCCTGCGGCTCCTGCTGCGCCCGAGGTCGCGGACTCGATCGGAGGCGCACATCTTAAGGTAAACAATGTCGATGCACGAAGCGACAACGGGAATCTCGCCCGCAACGCGACCGATTCGAAGCCCGAGACCTATTGGGCGGCAAAGGGAAGCATGCAATGGATTCGCTGTGAGCTGGAATCTCCGAGTCTCCTCCGAGAGGTGCGCATTGCGTGGAAGGATGGAGATACAAGGAAGATCCGCTTTTCGATCCAGACATCGACCAACGGCTCGCAATGGAAAACCTTGGTGACGCGCACCAGCTCGGGAAGCGATTCCGGACTCGAAAGCTACAATATACCGGACACTGCCACCCAATGGGTGCGCATCATGGTTCCGAGTTCGTCCGGTGACGGTGTCACGGCGATTTCAGACCTTCAGTTTTTTGGCGATGCCAATGTCGCATTGCCTCCTGCACCGGTGGCGCTCCAATAGACGGTGTCATTGACCCGTGACTCCATGCCTGCAGTCCCCGAGACCGAGATCATGATGCCTGACCGCCCCGCGTATGAGGCGACAAGCAGCGAGGTTCCCGATTTTGCCGGAGATCCGGAG